>CAZLBF010000292.1:0-3980 GCA_964557495.1 uncultured Myxococcales bacterium | reverse complement strand
CCACGGAGATCGGCGAGAACACCTCCGCCGTCTCGGTGACGCTCTGCCGCCAGATGCTCTGGAAGATGCTCGGCGCCGACCACCCGATGGAGGCGCACAGGATCGACTCGGCCTCGGTGTTCGCGATGGGGCAGTCGAAGGACGCCCTCGAAGGGGTGTCGAGCTTTCTCGAGAAGCGCCCCCCCCGCTTCAGCATGCGCCCGAGCGCGGACATGCCCGCCTTCTACCCGTGGTGGAAGGAGAGGAGCTTCAAGCCCTAGCGGGTTCCGGGTCAGGCCTTGGCGCTGGGCCTCGAGGAGACGGCGTCGTGCCAGCGGGCCAGGTGCTTCTGGTCGGGGCCGATGCGGATGTCGCTGATGCGTCCGAAGTCGATGGCGCAGAGCGCCGTGATGTCGGCGATGGTGTAGCGGTCGCCCGCGATGAACTCGCGGTCGGCGAGGACCGTGTCGATCCACGCCAGCTGCTTCGCCGCGGCCTCCTTGCAGACCGCGCCCCACTCGGCGACCTGCGGGATGCGGCCCTTGAAGAACTCGTGCGTGTTGCGGAAGCAGCCTGTGGCGCTGTTGAACAGGTTCAGCTCCATGCGGCGGTCCCACATCGTGATGTTCGCGGCGTCCACGTCGTCGCGCCCCATCAGGTTCGGCTCCGGCTTCTGCTCCTCGAAGTAGCGGCAGATGGCGACGGACTCCGCGATGATCGAGCCGTCGTCGAGCTCGAGGATCGGCACACCGCCCATCGGGTTCTTGGCCAGGTACTCGTCCTGGCGGTTCTCGGCCGTGGCGATGTTCACCTGGACGCTGGGGACCTCGATGTCCTTCTCGGCCAGGAAGATGCGAACGCGGCGCGGGTTGGGTGCCATTGCGCTGTCGTAGAGCTTCACGGGAGCCTCCTCTGGGGTGAGGCGCGATTCTACCCCGACCGGCGGGCCGGCGGCGGCCCGGCTTTACTCTGCCGCCGGGAGCGGGGGTGGCCCGAGCCAGCGCACCGCGGCCTCGCTGCGAGAGGTCTCGAGCGCGGTGGCGGTCTGCTCGGCACCGAGGAGCCGCAGGCCGAAGCGGGCGGGTCCCGCCAGGAGGTCGCCCCCGGCCAGCCAGAGCGCGCCGAGGCCGTCGAGAAAGGTGGTCCCGCGTCCCGCGCCCCAGGCCGCCTCGAGGTAGGCCGCGGACGGCTCGGGGAGCCGCTCGACCTGCTCGCGCCGGAGCACCTCGAGCGACCGGGTTCCACTCCACGAGATCCCGAACGCGACGCGATGCACGCCACCGCTCACCACGCCGCGCAGCACCGGCCGCGAGAGCCGGTTGCCGTCGACGACCTGCACGACGTCCCCGGTGCCGCCCACGAGGGCGCCCCCGAGCAGCCCCGCCGCTCCCACCACGTTCCCCAGCCCATCGAGCAGCGAGTCTCCGAGCGCCACACCCGCTCCGATCGGGTCGGGCCCCGCCTGCACCGCCACCGGAGAGAGCGCGAGCGAGAGCGCCAAGCCCGCTGCCAGTCCTCTCATGCCGCCCCCCGCGCTATGTTCATCCCCGTGCAGCATATCGAGATCGAGCGAGAGATCCCCGCCCCTCCGGAGCGGGTCTGGGATGTCGTCGCGGACCACCGCGGCTGGACCCGCTGGGCTGGCGCGCGGGAGGTCGTGCTCCGCAGCGAGGGCGACCCCGCACCGAACGGCCTCGGCGCAATCCGGGTCCTGCGCGGGCGGGGCATCGCGATCGAGGAGGAGATCGTCGGCTTCGATCCCCCTCGGTGCCTGGCCTATCGAATCTCGGGCGGTCTGCCGGTCAAGCGGCACCGCGCCGAGATCCAGCTTGAGTCCGCCGGGACCGGCACGCGGCTGCGCTGGACCGCCGAGTTCGCCCCGGCGATTCCGCTGACGGGGCGTCTGCTGCGCTACGGACTCGAGCGGGCCCTCGAGCAGATGGCCAGCTCGCTGGCGGACCAGTTCTAGCCCCTCCGCGCCCCTCCTCGACTTCGCGCCACAGATTCTCCGCGCGCACCTGCAAAAAATGCTCAAGCCGAATGCGCAACTCCCGATAAGCAAGGTGAAACTCGCGCCGCTTTCCATGCGAAACGGCTAGGGGAGGGCGGGGGCGACGGCTGGAAGCTTTTTGGGGGGGACTCCGCCGTTGCTCCCGCCCTTGTCTTTCCGGGTATCGGCGGGCGGAGCCCGCCTGCCGGGCTACGCTCGGCTACGCCTCGCTGCGCGCGCCGCTGCTGCGGCGCTTGCATTCTGCCCCGCCGGGTACCGGCCGTCGGAAGCCGGGATGCCGGCGAGGTTGGGGTTCGGGGGGGGAGGCCGTATCGTCTGCGGGGTATCTACCTGAGGAAGCGGTTTTGAGCGCCTCTGTTCCGCGGCGGCCGGTGATTATTGCCGAGCATACGCCCAATCCCGAGAGCATGAAGCTTGTGGTGCATCTTGGGGGGGAGGAGCAGGGGTGCCGAGATTTTGACGATCCGGCGGAGGCTTCGGCCGGGTCGCCGCTGGCGGCGCGGCTGTTCCGGATCGAGGGCGTGCGCCGCGTCTACGTCGATTCCGGGTTCGTGACCGTGACCAAGGACCCGGACGCGAGCTGGGAGGACCTGGGTGAGCCGCTGGTCCGGGCTCTCCAGGAGCACGTGCTCGCCGGAGAGGCCTGGCTCCGGCCGGGCTTCGCGAGCGAGCGCCTCGCCGACGCCGGGTCTGGCTCCGACGACGGCGTCGAGGCGCGCATCCGAGCCTGGCTCGAGCGCGAGATTCGCCCGGTCGTGCGCCTCGACGGGGGTGACGTGGCGCTCGCGAGCTTCAGGGACGGAGTTGTCCGGCTCGAGCTTCGAGGCGCCTGCGCCGGCTGCCCGATGTCGTTCGAGACGCTCAAGCGTCGCATCGAGGTACAGCTTCGCCGGGAGATCCCCGAGGTGCGCTCCGTCGTCTCCGCGGCGCCGTAGCTCAACCCGCGCTCTCGCCAGCCCGATGTTCCCGAGTAGCTCCAACCAGATACGGGTGACCGGTGCGCCCACGAACGACTCGGACCTTCAGCGTCCGCGCCAACCTGCTGATCGCGGCCGTGGTTCCGATCCTGCTGTTCGGGATCGGGGCTCTGGGAACGCTGTACGTGATCGCGGCTGCGGAGGCGGACCTGGAGGCTCGCGCCAAGCTCGACGCGCTCACCGCCTTCATGAGCCCGGGGCTGAGGCTCGGGCTGCTGACGGAGTCCCCCGAGAACCTGGCCAAGCCGGTACGCGCCGCGCTGTCGGACCCGGACATCGTGCACGTCTCGGTCTATACCGCCCGTGGCCGGCTGCTCTTCCTCGAGCAGACGATCCCGATTCCCGCCCTCTCCCTCTCGGAGCGCCGCACCGCGATCGAACCCCGGACCTACGGCTCACCCGGCGAGGACCTCTCCGAGATCGTCCGCGTGATCCGCTATCCGGAGCAGAACAGCGAGCCGGAGCTGCTCGCGTTCATAGAGTCCGGCAAGAACGGGGCGAGCGTCCCGCTCGGCGCGCCCGAAGGCGTGGTGCGCGTCGTCATGTCGACGACCCGGGTCGGTACCGCATTCCTCCACGCGCTCCTGTCGAGCGGTGCCGTGATGACCGTCGTGCTGGTGCTCGGCGGGGGGCTCGCCTGGCTGCTCTCACACGGGACGATCCGAGCGATCGGTGCAGTGATGGATGCGGTCGGGAAGCTCGGTGCGGGCAACCTGAGCGTCGAGGTCGCGGATCTCGGCGCCGGTGAGCTCGGCGAGCTCGGGAGCGCCGTCAACCGCACGGCCGCGCAGCTTCGCCAGGCGACGGCCGAGCTCGACGCCTACCGGCACGAGCTGGAGCAGAAGGTGATGGAGCGAACCGAGGCGCTCAACGCCGCGCGCATCGAGGCCGAGCGGGCCAACCGCGCGAAGAGCGAGTTCCTGGCGAACATGAGCCACGAGATCCGCACACCCATGACGGCGATCCTGGGCTACACGGAGGCGCTGCTCGATAGCGGGGACCTGCTCCCGGAG
>CAZLBF010000291.1:0-3438 GCA_964557495.1 uncultured Myxococcales bacterium | reverse complement strand
CGACACCATGCAGAAGACCCCGAACGGGATTCTGCATCCTTCCGAGCGTCATTCGCGCGGCGTCATGGTCCACAGCGCCGGGAGCCTATTGGATCGACCGCGCTCCCGAAAGCGGTCCTCTGTGAAAGTTCTGTTCCGATCGTCCGACTCTGGCGGGGAATTCGGTCGCGTGCCAGAATGTGCCCGCAATTCGCATGGAGGGATCGGGAATGCGTTGGCTCGAGGCACCTGCACGAACAGGGGGAGCGCTGCTGCTCGCGTGCGCTCTGGTCACATCCGGCTGCGCGGGGATGAACCTCGACGCGCGGGAGATCCTGCAGCGGCCGGCGAGCTGCGACAGCGCCCAGCCGGACATCGAGGCGCTGGAGGCCAGTCGCGGCGGCGCCGGCTGGCGATTCGGGCAGGGACTCCAGGGGATCCTGCCCCCGATGATCATCCTCAGCCTGCTCCGAGACGCCTTCATCGCGAAGCCGTACCGCAGCATCTACCTCGACCACTGGCGCGTGGCCTTCGGCAGCTATAACGAACAGATCGACCTGCGGGTGACCGAGCTTCAGAACTGTGGCGGCTGAGCCGGGCGGCGCCGGGCCGCCGCCGCCGTGCAGGCGAGGCCGAGCCCGATCAGCATAGCCGCACCGGGCTCGGGAACCGGCTGGGCGATGAAGCTCTCACTGCCTCCGCTCTCGAACGCGATCACGTGAACGCCGACGCGCAGGTCCGAGAACAGGTCCTCGGGCGTCGCTCCGTCGGCGAGGACGAGATCGAAGATCCCCGTCTGCTCGGGCCCGATTCCGTTCTTTGGCGGCGCAGGGTCCGCAGTCGCGTAGAGGTCGACCTCGAAGCTCTGGTTGGCGCCGGGCAGGTTCGGCGGCGCGCCGCCGAGCGAGAATTTCGTGCCTTCCGTGTCTCCGAGGGTGAGTCCGGCGAGGTAGCTCGATTCCAGGTAGAGACTCGCGACCACCAGCTCCTCGGGGCCGTCATTGAAGAGGGTGAGGCGCACCACGCCGCCGTGCAGGTCCTCGAGGGTTCCCGAGAGCTGGCTCGTTCCGAGCTCGCAGTCCGAGCTCAGGTTGTCGGTGATGCAGTCGAACTCATCGAGCGGCAGGCCTAGAGCAAGGCACGGCACGCTCAACGCGATCGCGACGAACAGAATGGCTTTGAAGGACTTGCGGCCCATGGATGCGAAACCTCCCCGGTAATCGCATCCCTCCAGAAGCCGCAGAGCGGCTCGGGCCGAGCTCTTGTAGACCCCGCGACGTTAGCACAGGATCCGTGTGGGGTACCCCCCAGATCTAGGGTCCGTTGCCGGCGAGACGGCCGGCGAGGGCGTCCCCTTAAGTCACCTGAGTGCGCGCCCGAAGATCATCGAGGTGGCCCAATCTGCGACTCGATCCGACCAGAGACGGCGCGTTCTCTGCGCTTTCCAGAGTCCGGGCCTGCGCAAGAAGCTGGCACGGGTGCTCGAGGAGGGCGGCTACGCCGCGCTGACGGCCGGATCGACCGAGGCGCTGCTCGACGCCGTCGCGCGGGAGGGTCCGGACCTCGTCCTGCTCGACGGAAAGCTCGGCGGCGGCGAGCAGCGCGGAGTCGAGCTCCTGCGCGCAGTGCGTGAGTCGGGGCCAAAAGGCCCCAGTCTGGCCGTGGTGCTCTTCCCGGCTACCGAGCCCCCTGCCGAGCTGGAGCGCGAGGCTCGCAAGCTCGGAGCGCAGCTCTGCTGGGACCGGAAGATCGGTCTGCGCGCGCTGCGAAAGCTCGTCGACCAGGCGTTCGAGGCCGCCGAGGACCGGCCGAGCGAGGGTGAGCTGCTCTCGCTCTGCGAGCGCCTTCGACGCGAGAATCCCTTCGCCGCGCTCGGGATCGCCACGACCGCCTCCCCCGATGACATCCGGCTCCGCTACGATCAGCTGCGCGGCTGGCTCCGGCCCGAAGCACTGGCGGACCCAGCCCCCGAGCTCCGCCGGGTCGTCGAGGCTGCCGGCAGTGACCTGGAGAACGCCTACGCGAAGCTCGCGAATCCGGATTCGCTCGAGGTCTACCGTCTGAGTCCCGAGCGGGACGCGGTGCAGGCCGCAGCGCGCGACAGGTCCGACCTCGAGCTGCGGGCTCAGGAGGCCTATCGAGCGGGACAGGAGCAGCTCGAGCATCAGGACTACCCGGAGGCGCTCGCCTGCTTTCGGCGCGCCGTCGAGCTCTGCCCAAGGGTGGGCGAGCATCGGGCCTGGGTGGCGTGGGCGACCTACCTGGTCTACGGCGCCGAGCCCGCCGTGCTCCAGGAGGCGATCAAGCACGCCAAGGCGGGGATGAAGCTCGCGCCCAACCACCACCACCCGCCGCTCATCCTCGGGCGCCTCTACCAGTTCACCAACCGGCTCGACCTGGCGATCAAGGCACTCAAGCGGGCGGTGCAGCTGAAGCCGGACTCGATCGAGGCCGTTCGCGAGCTGCGAATCCTCCGCATGCGCGATCAGCGCAAGACACCCCAGGGTCTCCTGTCCAAGCTCATACGACGCTGACGGGTGTCGTCGGCAGCCTCCGCCTCCAGGCGGTAGGCTGTGCGGAGTGATCCGGCTCGAGGACCTGACGAAGCAGTACGGCGCCACGCGGGCCGTCGATCGACTGTCGCTGGAGATCGCCGAGGGAGAGCTGCTGGTCCTGCTCGGGAGCTCCGGCTGCGGCAAGACGACGACGCTCAAGATGATCAACCGTCTGATCGAGCCGACGAGCGGGCGCGTGTGGATCGGCGGCTGCGATGCGAGCACCCTGGAGCCGCACCTTCTGCGCCGCCAGGTCGGCTACTGCTTCCAGCAGATCGGCCTGTTCCCCCACCTGACCGTTGGCGAGAACATCGCGGTCACACCGAACCTGCTCGGCTGGCCGGACGAGGAGGTGAAGGCTCGCGTCGACGAGCTGCTCGAGCTGGTTGAGCTCGAGGCCGCGCGCTTCCGTGGCCGCATGCCCGCCGAGCTCTCCGGTGGCGAGCAGCAGCGCGTCGGCATCGCGCGCGCCCTGGCGGCGCGTCCCGAGGTGCTGCTGATGGACGAGCCGTTCGGGTCGCTCGATCCGCTGACGCGGGACCGCCTTCAGCGTCGCCTCCAGTCGATCCAGCGCGACCTGCAGGTCAGCGTTGTCTTCGTGACCCACGACATGGTCGAGGCACTCGTGCTCGGCGATCGCATCGCCGTGATGGATGCAGGCCGCCTGGTGCAGGTGGGCACACCGCGCCAGCTCCTGCTCGACCCGGCGGGGCCGATCGTGGCCGGACTCATGGAGACTCCGCGGCGTCAGGCCGAGCAGGTGGATGCGCTGCTCGGAAGCGAGCGCGCGGGCGAGCCGCGATGAGCGAGCCGCAATGAGCGAGCAGCTGAGCCTGCTCCCGGGCTACCTCACGGCACACCTGCAGCTCTCGCTGGTCGCGCTGCTCCTCGGGGCGCTGATCAG
>CAZLBF010000290.1:0-2909 GCA_964557495.1 uncultured Myxococcales bacterium | reverse complement strand
TGTTGAAATCGTGCGCGATGCCCCCGGCCAGCCGGCCCACGGCCTCCATCTTCTGCGAGAAGCGCAGCTCCTCCTCGAGCCGGGCCCGCTCCTTCATCTCGTGTTGGAGCCGCTCGTTCGTGGCGGAGAGCTCTTCGGTGCGGTCCTCGACCCGCTGCTCGAGATTCTCCTGGTATTCGTGCAGGAGCTCCGCAGCGGTGAGGCGAACGCTCAGGCGATGGTAGATGAACGCGACCACCGGCATGCACCCGCCCCAGTACGCGAGCTTCCGCGCGCTCGGCTCCCACGCGAACAGGATCGCCGCGACGCCGAGTGCGAACAGGGAGTACGTCGCGAGGGCGAACCTGCTCTGCATCGAGACCGCCGTGGCGAGCGCGGCCATGACGGAACCGACCGCGAAGAAGGGATGCATGTCGTTGAGCGAGGCGAGCACCAGGATCTGGATCGTCACCAGCCACGAGCAGCCGTAGAAGAAGGTCTGGAGGTTCCGCTCGACGAACGCATTCCAGCGGGACACGGCCGCGACCAGAGCGAACGCACCGGCGATCAGCCACCAGACGATCCACGGGTCGATCGCGTTGGCGGGACCTGCGAGGTGCCAGATCGGATAGGGGAGCGACCCGAGCAGGTAGATCCAGCGCAGACCTTCGGGATTCCGTTTCGCGCCCGGGCGCAGCGACCCGTTCTCGAACCGCATCGGCGACCCCCGCGGCCGATTCTAGCGCCTTTGCGGACTGCGACGGAAGATTCCGTGTGTCTCAAGAGTCGACGGACGGGTCGGCCTCCATCCACTCGACCGCCGGCGGGATCTCGAGGGAGGTCCGCGCGCGCCGGTAGAGCTCACCGAGGGTGCAACCCAGCTTGCGGAGCTGGGGAACGTCCTTCATCAGCGCGAGCACCACGACCGGAAGCAGCAGACGGGAGGCCCGCACCGAGATCGGCCCCAGCTTGGCGCGCAGGTACGCGACGTGGAGGGTCTCGTCGATCCAGATCTCGCCGAGCAACGACTGGAGGCGCTCCTCCACCTCGGGCTGCTCCGAGAACAGGTCGCAGCGGTCGTAGAGCAGCTTCAGCACCACGGCGGCCAGCGCCTCCCCACACAGGACGGGGATCCAGCGGATCCGCTCGGGCATGTAGAAGATCGCGCGGATCATCCAGCGCCGATGCCAGGGCGGCTCCTGGATCTCCACGTCGAGCCCGCAGGTGCGGCACGCCTCGAGCAGGATCCTGGTGTGGTAGAGCTCCTCGAGTACGATGAAGAGCTCGCGCTCGTCGGCGTGATCCACGCCCAGCGTCAGGAAGCGGTCGATCTCCAGCTCCACACCCCAGCTCTCGGCTTCGTTCGCCTTGGCGACTGCGATGAGCCACACGGTCTCGGGGTCGATGTCGGGCGTTCCCGTGCCGCGGAAGTGCTGGAAGAACCCCGCGAGATCGATCTCCCCGTCCCAGGCGACCGGCTTGCTCTCGAGATCCCGGAAGTACGTCTCACGCTGCGAGAGCGTGCGCCCGACGATGTCGAGGTCGCCATCGCGCTGCTGGAGGAAGCGTCTGTACTCCTCCTGATGGCGCCGGCGCTCCGGGGCGGAGAGGATGCGGAACGGGTCGAAGGCGCGAAGCGCTCGACGCGGTCTACGGGGCTCCGCGCTCACAGCGTGGCCCAGCGCGGTTCGGTCGGCTCGGCGGGACGCACGGCGATGCGCTCCGCGAGCCGCTTGCCGTAGAACGTCAGCGCGTTGGCGGAGAGCAGCCTGACGGCGTGATCGGCGTCGATGGCGGGGTTCTCGGCGATGCGCCGCACGCAGTCGACGAGCGTTGCGTCCCAGTGACCGTAGTCCACCGCCAGCCCGCAGATCCGCTTTCCGGCCTCTCCGAGGGCCGCGGGGAGCCAGGCCGCCGCGGGATCGTCGGGCTCCACCGAGAGGAAGATCTGACCGCTCTCCAGGTACTCCAGCGGGTCGCGCACGAGCTTCGGGTGCTCGCAGCGGAAGGCCTCCAGCTCCTCGGCGCTCGCTCGCTCCGCCGACTCGGTGAACAGCATCCGCATCAGGCCCCGGGCCTTGGTCAGCACCGCGCGCTTGCCCCGTGCGTTGGGCTCGCGGGCGAACTCGACGAGGAACTCGCTCATCCCCGGCTCGACCGAGGGATCGAAGTCTCGGATTCGCTTCTCCCAGTGCTCGTGGAGGTTGTGCATGAAGTCGGGCAGCCACCCCGCGCCGGCCTCGAGGAAGCCGAAGCGAAGGTCGGGGAATGCCTCCAGGACGCCGTCGAAGATCAGCCTGGCGAGCGCCATCTGCTGCATGCTGCGGTTCGCGAAGACGTGGACGAGCGTGAAGCTGTCGAGCTGGTCCGAGGTCCCGCCGGCGAGCTGGAAGCCCGGCGCTCCATGGATGCCGAGGCCGATTCCGAGGCGCTGCGCCTCGGCGTAGAGCGGATGGAAGTCCGGGTGCGAGAGGTGCTTCGGCACGCGGATCTCGGGAAAGCGATCCGGCGCTTCCGGGTGGGGCTGTGGGACGTTGGGCGGCAGGCAGACGGCCGGCATGCCGAGCTCGAGCACGCAGCGGCGCATCTCGCGGATGGCTTCGTCGGGCGCCTGCAGCGGAAGCATCGCGACCGGGTGCAGGCGATCGGCGTAGGGCGCACAGTCGTCGTGGATGTAGTCGTTGTAGGCCCGGCACAGCGCCACCGCGAGCTCGCCGTCGATGAGCGAGCTGAAGGCCAGGGTCACCGAGCCGTACACCACCTGGTGATCGATGCCCTCGCGGTCCATGTGCTCCAGGCGCACCCGGTTGAAGAGGCCGCCGATCGTGGTCTCGGGGTGGTAGGGGCGATAGGTCCCCTTGCCGTAGCCGTCCGGCTGGAGGAAGACGCGCGCGAAGTCCGGGCGGCCGGTCCGCGGGTCGCGGTCGAGG
>CAZLBF010000289.1:0-2601 GCA_964557495.1 uncultured Myxococcales bacterium | reverse complement strand
CCACGAGCGCACGCTCGAGGGGGCGGTGTTCCTGATCGCGCCCTCGCGGAGGTCCGCACTGGCCGTGGTCGTGCGGTTCGACGAGCAGGCCACGCAGCACGAGCGCGAGGTCCTCCTCCCGCGCATCGTTCGTTCGATCCGCTTCGGCGACTCGGACGACGCTCCGCTCGAGACGCGTCTGCGCCTCAGGTCGGCCTCCTAGCGCGGAGACGCTGCGCCGCGGTGGGTCTCGGCCCGCTCGAGCAGCGCTTCGAGGCTCCAGTCCACCTGGACCTTGACGAGCTCGCCGCTCCGGTGGCGGTACAGGACGTGCTCCTCGCGCTGGCCGAACTCGAGCAGGTCGCGGGTCAGGGCGACGTCCTGGCGACAGTACTCCTCGATCAGATCCAGCTTGCCCTCGCGGAACCAGGCCAGCGACTGGAGGCCGTCGCCTCCCTTCTCGCGCCCCAACGTGCACTCGGCGAGGTGCCCGAGCGAGATGCGGTGACCGATGCGACGGTGGAGATCCTGCAGCAGGTCGAAGGTCGGCAGCTCTGCGAGCACCCGGTGCGTGTAGGCGCCGAGCACCTTGTAGTCGAAGCGCTCGATGTTGAAGCCGACGACCAGCGGCGCCGAGAACAGCCGCTCGACCAGCGCGGCGACTCCCTCCTCGAAGTAGGTCTCGAACTTGTCGGACGCCGCGTCCCACAGCACTGCGAGGGCGACGCGCATCAGATGCGCGTTGTGCCAGCCTCCGACCTCCTCGGCCGAGCGCTGTGTCTCGACGTCGAGGACCACGGGTGCCAGGGGCTTCGCCGCGGGACGCACCTCGTCGGGCTCGGGAGGATCCGGCTCGCGCGCGCGCTCGACGTGCGGCAGCTCCTCGCGACCGAGAATCAGGTCCACGGTGCGAACCGTGGCCGCCTTGTCGAGCGGGCGGTTTCCGCTGCCGCAGCGGGGTGAGTGAACGCAGGAGGGGCAGCCGTCCTCGCACTCGCACGACGAGACGATCTGGCCCGTCGCCTCGAGCAGCTCCTCCATGCGAGGGAGCAGCGAGCGCGTGATGCCCAGCCCACCCGGCACGCCGTCGTACAGGAAGATCGCCGGTCCCTTGACCTGGGGATGGCGCGGGATCGAGATCCCGGCGACGTCGAAGCGGTCGCAGAGCGCGAACAGCGGGAACAGCGCGAGCGCGGCGTGCTCCAGACCGTGAATCCCGCCCATGAAGTGACGGCCGTCGGCCTGCAGCGCCGCCTCGATCTCGGGTGCGAGCTCGAGCCAGGCGCCCTCCGTCTCGAAGCGCGTCGGGGGCAGCTCGAGCGCGTAGGAGCCGAGCAGGTCCTGCCCGAAGATGCGACGCTTCTCGTAGTGGGTGATGCGGGAGGTGATCCGCAGGCGACCGAGCCGGAGCAGCGCGTTGCCGAGCGGACGTGACGCGGTGATCTCGAGGATCTCGGTCTCCTTCTCGCCGAGCGCCCGCGTGTAGTGGTCCACGCGAACCGGCCCCGTGACGAGGATCTCGCGGCGTGCGAGATCGAGCTTCTGCACCGCCCAGGAGCGGGCCCGGTGCAGGTAGATCGCGCCGGGGTGACACTCCGCGTAGGCGCGGGAGGCGCCGATGGTGCCGATCGATCGGCCCCGCTTGGAGCCCGTCCCGTCTCCCTCGCCGCGGCGGCGGATCGCGTACGACTCGCCGATCTCGCGGATCGACACGTCTCGCGCCGGGCTGCGCCGTGCGGCGAACCACTCTCCGCCGCCGGCGCTCTCGAGCAGGCTCCCCTCGCGCATGCAGCGATCGAGCCCGTCACCCAGTCCCGGCTCCCCGATCCACGCCTCGTCGCTCCGGATCGGAAGCTCCGCCGCCGCGCAGGGCAGGTGGGCCGCCACGATCTCGGCGTTCGCGCGGTCGATGACCGCGTCCTCGCTCGGGCGCTCCACGAGGGCCCGGGGGTGCTCGAGGAAGAACTGGTCGAGGGCATCCCGCTGCGGGACGATGAAGACGAGCCCCTCGCGGCCGCGCCCCACGCGCCCGGAGCGCTGGCGGGTGGCCAGGATCGACCCGGGATAGCCGACCAGGATGCAGGCATCGAGGCCACCCACGTCGATGCCGAGCTCGAGCGCAGAGGTCGAGATCACGCCGGCGAGCTCGCCCGAGAAGAGCCGCCGCTCGATGTCCCGCCGCTCCTCCGGCAGGAACCCGCTGCGGTACGACGAGATGCGCGGCGCCAGCTCGGGGGCCGCCTCGAGGATCCAGGTGTGCATGAGCTCGGTAGCGCGGCGCGCCTGGGTGAAGGCGATGGTGCGCAGCCCCTCGCCGATGCAGAGCCGGAACAGCCGCGCGGCCGCCGTGTAGGGCGCGACCTCGGGGTCCACGAATGCGATGTGTCGCACCGGGCGCGGCGCGCCGTCGTCCGAGACGCAGGCGGCCGGACGACCGAGCAGCTCCGCGATGAACGGCTCGGGATTCCCGATCGTCGCGGAGCAGGCGACGATCCGCGGCTCGGCTCCGTAGTGGCGCGCGACGCGCAGCAGCCGGCGCAGCACCTGTGCCATGTGGCTGCCGAGCACGCCGCGATAGGTGTGGACCTCGTCCAGGACGACCAGGCGCAGGTTCGCGAAGAA
>CAZLBF010000288.1:0-13389 GCA_964557495.1 uncultured Myxococcales bacterium | reverse complement strand
CACTGTGGTCGTTGCGGTTCGTTTCCTCATGGGTTCTTCGCTTCTCGCAGCTGGCGCCGTAGCTCTGGCGTTATCCCTCCTCTGCCTTCTTCTCGGGCTCATTGCTAAGCGGGGGTATGATCGTGCGCGCCTGGAATCCGAGCACGGGAGGGCCGCCGTCTAACAAGCGGTTGCAGCTGACGCCCAACAGCTCGTTTCAATCGATCCGTGGTACCGTTCTGGCGGCGGGCGCCGTGCCCCAGCGTTGGCTGTCAGCGCTGTTGGGCGCAGCTGAAGCCCATGTCCGTTAGGCGGAGGCTGTGACGCTCCACGAGCTACGTAGTCTCGGCGAGTTCGCCGCAGCTCCAGCGACCGTTGGTACCAGTAGCCGGAGAGTGCCTATGAAGGTGTTGAGGTGGGTTGGAGCTATTGTCGCAGTCTATGTCGCCTTCGTTGTGATGTTTGAAACGTTGTTTCTAGGGCTGTACCAACCCAAGCTCGGGAGCACGGGTATCCCGATGCTCGTCATTACAACGACGGATGATTCGGGCGTGTCCCGCGAGCGACGGCTGGCGCGATTCGAGACAGATGGAAAGCTGTATGTCTCCGCGCACCACTGGCCGCGGGGCTGGTACAGCCGCGCGCTCGAGAATCCCAATGTGCGCGTTGAGATCGATGGTGTCGTGGCGGACTACATTGCGGTAGCGGTGGAAGGGGAGGAGTTCGAGCGGGTGGCAGCCGAACACCCTCTGCCGCTACCGGTTCTGTTCCTGATGGGATTTCCACCGCCGCGGGACATTCTACGCCTGGATCCGGCTATGTAATGCGTTCCAGGTGGTCAACCCAAGATCACGATAGTTGTCCGCTCGTGAACTTCTGCACATGCCTCTGGCTCGCGCTCGGGCGGTTTTCGTTCTCAGAGGCAACGCCGCCCGCCGCCCAACATGCGCTGCAGCTGACCTAACGGCGCCGCCGCTACTCCTCGCCCCGCCCCGGCTTCCGTAGCCGCTCCAGCCCCGCGCGGATCGCGCTGGCGTCGAGCTTCGCGTACTTCTCGACCGAGCGCGGGTCGCGGTGGCCCATGAGCCGCGCCAGTAGCCGGCCGTCGGCGCCCTGGGACTTCAGGTGCGTCGCGGTCGAGCGCCTCGTGCCCTCGTAGAGCGAGACCCCAGAGACGCCCACGCTCTTGCAAGCGGCCGCCCACGTGCGGCCCAGGGTCGCCTCCCGCTCGGTGTCGCCTCGCTGCGCGCACCGCTGCCGCGGCGCTTGTTACCGTGACCGATTGCTCGCGACCCGGCCGGGAATGGTCGGACCCGGGGCGCCGCTCGGTGCGTGAGTCACCGCATTCGCGCGGCTTCCGCACCTGGCGCTCGTATTGCATCGCCGCCCGACGAGGAGGTGAACGATGCCTGGAGCGATGCTTCGACTCGCGGCACTGGTCGCCGCCGGCCTCGGGTTTGGCTGCGCCTTCGAGCCCGTTCCGCTGGTCGCGCGGGCGGGCACGACGATCCTGCTTCCGGTCGCCAGCGAGTGGCCCAGCGGCAGCTACCTGGGCTACGAGAGTGAGGCGACGCGCAGGTTCGGACTCTACGACGACCAGCGCGGTGAGCTCGTGTTCGTGCTGCGCGACGATCCGAACCAGCCGGGGCCGGAGTACCCGCTGGTGAACCGCTTCGTGACGCGGGTCTACCCGGATCCGGCCTCCGTGATCGGAATGCGCGACGGGACGCTCGACGGCGATCTGTCGCAGGTGCTCGCGCTGCTCGACATCCCGGTGGACACGCCGCCCGGACGCTACGTGATCGAGATCCGGCGCCGGCGCCGCGCGAACGCCGAGCGAACCGCGTTCGAGTCCCTGCTGACCCCGGGCCAGAACTTTCCCCCGCTCGAGATTCTCGCGGCGCCGGTCGACCCGGAGACCGGATCGTTGGTCGAGCACTTCACGTCCGACCGCGGCATCTGGGGCTGGAGACGCAGCGCCGCCCAGGGGATGTTCGAGCTCTACCCGTGGCCGAAGCTGATCCTTCGGGTGTCCGGCGGCACGCGGGTACCCGCCGCCCGCATCGTTCTCCGTTACCCGCTGGACCGCGTCGCCGTGATCGCCGTCGTCGAGGACATGCACGCCTCGAGCGGCTCGATCGTGCGCTGGTCGGATTCGGTTCCCCCGGGCGAAGTCACGATCGATCTCGTCGATCCGGAGCGGACGGTTTCCAACCTCGGTGTCGTGTTCCGGGTCTTCGACCCCTTCGGAGCCGGCCCCGCCGAGGTCTCCGACTTCGTCGTCGTGGAGTCACGCCACTACGACGATGCCGGTGATCTCCTCCCCTTCGGGGGCTCGGGCTCCTGGCCGATGGAGATTCGCTGATCCCGCACCCCTCTCCTCACCCCGAGCGAGGAGAACCGCGGTGTACTCGATTCGACGCGTGCTCGTGGTGTGTGTCTGCCCGCTGCTGCTGCCCGGCTCCGCAATCGGCGTTTCCGACGGATCCACTCTAGTCGGTGAACGGGGTGCGACAGGGGTGCACGTCCCCTCGGCCGGGAGCGGAGCGGCTTCAGCCGACCGCCTGACTGGAGCCGCGGCATTCTCCTACCCGATTGCCGTCCCGCCTGGCACCGGGGGCATGCAGCCCTCGGTCAGGCTCGAGTACTCGAGCTCCACGCGCGGGAGCTCGTGGGTCGGCGTCGGCTGGAGCCTGGGGTTCGGAACGATCCAGCGCTCGCTCCGGCGCGGCGTCCCCTCCTACGAGAACGCGCGCGACGTCTTCGAGCTCGACGGTCAGGAGCTGGTTCGGATCGGGAGTACCGGCGCGGACCCGGCCCCCGGTGCTCCCGTACTCTATGCGCTGCGGCGCCGGTCCTTTCTGCGCATTCGCCACATGCCCGGGGACTACTGGGAGGTAACGGCGAAGGACGGAACCGTCTCCCATTACGGCGCCAGCGCGGCGAGCCGGATCTCGAACCCGAATGCGAGTTCACCCGGTCAGTGGGACACGCATTCCTGGGCGCTCTCTGAGGTCGTCGATCCGCGCGGCAACGCCCTCCTGATCTCCTATGACGCCAGCGACCCGGGCATGCTCTATCCGTCCCGGATCTTCTACACGTACCGGCGAGACCCGGCCACGGGTGCGCTCGAGAGCCTGGATCCGTCCAGCCCGAGCTCCGTGGATCGCATAGTCGAGTTCGTCCTCGAGCCGCGACCGGACGCGTCGATCTCGTATCTCGCGGGCTTCGAGCGGATCGCGAGCCAACGGCTTCGATTCATCCGCACGACGGTGGGAGGCACCCGCTTCAGTCGCTACGACCTCGTGTACGGTGATCCCAGCGCGGATTCAGGAAGCTCACTGCTGCGAGAGGTGCACGAGCTCGGCCGGGAGGTAACCGGTACGCCGGCTCCCCGGGTAACTCAGTTCGGCTACCAGACGAATGCCGGGCTCGCGGGTCCCTCCTCCGCCTGGCAGCCTTCATCCGAGTGGCCGCTTCCAGACGACCTCTCCTTCGTGAACGATCTCGGCCAGGACGGTGGGATTCGCATCGCAGACATCAACGGCGACGCCCTGCCCGACCTCGCGCACAGTGTTCGCGAGTACGCGGGGACGGGGCACGCGAGCGGCGTCTTCCTCAACCGCCACGGGTTTGACGTTCCACCCGCCGGACTCTGCTCGGCCGCCGGTACGACCGGCTTCTGTCCGGTCGAGAGCGACCGTTGGGACATCCCGACCGACGGCTGGGTCCAGTTCGTCACGCGCAGCCTGGGAGAGGGCTGGAGTCGATCCGGCGGCACGCTGCTGCTCGACCTGAACGGTGACGGGCGCGCCGACCTGCACTCCCGGTACGGACTCTGGGTGCTCGGCGCCGTCGCGGACCCCATCTGGCCCGGCGATTCGGTCGAGGCGGTGACGAACTTCTTCGTCCAGTACAGCCCCAACACGGGAACGTCGTCCCACGGCTTCGACGTCTCCTACCCGTATCAGTTCAGCGGAGTTCCGAATCACACCCTCGATATGCTGGCCGATCGGGCCCGGGATCAGGACTTCTCGATCGACGGGAACCTCATCGTCGCCGAGCTGAATGGAGACGGCTGCCCCGATCTGATCGCGAGGGACTACCTGGTCCGCGAGAACGCCGACCCGGCGGGAACCTTCGACTACGAGGCTCCGGTCAACTACCACCGGATCGGCGACTGCTCGAGGGGTGCCTTCGACGGACATCCGTGGCGCGGCCAGCTCACCGATCGATATCGGATCTGCGATCTCGAGCAATCGGACCCGGTGCAGCGCACGACCTGTGCATTGGAGTCCGTGGTCACCCGTCGCAAGCTCTACGAGACGGATCAGGAGATCCGGTTCGCGGACTCGCTACGGGCGGGGAAGCGCTACTTCGACGTCAACGGCGATGGGCTCGACGACCACGTCACGGCCTTCTCGACCCCCTTCTCGGGTGTCGGTCAGGCAGACTGGTTCAACGTCTACATCAACGACGGGAACGACTTCCGCCGGGACGATCGCTGGGTCGTCCCCGACTTCTTCGACCGCCAGGGGAGCGACTGGACCACACGGGATCAGGGGGTCCGGATCGTCGATCTGAACGGCGACGGTCGATCCGATCTGGTACAGGCGACTACGGGCGGCCGAGGTGTCTGGCTCAACAGAGGAGACCCGACGCGGGGGCAGGCCGAGCTCTGGGTGGAGCAGCCCAGCGACTCTCCCTGGCGGCTTCCCGCTGACATCTCGTTCACCGAGACGGACGGGAGCGACTCCGGTGTACGGATGGTGGACCTCGACGGGGACGGTCTCGTCGACATCCTGAAGGCGACCGAGTCGGTCCAGCGGGCCTATCTCAACAACGCCGTGCCCCCCGACCTGCTCGCATCGGTCGCGACTCCCGCCGGCGGCGCGACTCGCTTCGAGTATGGTCCGTCGACCCGCTACGACAACACCGGTGGCGACGGACTCGGCGACCTCCCCTCGGTCCTCCAGGTCGTGACCGCGATCGAGATCGATGACGGCGAGGGAAGCGTTGCCCGCACCACCTTCGACTACCAGGGCGGCCGCTTCGACTTCGAGAGACGCGAGTTCAGGGGCTTCGCCCAGGTGACCGCGACGTTTCCCGACGGGAGCCGCTCCCTCACGCGCCACCATCAGGACGTCGCCCGCGCGGGCCTTGTGGAATCGGTCACGCGAGAGAGCGACCTCGGCATTCCCTGGCGGGTCGTCTCGCATACGTACGGTCCGGACGGCGATCCTCCGCCCGGCAGCGCGGGCCCGTTCGTGGCACTCCTGGAGAGCACGACCGTGGACGAGTACGACGGCGCGCCGACGCCCCGCCGCAGCCGAACGGAGTATCGCTACGACCTGGCAGAGCCGAGCCCGGTCGGGAATCTGACGGCGACCATCGAGTACGGAGAGGTCGATCCGACCTCGGGCAGCGACGTCGCGCCTACCGACACCCGCTCGACGGTCCTCGAGTACGCTCCACCGAACGACGCCCTCTACCTCGTGGAACACGTTCGTCGGTCGACGCTGAGCCGTGGTCTGCCCGGCTCGAACGAGATCGTGAGTGACAAGCGATTCTTCTACGACGGCGATCTGTCGGGCTTCGCGCCGCCCGTGCGCGGCGACCTCACGCGCCAGGTGCTGCTGCTGAACGAGTCCGGCCGTCCCGACCCCGCGACGACATTCGCGTACGACACGTTCGGCAATCTCGTGACTGTCACCTATGCGAGGGCCAACGCCCAGCAGGGGGGAGGAACGTCGACGTTCGAGTACGACGCTCGATTCGGGACCTTCAGAACTGCGGTCGTCCGAAGCGGGCCGGGGGTTCTGCAGCGCCGCGAGTTCTCGCACGATCCGTCTCCGCTCTGCCCGGTGCAGCATCCCTCGGGTGCGGGCCTCGTTCACGAGGAGCGCGGTCCGAACCAGCTCGGCGTTCAGGGCTCGCGCTGGCTGCGCTGCTACGACGAGTTCGGACGCCCGACGCTCGAAGAGCTTCAAGAAGCTTCGGAGACGCGGACACGTTCGGAGTGGATCTACCTCGACCCGCGCAGCGTCGTCGAGACTCGCCTGGCGACGCGGCTCGGGGGTGTGCGCGTGACCACTACCCGTCGCGACGGTCTCGGCCGCATGCGGGAGACGCTCGTCGACGGACCGCAGGGAGCTACGATCGCCACTCGGCAGGAGTTTGACCTGAACGGCCGGGTTCGAGCCTCCGACGCACCCCGCTTTACGACGGACCCGGTTCAGCAGACGGTGTTTCGCTACGACCCGCTCGATCGTCTGCTCGGCGCGACACTGCCGGGGGGGCGCGAGAGGACCGTCTCGCGCGACCGAGGCGAGGTGCGGATCGTCGATGCGAACGGGAACCTGACGTTGCGTCGGATCGATCCCTTCGGTCGTACCGTCGAGATCGAGCAGGCGGGATTCCTCACTCGCTACCGCTACGACGTGGTCGGGAATCTGACGGGCATCGAAGACGCGGCAGGCAACGTAACCTCGCTCGTCTACGATGCCCTGGGTCGCAGGCGCGAGCTGAGCGATCCAGACACCGGTGTGACCCGGTACGAGTACGACTCCAACGGCAACCTGACCCGGCGCATCGATGGGGCCGGAAGCGTCGGAGAGGTGACGGTCGATCAGGACTACGATGCCCTCGACCGCCAGATCGCGCGGCGTGTGAACGGAGCGACGGAGGCCGCGTGGACCTACGACACTACGCCGGGGGGCATCGGTAGACTGGCGACCCGGGAGGATGCCTCGGGGCGATTCATCTCCCAGGCCTACGATTCAGGCGGTGGCCTGATCGCCGCGCGCTACGAGTCCGCCGGCCGGAGCTTCGCGTTCGAGAACGAGTTCGACCCTCTGGGACAGCCGATGAGCCGGAGCTACCCATCGGGTGAGCTCGTCACGTGGAGCCGGGATGCGGCGGGCTACCTGACCGAGGTTCGGCGGGCAGCGGGGCCGGTCGCATCCGAGATCACTTGGGACGCGCGCGCTCGACTGTCCCGCTGGCGCGCGAGCAACGGGGTCCGGAGCGAGCTCAGCTTCGACCCGGCAACGGGCCGCCTCGACGTGTCGCGGGTCGAGGCCCCGGATCTGACGGTGCTCGAGGATCGCCGGTACGCGTTCGACCCCGGAGATCGGGTCGTCGGCATCGACGACCGGCTCGATGACGCTCGCGATCAGGTGTTCAGCTACGATGCGTTGGATCGCCTGACCTCGGCGGATGGCCCCTACGGCCCTGCGCTCGCACGGCAGACGCTCCACTACGCGTACGATCCGATCGGCAATCTGGTCTGCAGGGCCGCAACCGATCTCGCCGGCTGCAGTGGGGGCGTCTCCCTCACCTACCCGTCGATTGCGGGCGCTCCGCGCCCGCACGCTCCGACGCACGTGAACGGGCAACCGGTCGGCTACTCGGAGGTCGGGAACCTCCAGAGTCTCGAGGGACGAGAGTACACGTACGATGGGCTGTCTCGCCTGGTTGGAGCCGCGAGGGAGGGCAGTCCGCAGGCGACCTATGTCTACGACGCCTCCGGACGGCGCGCGCGCAGCGTCGATCTGACCGGACCTCGCCCCGTCGTGACGCACTTCGTGAGTGAGGACTTCGAGTGGGACGAGACCCGGGGGCTGGCCCGGATCCACGTCCGGCTCGCGGGCCGAAACGTCGCCAGCATCGTCCACGCGTACACGCAGGCATCGGGCGCCCCCGCGTCTAACGCGCCGGCGACTCCCGCAGGTCTCGGCTGGATACTCTTCATCGCCGGTCTTCCCGCGGCGTTCGGGACGGGCCTGCTCGCGGTGCGACTCCTGGCCCTCCACCGTCGGGGTTCGCCGCTCATGCGCCCCGCGGCGGCCGGGAGCACCGCCACCCTCTTCTACCTGGCGACGGTCTCCCCTGCGCTCGCCATCCCCGACGGCGATCTGAACCGGGACGGCCGCCTCGACGCGGGGGACGCGCTGCTCGCCGTCCGCATCGCGCAGGGCGACCTCGTGCCATCGCCCGAGCAGCTCGAGCGGGGAGACGTCGCTCCGCTCGAGCTCGCGCCCGAGAGCCCTTCCGAGGTCAACGTGGGCGATCTGCTCCTGATCCTGCGCGCGGTCCAAGGTGCCGATGTCGACGGTGACGGTCTGGCAACCGCGCAGGAGCTCGGCGCCGGCGCGAGCCCGTTTCGCGAGGACTCGGACCGCGACGGAGTCTCCGACCCCGAGGAGCTCGCGCTGGGCACGGACCCGGGCGACCCCGACAGCGACGACGACGGGCTGCAAGACGCTGCAGAGCTCAGCCTCGGCACCGATCCGCTGTCTCCCGACACGGACGGCGACGGCCTCTCCGATCTCACGGACGCCGAGCCGCTCTCGGGAATCATCCACCACCACGCCGATCACCTCGGCAGCGTCCAGCTCGTGACGGGTAGCTCCGGGATCCCATTGCAGCGCGTCGTCTATCGACCCTACGGGGAGGTGAGCGCACCGACGCCGCTTCCCCACTTTGCCTTCACGTCGCAGCGATACGAATCGGCAGTAAACCTCTACGACTACGGTGCCCGCTGGTACGACCCGTTCCTGGGACGCTTCCTCCAGCCCGACCCGGTCGTCCCCGAGCCGCTGAACCCCCAGAGCCTGAATCGGTACAGCTATGTCCGGAACAACCCCCAGAGCCGCATCGACCCGACGGGAAACCTCGACGTCTCGAGCGTATTCGGAGGGGTGGCGCGAACGGCCGAGTTCGCCTGGAACAACCTGGCCTCTCCGGCCCTCCGCGCGACCTGGACCGTTGCGTCGAGCGCAGCGGCGATCGGCGGTGCCTTTGCCTTCGGTCTCCCCGTCGACGCGTTCAGCGCCCTCGGTCTGATCGGGAGCCGCGGGAGCGCCGACTACCAGAGCTACATCGACTGGGCGGGTGAGAACGGTGGACCCGAGGGGGGGCCGGCGACCGCCGGAGCGGTCGGGGGAGTCGGGTCGAATCAGACCGTGCGCAGCTACGGCTACACTGCCGACATGCTGGAGTTCGCCCTGATTGACAACGTGGGCAACAACTTCCCGGCATACGGTCGCTGGCTGGCACGGGGCGGCTACGGCGATGCTCTCGGTCCCACCTCGTACATACGGGATCGCCTGTCAGAGGCCGGGGACGGATCTGTTCGCCTGGGTTGTGGGAGCCAGGGCTGCGCGCGGACGAGCTTCTCGCTTCAGGTCCTCGCAGAGGAGGGACTCGACCTGTCTCGGATCACGCTCGACGCGTACGGCGCGGCGACGCGCTTTCCAGATGAGCTACGCGAGCAGCTGCGGATCAACTCCTACGCGCACCCGGGAGACATCTTCGTCTCTGCGCCCTTCGGGGAGTACTTCAGCGGCGCACAGCCTCCGCCCAGGCCGAGCCTCAGCGCCCTGCCCTCTCGAAGTCACGAGTTCCAGACCTACTGCGGAGCGTTGGGAACGTGCCCTCGGTAGCCGCCCTGACGGTCGCTGTGCTGCTCTCGGCCGCGAGGGACTCGCCGCAGGTCGACGCTCCGAATCCGGCTCGCTGGCGCTTCGCAGACGCCGGTAGCGATCTGGTGCGACTGAACTGCTCGGACCGGACTTCGAACGGCTCCTTCTCGTGCCGCTACGAGCCGACCGGCCTGTGGCGGAGGTTCCTGAACTTCCGCGGGGGTGGAGTCGAATACATCATCTACCTCTACACCGAAGTGACGCCCCTCCAGTGCGCATGGTCCGACGCGAGGCCGTACGCGCGACGCCACCTGCGCGAGCTCGCACGCCAGCGCGTGCCCGACCAGCCCGTCGAGATCGTCGAGCCGTCCGACGCGAGCATCGCGCTCCGCTCCCGCTCGCTGCGCGTTGCCTACGTCGCGGCGAATCGCGCGCTGGTGCAGGTCCTGCTCCAGGTTCCGCGCGGGATCAGCGAGGAGGATGCGCGCGACTTCGACGCCGTGCTCGCATCGGTCGCACCCGAGCGAGCCTGGTCGAGCGCGTTCCGGCGCGGGCAGTGGCTCGACAGCCATCAGCTCTCCGAACAGCTCCGCCACGCGGTCCCGATCTGCGGAATGAGCCAGGCGGAGCGGCAACTCGGCGCGCTCGAGGCCCTGCGGGCGGCGACCCTCGAGCAGCCGGACGACTGGAGGCCGTGGGCGCGGCTCGGCCAGCTGTCGGAGCGGCGAGCCGGAGGCCGCGACGCACTGAGCGATCTCCTGGCGGGCGAGATCCACGAGCGATCGAGAAACGCCATCTGGACCGAGCCCGAGCCCAACCCCCCTGCGGTTTCCCAGCGAGAGGCTCTGGTCGAAGCCCGGCGGTGCTACCTCGAGGCCACTCGGCGGGAACCTCCCGCGGAGCCCCCTCGCGAGATGTTCTTCGACACTCCGCTCGACCGCAGCACGATCCTGGCGCGCGCTGGACGCGTGCAGGTCAAGCTCGGTGAGACCGGGGAGGCGCGCCGCAGCTACCGGCGCGTGCTCGAGCTGCGGGATGCTGGGACCTGGGGCTACCTCGAGGCGAGCTTCTGGCTCGCCGAGGACGCGTACCGCGCCGGCCGAACCGACGAGGCGCGCCAGCTCTACCGCACCGCCGACCGCGCCTGGTGGGACTTCCACGAGGTGGACTGGCTCCACTCCCGTCACGGCCCGGCGCTGCGCGCTCGCATCGACCGGCGCCTGCGCGAGCTCGGAGACTCCGAGTAGCGCCGCCCGCCGGCGGGCTCCGCTCAGTCGAGCTTGGCTACGTAGGTGATCGCGAGCGGGTTGGCTTGCTGCTTCTCGAAGAAGGCCTGCGCGTCGCGGTTCAGAGCGGGGATGTCGATGCGGTACTCGCTGAGCCCGTGGGAGTGGAACCACTCCAGGCAGGACTCGAGCAGCGCGTCGGCAGTGCCCTCGCCCTGGCGCCCCGCCTCGACGAACAGGTCCACGATCGTGCCGTAGCGCGCGGGCTCGAAGGCGGGGTCGTTGGCGTCGATCTGGGCGTGCAGGAAGCCGATCACCTTCCCCTGCTCCTCGGACACGAAGAAGACCGTGCGCGGATCGGCCAGGATCACCTCGCGGTGCTCGCGGGTCACGGCGTCGGCGTCGGCAGAGGGGGCCAGGCGGGCATCGAGCTTGGCCTCGAGCTCGCGCAGGCTCCCCCAGAGCGCGTGAATCGCGTCGAGGTCCCGCCGACCCGCCCTGCGGACCAGAGCGCTCATGTCGCGGCGGTGATCTCGAACTGCTCCTGGTGGAACTTGGCGTCGGGCCGGATGGCGAGCGTGCGCCCGAGCTTCTCCTCGAGGTCCTTGAGCGTCTCGGCCTCCTCGCCCAGCAAGAGCTCGGCCACCTCGGGGTGGGTGTGGACCAGCAGGGTGTCCCCGCTCAGGAAGGCCACCGCCTTCTTCAGCTCGCGGAAGATCTTGTTGGAGACGGTCCGGCTCGACTGCACGTAGCCGCGCCCCTCGCAGTTGGGGCAGGGCTCGCAGAGCTGCTGGGTCAGGCTCTCTCGCGTGCGCTTGCGCGTCATCTCGATCAGGCCGAGCTCGGAGATCTTGAGCAGGTTGACCCGGGACTTGTCCTCCCGGATCGCGTCCACCAGCGCCCGGTAGACCTTCTCGCGGTTCGCGCCCACCTCCATGTCGATCAGGTCCAGGATGATCAGGCCGCCGATGTTGCGGAAGCGCAGCTGGTGGACGATCTCGCGAACCGCCTCGAGGTTCGTCTTGAGGATCGTCTCTTCGAGGTTGCGGCTCTTGCCGCCGGTGAAACGGCCGGTGTTGACGTCGATCGCGGTCAGCGCCTCGGACTGATCGAAGATCAGGTAGCCGCCCGACTTGAGCCAGACCTTGCGTCCCAGGCCATCCTCGATCTGCGACTCGATGCGCTGCGCGTCGAAGAGCGGCTCCTTGGCGCGGGAGTGGACGATCCTGGGGCGCGGGCTCGCCATGAACTTCTGGACGAACTCCTGCATCTCGCCGTAGGCGTCCGGGTCGTCGACCACGATCTGCTTGGTCTCGCGCATGGCCAGGTCGCGCAGCACGCGGATGTGGAGGTGGGGCTCCTCGTACAGCAGCGCCGGGGCCTCCGACTGGGCCTTGCGGAGCTCGACCCCCTCCCAGAGGTTGCTCAGGTACTCGATGTCGGCGCGCAGGTCCTCCTCGGTCACGCCGGTCGAGACGGTGCGCACGATGAAGCCGAGCTCCCTGGGCCGGAGCTTCTCGACCAGGGAGCGCAGGCGACGCCGCTCCCGGTCCCCCTCGATCCGGCGCGAGACGCCGACCCGCTTGACCCAGGGCATGAGCACCAGATGGCGCCCGGCAAGCGAGATGCGCGAGGTGATGCGCGCTCCCTTGGTCCCGAGCGGCTCCTTGGCCACCTGGACCACGACGTCCTGGCCCTCCTCGAGGAGGTCCTGGATCTGGGCGCCCGATCCCCGCTGTGCCGCGCCCGCTCGGCGCCGGCCACCGGGCTGGTCGTAGTCGTCGAGCTCCGCGTCGCCGACCTCGGCCCGGTAGTCGGTCACGTAGAGGAAGCCGGCGCGCTCCAGTCCGAGATCGACGAACGCGGCCTGCATCCCCGGCAGAACCCGTGTGACCTTACCCTTGTAAACGCCTCCGACGACCCCGCGTTCCGCGGAGCGCTCGATGTGGAGCTCCGTGATCTGATCGGCCTCGCGAACGGCGGCCCGCGTCTCGCGCGGGCCGACATTCACGAAGATCTCGTTGCGCATGCTCGGTCCCTTCTGGGTGGCAGTCCACGACACGACGGCGCGCACGGAGCGGAGGGCTCAGATACGCACGCAGCCTCGCGTCGGGCATTGGTAGTTCGAATCGAGTTTGAGCTGGATCGGACATTCGATAATTGGATCGCCGGAGCCCCGGTCGGCCTGCGCAGTCTCCCGCTCTGGGGGAAACCGCTCCTGGACAGGCCGAGTGAGCCCCCGGCCGGAAGGCCGGAATCCGCGACTCTACGCCCGATGGGCCCGCGCCCGCTACACTCGACTCCGAGTGCAACAGACGGCTAAGTCACAGATCTGCCACCGGAAACCCTAATGGACGCCCACAACCGGGTCAATGAACGCATGCGCCAGCTGCCCGCTGTGGAGCGCCTGGTCGATTCGGCGAGTCGGGGTGCTCCGCTCGAGCGCTGGAGCCTGCTGGCCGCCGCGCGGCGCGTGCTCGAGGAGGCCCGGGGCGACCTGCGCCGCGATGCCGATCGGCCGGTGCCGGAGATCGAGGATCTCGCCCGGCAGACCCGCCGGCTCGCCGAGGTCCTGGATCGGCCCTGGCCGCAACGGGTGCTGAATGCCACCGGTGTCGTGCTGCACACCAACCTGGGCCGCTCGCCCCTCCCGCCGGGAGCCGCCGAGGCGGTGGCCCGGGCCGGAAGCGGCTACTCGGACCTCGAGCTCGACCTGGAGTCGGGGGAGCGCGGCTCCAGGCTCGCCCGGATCGGGGATC
>CAZLBF010000287.1:0-3507 GCA_964557495.1 uncultured Myxococcales bacterium | reverse complement strand
GTGACCCGGTTCGTTCGCGCCACGTCCGAGGAGCGAGAGGCGTTCGCCGCCGGACTCGACGCCGAGATTCGCCCACCCACGGACGATCGGCCCTTCTTCTTCTCTTTGACGCGCGCCCGCGACTTCTTCACCCTGGAAGCGAGGCCGCTCGCGTCGCGCATCATGGCGCGCCTCCTCTACCTGATCATCGTCGTCGTGTTCGTGTTCATGTGGGGACCGCTGCTCCTGCTGAAGCGTCGCGAGCTCGAGAC
Source organism: uncultured Myxococcales bacterium (assembly GCA_964557495.1). Lineage (GTDB taxonomy): Bacteria > Myxococcota_A > UBA9160 > SZUA-336 > SZUA-336 > CAZLBF01. The sequence goes on along the minus strand of CAZLBF010000287.1, from coordinate 3,256 downwards.
GATCCGCGACGGGGCAACGTCATGGGTCGTCTACTTCGGCTGTCTGGGGATGGGATTCATCATCGTCGAGATGGTGCTGATCCAGCAGTTCATCCTGTTCCTCGGTCACCCCATCTACGCGGTGACGCTGGTCATCTTCGGAATCCTGCTGTCGTCCTCTCTGGGCAGCCTCACGTCCGGCCGGCTCGCCGAGGCACGTCTTCCGCAAGGGCTCGTCGCGATCCTCGCTGGGATCGTCGTGCTCCTGTGCATCGCGCTGGTCGCGCTGCCCGTGATCTCGAACGCATTCTTCGACCGAACGCTGCCGATCCGCACCCTGGTCGCGGTCGCGATCGTCGTGCCGCTCGGCTTCCTCATGGGCATGCCCTTCCCGACGGGAATCCGCAGTCTGGCGGCAAACTCGGCCGGCGTAGTGCCGTGGATGTGGGGCCTGAATGGCGCAGCCTCGGTGCTGGGAACCGTGGTCGCCGCCTGCTTCAGCATCTACTTCGGCTTCAAGCTCACCTACGCGTTTGGCGCGTCGTTCTACGTGATCGCGCTCGGTACCGCGATCCTCCGATACGCGAGTCGCGCGCGGATCGGCGCCCGTTCCCCGGCGCCCGCCGGCCCCGCCTCGGGCTGAGGAAGCTCTAGAGGACTCCGCCGCTCAGTCGACCAGGCGGAAGCGCGTGCCGCAGATCAGGATCACGTCGTCCTCGGACCTGAGCCCGCGCTCCGCGGCGGCGGCGAGGGCGCGCTGGCGGTCTACCGCAGCGAGGTCGACTCCTCCCAGTCCCTCCGGACGACCGTCGCTCGACTCGACGAAGCGCACGCGCGCGTTCTCGAACGGCAGCGAGATACGGTCGTGCTCGTCCGGCTGGAGCGGGATCTCCGAGATCTCGCTCCAGCGCTCCGCGACCCGCCCCGGCTCGGGGCTCTGAATCTCGGCCGCGCTGATCGCGCTCACGACGTCGACCTGGCGCGCCGGCCACCAGTCGGGGCCGGCCGGCTCCCAGGGTCCGTCGGGCTCCGGGCCGTCGGTCTGGCAGTCGATCTCGAAGAAGGAGCCGCCGGTATCCTTCGGGTGGAGCTGCATGTTCTGGAAGCCCTCCCGCTCGAACTGGCTGGCGATCCGGATCCCCAGCTCCTCGACGCGGCGCCGTCGGGGCGCATGGTCGTCACACTGCGTGATGACCATGTAGCCGCCCTCTCCGCCGCGCTTCTCGAGGTAACGCCCGCCCGCCGTGTGCTCCTGAATCGGCGCGACAACCTCGAGGAACTGGTTCCCCACCGGCAGGAGCGCGTTCTCCAGCCCGAAGTGTCCGACGCCCGGGTCCCGGTACGCGACCTCGAGACCAAAGACAGCCTTCAGCTCTTCGACCACGGGCTCGAGCTTGCGGGCAACGAGACAGATCTGCCTCAACCTCAACCACATCTCTGAATCCCCTCTCTCTGGCCACTCCCGCCGACACGACGTGCGTCGCACGAGCTCGCTCTCCGCGAGCTCAGTAGCGACGCAGCACGCGGCCGTGTGGAAGTGTGAAGTCGAAGCGGCTGTAGACGCCGAGCAGCACGTTCCGGATCGGGAGCGCGTGCCACGGATCCAGGCTGGACTCGGCGTCGAACTGGAGCGTCGCCGGTCCCGACCACGCCTCGTGCACCCGGCGGTCGGTGCTCGGCACCTGGATCAGCTCGGCGACGACCGGGGGCTGATTCGCCTCCGCGCTGGGGATGACCCGCAGCGACACCGCCGCGGGACCGCCATCGCCGGCGGGCGGGAGCGGTCGCTCCGGCCGCATTGCGACGGTGACCAGTCGCACGCCCGTGGGTCGCTCCAGCGTGCCTCGGACGAACTCGTCCTCCTCGCTCAGCTCGATGTCCGCGATCTTCTTGGGGTAGCCCCAGATCTCCCGACCGCCGACGAGCGGAGGCACCGTGTCGACGGCGATGTGGGCGACGTAGAACTGATCCTCGCCCTGCCAGCGACACGGGATGCCGAGGATCGCCTCGTTGTAGGGCCCGAACGTGGACGTGGGGTAGTACACGACCATCAGCGCCGCGTGGGACGGGACGGGCAGCTCGAGCCCCTCCGGCAGGATCTCGGCCGCCGCATCGGGATCCGTCTCGAACGTGACGGTCAGCGACCGCGCGTCTCGATAGTAGAAGGGCGGGCTCTGGTAGTAGGGCGCATCCACCGGCATGGACGCACCGAACTTGTCCCGGGTGAGCTGTCCCTTGCGGGGTGCCTGCTCCATCGATCTGACCTCCGTCTAGCGCGATGATCCCCCGTACAGGGGAGCGTGGTAAAGGGGCCCGTCAGCCGGCCTTCGCATGCGCCTCGGCGATCGAGATCGCCTTCCGCGCGACGTCGACCGCCGTCTCGCCGAGTAGGATGATCGCGCCTTCTCGCGCGTGCCCGCCCTCGGTGAACGTGACACTCAGCTTCTCGCGCTCCGAGTAACCGGCCCTGAAGCTGCGGCGCAGTCCGGCGATCAGGGCGTCGCGATCCCCGGCGTCGGCCAGCACGCCCTCGAGCGGCTGTGGTGCCAGGTCCATCCGCTCGATCAAGCTCACGAGCTCGGGCGCGTACTTGAGCTCCAGGGCCGCTCTCAGGTTCGGCAGCTCGAGCCGGGCCGTCAGGATGATGCGCGCGGTGTTGTGCGAGCCGCCCAGAGCGGGGCGGCCGGCGGCGCGAGGCTTGCCCAGCACGGCGGTGATCCGGCCCGGGATTGCGACCACCTCGGCGGGGCCCTCGGCCTCCGCGAGCGTCATGGCCAGGTTGCTGCGCACTTCCGGAATGATCGCGGCAAAGGCATCCGATGCCTCGAGCAGCGTCAGCCCCTCGAGCACGTTGCCCAGAACGTAGTAGCGGTCCTCCTCGGGTTTCATCTCGTCCCTCCGTCAATCGCGCAGCAGCGCTTCGCAGCCGGTGCCGGCGAGGAGCGCGTCGACGAACTCGCGGTCGTCCGCGGCGAGCGCCGCGAAACCCTCGCGCAGCCTGCGCAGGCACTTGCCCTGGTACGGGAACGGCTTCTGCACCCACTTCTGCCCGTCGATCGTGCACTCGACCCGCTCCGCGCCGCGCTCGAGGGCTTCCGCGTTCGCGATCAGGAACGGCGTATACACGCGGCCGACCTCGGCGAGCAGCGCGCGCAGGGTCTCGGGCACCGCGTCCCGGGGAGTCCAGTCGGCATCCGAAGCCTCGCGCCCGGAGAGATCCTCGACAACATGGACCCACGCGACCACGCGGGGCGCCAGCTCGAGTGCCAGAGCGGCG
>CAZLBF010000286.1:0-25151 GCA_964557495.1 uncultured Myxococcales bacterium | reverse complement strand
AGATCGACGCCGCCCCCGGGGGCCACCAGTGCATCGAGTCGCGGGTCCCGTGGATCGAGATCGCGGACGACCTGCCTCGCACGGAGGGCGCGGGCGTGCTCGAAACGACGCAGGACTGACCTCCGTCGGCCCTCCGCGCTCGCCACATCTACGACATGTGCCTCGGCATCCGGACACGGAAGGAGAAGCGGTAATGAGCGAGAAGCAGTCGCCCACGTCGGACAGCGAGCAGGTCTCGCGTGCGGCCGGGCTCTACACCCACATCAACGAGCTGCTCGACCCCCTGGGTGAGCTCAAGGGCGTCATCCACTATCACCTGGGCTTCCTGCACGCGACCGCGTCGCTCGCCGACAAGCTGGAGGGCGTCGGCGTCGATGCGTCGTCGCGGCTGCTGGACGTCTGCTGCGGGTGGGGGGTGCCCACCCGCTACGTGGCCGGCCGCTTCGGCTGCAAGATCACGGGCGTCGACATCACGCAGCGCTCGATCGACTTCGCCGCCAAGGCCACCGAGGGCACCGCCCTCGAGCCGCTGCTGACCTTCCAGCAGGGGAGCGCCCTGAGCCTTCCCGTCGAAGCCGGCGAGTTCGATGTGGTCTGGAGCCAGGATGGGTTCTGCCACGTCCCGAACCGGTCCCGCCTGCTGGCCGAGTGCTTCCGCGTGCTTCGCCCCGGTGGCCACCTCGTCTTCACGGACTGGCTGCGCGGCGAGTTCATCACTCCCGACGAGTATCGCGCCTTCCGTGACGCGTGGTCCTTTCACGAGCTGGAGACGCCCGACAGCTACCCGCCGCTGCTGACGACCGCCGGGTTCGAGATCCTGAGCCAGGAGGATGTGGGGCGCGAGTACGCCGTCGCCGGCGAGGCGGAGTTCATCGGCCAGGGCATGGCGAGCTTCATCCAGCGGCTCGGTGCCGACAGTGCCGACGACGTCGCGAAGTTCGTGGAGACGTACGGACGCGACACCTACCTCGAGCGCCTAGAGCGCGAGAAGATGGAGATCCACTTCGCCCAGGGGAAGATGGCGCTCGGCCGCTTCGTCTGCGTCAAGCCCGCTTGACCTCGGGAGGATGACCGCCTGACCGCGCTGCTTCGGCTCGGGTGCAGAGAGACCCTCAAGGCTGCCGTGGCCTGCGGGGTCACGCTCGGCCTGGCGTTCCTCTCGGGCTGCGCGCGCGAGAGCGGTCCAGCGTCGGTGCTCGTGGTGGTCATCGACACCCTGAGGGCCGATCACGTGGGCGCCTACGGGTACCCGCGCCCGACCACGCCCAACCTGGATCGCCTCGAGGGGGGCTCCTGGATCCGCTTCGAGCACGCGATCGCCCATTCTCCGTGGACCCTGCCCTCCTTCGCGTCGATCCTGACCTCGCTCCCGCCTCCGGTCCACCGCGCGGGAGAGCGCGTGGCAGAGCTGAAGGGCGGCCAGACGGCGCTTCATCGCCTGCGCGACGGCGTAGCCACGGCGCCCCGGATCTTCGGACGGGAGCACGGTTTCCGGACCGCTGCGTTCGTAAACAATCCCTACCTGGATCCACAGTTCGGGCTCGACGCGGGCTTCGACGTCTACGACCACGTGGCGGGGAGCAACCTCGACACGCGCGGCGCCCAGCTGATGGTCGACCACGCGATCGACTGGCTCGCGAGGCTGGGCCGGCGGGACCGCTTCTTCCTGCTGCTCCACTTCTTCGATCCGCACCAGAACTACGACCCGCCCACGCCTTACGCCGAACGGTTTCTTGGTCCGGAGCGGGCGAAGCAGCGGCCGCCTCCGGGGATCTACCAGCGCATCAAGCTGAAGGGGTTCGAGCCGTCCGGGGAGCAGCGGGAGCTCTTCCGGGACCTGTACGACGGCGAGATCGCCCACGTAGACGATCAGATTGCACGCCTGCTCTTCTTCCTGGAGTCGCGCGGTCGCCTCGCCTCGAGCGCGGTCGCAATCACCGCCGACCACGGCGAGGAGTTCTGGGATCACGGCGCCTTCGAGCACGGCCACGCGCTGTACGACGAGCTGGTCCGAGTCCCGTTGTGGCTCAAGCTCCCCGACGCGAGCCCGCTCCTCTCGCAGGTCCCGCAGGCGGGCTGGGGCGATCGGCTGGTCTGCCACATCGACGTGCTTCCCACGCTTCTCGACGCGCTCGGCTTGAGCACGGAGGCACCGCTGATGGGGCGAAGTGTCTTCGCCGAGCGGGAGCCAGCCGCGCCGGAGGCCTGCTATCTGGGCTCGACGCTCTACGGCATCGAGAAGCGCGGCGTCGTCAAGCGGAACCTCAAGCTGATCGAGAACCTGCAGAGCGGAGCCGTGGAGCTCTACGACCTCGACGCGGATCCCGGTGAAGCGCGCGACCTCGCCGGAGCGCGACCCGACCAGGCGGAGGCGCTCCGCGCCGAGCTCGGGCTGCTGGAGGAGGACCTGAAGCGCCTGGGGGAGTCACTCGGTGCGGCGCAGGTCGAGACCCTCGACCCCGAGATGGTCGAGCGCCTCCGATCCATGGGCTACATCCGCTGAGGACACGGACCGCGGCCCGGCAACCGGAACTCAGGGCTCGCGGTACGAGAACGACCGCTCGACGCGACCTTCGTACGCGCCTCCCTCCAGCTCGACGTAGGGGTAGATGAAGTAGTTGAGCGGTCGGCCGCGGTGGTCCGCTCCGAGGCGCAGGTCTCGGCCGGTGGTGAAGTGGATGCGGTCGGCCGGCTGCGTGCCGTAGAAGAGGTCGCGCTTGTCGGGATGCTTGAAGGCCTCGGAGGCGTCGACGGGGAACCAGCCGGTCTCGGGCAGCAGGAACTCAACCCAGCAGTGGTAGCCGCCGATCGTTCCCTCGGGCCGGTCCTCGGGTACGGGGAAGCCGATTTCGAAGCGCGCCGGAATCCCCTCGGTCCGGGCCAGCGAGATGAAGAGCGCGTGGAAGTCGGTGCAGTTGCCGTATCGCTCGCTGCAGGCCCAGAAGGTGTCGCCGTTGCCCCAGCCCGTGCCGACCTTCTTGTACTCGACGTTGTCGACGACCCAGTCGTAGATCGCGCGTGCGACGGCCGCCCGCTCGGTCGTCCCTGCCGCCTCGCGCACCTCGGCCAGGATCGGATCGAGCACGGCGTGGCCCACGACCACCCGCTCGTTGGCCTGCAGGAAGCGTCCGAGCTCGGCGCGCTCGGCATCGGTGAACTCGCGTCCGCCCCCGTTCGCGGGCACGTCGCGCTGGAAGACCCGGCGCTTCACCACCAGGCGCGCGGTCACCTCGATGGGTGCGCCGTCCGACTCCTCGAGGTAGCCGTGCCAGTAGCGGTTCCCGTAGGTCTCCTCGATCTCGACCCGGCCCGGTATCGTGGCTTGCACGTCGGAGCTCTCGATCCGCTGCTGCTCGCTCTGGACGGGTAACGGCAGGAAGACGTGGACCGGCCCGCGACCCGCCTCGATCGGCCCGATCTCGGTCCGGTAGGTGAGCTCGATGGTCCGGAAGCCCGCGGGCGACGCAGCGGCGTCGAGCCCTGGGCCCGCCAGGCAGAGCGCGAGGGCGACGAACAACCCGGGCGCGATGAGCGGTTGACGAGTGCGGCGCAAGTCGAGCTCCCTGGATCGGATCCGCGAGGCTTCGAAGCTAGCGCTTGCGCGCGATGAAGCGCCCCTGCGCGATCTTGCCGGCCTCCGCCAGGTCCTTGAAGAAGTTGAAGCCGCCCGCAACCGACTCCAGCCGCTCGGTGTCGAAGTCGAGAACGCGCAGGGCGTCCCAGGTGAGCTGCATCTCGACCATGTTCAGGTACAGGTTCACGTAGGGAGCGAAGCGCCCCGTGTCCGATGCCTCGAGCACCTCGCAGCCGCTCTTCTCGAGCAGGCCGCGGTAGCCCTCGATGTCCTGCACGTTGGCGAACTTCATGCCCTGCAGGAACATGGCCGCCTCGGCGTCGCTCAGGCCGGTGGGGCCTTCGACCCAGTCGGTGAACGCGATCACTCCGCCCGGCTTGACGATGCGCGCGGCCTCCGCGATCAGCTTCGGCTTGTCGACGACGTAGCACCAGGCGTCCTCGCCCCACACGAAGTCGGCCTGCGCATCGGGAAGCCCGCTCTCGCAGACGTCGGCGAGCACGAGCTCGGCCCGGTCGCCGAGCCCCTCCTCCTTGCAGCGCTGCCGACCTCGCTCGACGACGGTGCGCGTCGCGTCCACGCCGATCATCGATTCGACGCCGCGCATGCGGAGGAGAAAGCGCACGCCAGCGCCGTTGCAGCAGCACAGGTCGACGCCCTTCTGTCCGGCGCCGATCCCGGCGCGCTCCGCGAGATCCATCGAGGACTGGAATCCGCCGATGTGGATCTGCTGACCCATGATGATCTCCCAGAGATCGCCCTCCGGCCCGTCGTAGACCTCGTTCACGTCGCTGAGCCCGATGCCATCGATCGACTTCATGTGCTGCTCCTCCTGCAGTGCATCTCCGGGTGCCGGCGCTGGACTCCCGAAGAGCGGTCGTCCACCCTGCACCTCGACTTCGAGTCGAGGCCGTTTTGCCGGGACGAAGATCTCACCTCCCGTCGGATTTTGCCATTCTGGCCTCCGCGGTCCTCTGGGGCACGCTGTGGATTCCCCTGCGTCAGATCCACGACGCGGGACTGAGCCGCGGATGGGCGACGGCAGCCAGCTTCCTGCTGCCGCTGCTGGTGCTGGCGCCACTCGCGCTGGGTCGCTGGCGGCGCATCGCGGCGAGCCGTTGGGAGCTCGGGACGGTGGGCTTCTGGCTGGCCCTGGCCATCGCGCTCTACGCCGAGGGCGTGGTGCGGGGCCAGGTGGCGCGCGTCGTCCTGCTCTTCTACCTGACCCCGGTCTGGAGCACCCTGCTCGCGCGCTGGCAGCTGGGCGAGCCGATCACCGGGCGCAGAGTCGCCACGATCCTCCTGGGTCTCGGCGGCATGCTGGTGCTGTTCGGCGCCGAGGCGGGCATCCCCATACCGCGCGCAGCGGCGGAGTGGATGGGGCTCGCCGCCGGGATCGCGTGGGCCGTGTCGATGGTGCACGTGAACCGCACCGCGTCGCATCCGCCGTTTGACCGGGTGCTGGCCCAGTTCGTCTTTCTCGGACCGCTGTTCCTGCTGGTGACCCTGATCCCCGGCGGTGCGGGTACGGCGGACTTTCAGGCCGGCGCTCTCGTCGCCGCGGCCCCGCGCGTGCTGGTGCTCGCCCTGGTCTGGATGCTGCCCGTCGTGTGGCTCACGATCTTCGGAGCCAGCCGGCTCGAGCCCGGGCGGGTCGCGATTCTCCTGATGCTCGAGATCCTGGTTACCTTGGCGACGGCGGCGCTGCTCACCGACGAGCCCTTCGGCCGGCGCGAGCTGGGCGGCGCGGCCCTGATCCTGGCCGCGAGCGGCGTCGAGCTGGGTCGATTCAAGCGCTAGGCGTACGGCGCGTCCCGTCGTGCAGCCGGGGCCGCGTGGAGCGCACACGCCGGTCGCACGCACGCGCGTATAATCGGAGTCTGACCACGGGGAGGCCGATCGCATGGCCCTGGACGGCTGACGATGCTCCGTCCCTATCGGGTACTCGACCTGACCGACCACCGCGGCGAGCTCGCGAGCATGGTGCTCGGCGATCTCGGGGCGGAGGTCATCAAGGTGGAGCCGCCCGGCGGGTCGGCGAGTCGGCGCTGGGGACCCTTCCTGGAGGACGCCCGGGATCCGGAGCGGAGCCTCCGCTACTTCGCCTACAACCGCAACAAGCGCGGCATCGTGCTGGACCTCGAGGCGGAGGGGGACCGCGAGCACTTCCTGCGCCTGGTCGAGACGGCCGACTTCCTGTTCGAATCGGACTCGCCCGGTGCGCTGGCGCGCCTCGGCCTCGACTTCGACTCGCTGCGCGCAGCGAGCCCGAAGCTCGTCTACGTGTCGATCACACCCTTCGGGCAGGAGGGACCGCACGCCCGGCACGCGGCGACCGACCTGACCGTGGCGGCGATGGGCGGACCGGTGAGCCTCCAGGGAACCCTGGACCGTGCGCCGATCCGGCTGAGCGTTCCGCAGGTCTGGCAGCACGCCTCGGTCGAGGCGGCGACCGCGGCCCTCGTCGCGCACGCGCGCATGCAGCGCACCGGCGAGGCGCAGTACGTCGACGTGTCGGCGCAGGCGAGCATGGTCTGGACCACGCTCAACGCCATGGTGGCATCGGCGATCCAGGGCGCCGACTTCGAGCGCCGGGGATCGATCGCGCCGATCGCACACCTGCGCTTCGAAACCGTCCTGGAGTGTGCCGACGGCCACATCGTGCTGATACCTGCTGGGGGGGCGGCCGTCGTCGTGACCCGCTGGCTGGTCGAGGAAGGCGTGGTACCCCCGGAGTGGCTCGAGAACGAGGACTGGAGCACCTACGACCGGCGCCTACTGGCGAGGGAGCCGCTGCAGTACAGCGTCGAGGAGGTCCTGGCGGCGCAGGCGAGGTTCCTCAGGGGTCACACGAAGGCCGAGCTGCTGGAGCGCGGACTGCAGGCCGGCGTCACCGTGGCGCCCGTCCACACCGTCGAGGAGTTGCTGAGCTTCCGCCATCTCGAGGAGCGCGAGTACTGGCTCGTCGCCCCGCTCCCCGACGGACGCGAGGTGCGGGCCCCGGGCCCCTTCGTTCGGTCCACGCGCACGCAGCCCTCGGTCCGACGCTGGGCGCCTCGCCTGGGCGAGCACACCGACGAGGTGCTGAACGAGGTGGCGAGCCACGCGGCGTCGCTGCGGTCGTCGCCCGCACCGAGCGCTCCCGGGACTCCGGGAGAGACACTGCCGTTTGCCGGACTCAAGGTCGCCGACTTCTCCTGGGTGGGTGTCGGGCCGATCACGGCCCGCTACTTCGCGGATCACGGCGCGACGGTGGTGCGCGTCGAATCGGCCAGCCGGCTCGACGTGCTGCGCCTCAACCTCCCGTTCAAGGATGGCGAGTTCGGAATCAACCGCTCGCAGTTCTTCGGGGACTTCAACACCTCGAAGCTCGGCCTCGCGCTCGACCTGAAGAACCCGGCCGCGCTGGAGATCGCACGGCGCCTGCTCGCCTGGGCCGACGTCTGCCTCGACAGCTTCACGCCGGGCACGATGGCCAAGCTGGGACTCGGCTACGAGGAGGCGCGCGCGCTCAACCCGTCGATCGTCATGGCCAGCACCTGCCTCATGGGACAGACCGGGCCCGCCGCAAGCTTCGCGGGCTACGGGTTCCACGCGGGAGCGCTGGCCGGCTTCTATGCGGTGACCGGCTGGCCCGACCTGAAGCCCGACGCCCCCTGGGTCGCCTACACCGACACCATGTCGCCCCGCTACCTGGCGGCGGCGCTCATGGCCGCCCTGGATCACCGCGCGCGCACGGGCGAGGGGCAGTTCATCGACGCGGCCCAGCTGGAGATGTCGCTGCACTTCCTGGCGCCCGAGCTGATCGACTGCGGGGTCAGCGGACGGATTCCGAGCCGCAAGGGCAACCGCTCGGACGAAATGGCGCCGCACGGCGTCTTCCCGTGCGCCGGCGACGACCAGTGGTGCGCGATTGCGGTCGAGAGCGACGCGCAGTGGGCGACGCTCGGACGCGCGCTCGGCAGCCCGGCGTGGGCGGGCGACGTGCGCTTCAAGACGCTGGCCGGCCGACTCGAGCACCAGGACGAGATCGAGGCGTCGCTCGGCGCCTGGACGCGCGAACGGAGCGCACCGGAGGTCATGCAGCGGCTCCAGTCGGAGGGCATCCCCGCCGGAGTCGTGCAACGCAGCAGTGACCTGCTGCGCGACCCGCAGCTCGAGGCGCGCGGCTTCCATCGCTACTTCGAGCATCCCGAGATGGGGCGCATCCCGTACACGGGTCACCAGTTCCGGATCCGCGGCTACGAAGGCGGACCCCGCTGGGCGGCGCCGCTGCTCGGCCAGCACGGCGACGAGGTGATGCGCGACCTCCTCGGAATGAGCGAGGCAGAGATCCGCGAGGTCCGCGACTCGGGCGGGATCGGCTAGGACGAGGGAGGCTCAGGCCGCCGTGAAGCTCTACTACTTCCCCGTCGCCCCGAACCCCACGAAGGTCCGCATCTACCTGGCAGAGAAGGGCCTCGAGGTCGAGCAGGTGCGCGTGAACCTGGTCGAGGGGGAGCAGAAGTCGCCGGAGCATCTGGCGCGCAACCCGTTCGGCAAGCTCCCGGTGCTCGAGCTCGGCGACGGGACGTACCTGACCGAGTCGCTCGCCATCATCGAGCTCTTCGAAGAGCTGCATCCCGATCCGCCCATGCTCGGCGCGACTCCGCTCGAGCGGGCTCGGGTGCGCATGCTGGAGCGAGTCGCGGACCTGGGAGTGCTGATCCCGGTGGCGCGCATCATCCACGCGACCCGCTCCCCGCTCGGCCTGGCGCCGGTCCCCGAGATCGCCGCGGCGGAGCGGAGCCAGCTGCCGCGGGCCCTCGAGGTGCTCGACGCGCGCCTGGCCGAATCCACATTCCTGGCCGGCGAGCGACCGACGCTCGCCGACTGCACGCTCGCGGCCGCGTTCGGCTTCGCGCGCTTCGGCCAGGTCGAGATCGACCCCGGCTTCGCGAACCTGGCCCGCTGGTCGGCCGAATTCGAGGCGCGCCCCAGCGTCAGGAACCTCTGACGGAGCGGTGCCCCGGGCCTAGCGCTTCGAGAGCGTCTGCTTGAGCGATCCGATGAAGTAGCCGTAGCCGGCCTGGATCGCCTGGACTAGCTCGGCCTCGGGCGCACCGACGGGCTCGAACTCGCTCGACCAATCGATGCCGCTGCGCTTCGGACCCAGCTCCGAGAGCTTCACCACGGCGACGTAGTCCCGCATCGGGAGCGGGCTCTCCAGCACCGCGTAGCTGAAGCTGTACGCCTCGGGGTCGATCGCCTCGCAGCGCTCCTTGAAGATGGCGCCCGACCCGTCGCCCGATTGCACGCGGCGGATCGCGCCGATCCCCTCCCCTTCGACGTCGAGCACCTTGCCATCCGGCGCCCAGGCGCTGAGGTCCCCGAAGTCCTTGACCAGCTCCCAGACCTCGTCGATGGATGCGTCGAGCTCGTCGTTGACCCGTGCGGTCGCCATGGCTCCCTCCCCTTCTTGCTCGCTAGAGGCCTTCGTGTTGGAAGCGAAGCTCGGGCCTCACAGCGAGGACCAGAGCGCGGTTGCGGGCCCCCAGGCTCGGACGTCCCCGAGCGTGGTGGCGCTCATCTTGTTCATGACGTACGAGAAGCCGAGGCGCGCGTCGAGATCCATGACGATGGCCGACCCGCCCCAGCCGCCCCAGAAGAAGGTGCGGGGATTCGGCCCGATGGCCATCTCCTTGCTGGTCAGCCCGAAGCCGAGTCCCCAGCGTATCGGCACGCCGAGCACCAGGTCGGGACCATAGCACTGCTCCTCGATCGCGCGCTCGATGGTGGGCAGCGTCAGCAGACGCACGCCGTCGACCTCGCCCCCACAGGCCAGTGCGGAGGCCACGCGCGCGACGGAGCGGGCGTTGCCGTGGCCGTTGGCCGCGGGAATCTCGGCCGCTCGCCAGGCGCGCTGCCCCGCGATGTCGCCGGTCATCGGCGGGTTGTCGACCACGTCGGCGAGCGGAGAGCTCAGCACCAGGCGCTCTTGCTCGGCCTGCGGCGGGGGAATCAGCTCGCCGACGCGGGGCTCGTGCTCCTCCGGCAGGCCGATGTGGAAGTCCGCACCCAGGGGACCGGCCACCTCGTCGCGGAAGAAGCTGCCGAGCGACTGTCCCGTGATGCGTCGCAGGACCTCCCCCAGCAGGTGGCCGAAGGTCAGCGAGTGGTAGCCGCTCTGCTTGCCCGGCTCCCAGAGCGGCTTCTGAGCGGCCAGCAGGCCGACGCTGCGGTCCCAGTCGTAGAGCACTTCGACCGGAATCGGCTCGGTGAACCCCGCCAGGCCCGAGGTGTGGCTCAGCAGGTAGCGCACCGGAAGCTCCCCCTTGCCCGCCTGCGCGAACTCGGGCCAGTAGCGGGCCACGGGCGCGTCGAGGTCGAGCTGTCCGCGATCGACCAGCATCAGCGTGCAGATCGCCGTCATCGCCTTGGTCGTGGAGTAGACGTTGACGATCGTGTCCCGCTCCCAGGGACGCTGCTGCGCTGCGTCCGCGTACCCGGCCCAGAGGTCGACCACGAACTCGCCGTCCAGCGTCGCTGCAAACGACGCACCGACCTCCAGTCCGGATGCGAAGTTCCGGGCGAATGCGTCCTTAACCCCGGAGAAGCGCGGATCGCAATGTCCGTGGACTTCCGCTTCACTCGTCACTGTCTTCACCTCCTGCGTCTCTCGACGACGATACCAGGCCGCTCGGCTCGAAGACCACGAACTTGTAGCCGAGAAAGTTCCAGAGCAGCCCCGCGCCCGTTCCACAGAGCGCGCCGATGTTCACCCAGAGCTGATCCGTCAAGGGGTGCGCGCTCTCGAGCGGGCTGACTGCGACCTTGACATAGGTGACGACCACGGTTGCGACCGAGACGTTGATCAGCGCACCCATGATGCTGATCCCGAAGAACTGCGCCAGCTTCTTCCGCTGCTTCGCGACGGACGTGTCTTCGAATGTCCAGCGCTTGTTCAGGAAGTAGCTGACGGTCACGGCGACGCAGAACGAGATGGCCTTCTGGAGCGCGTAGCCGGCGCCGTCCGTCGCGCCGGTCAGGAGCGTCAGCGCGTTCAGAACCGCAAGGTCGACGACGGTGTTGAAGACTCCGACGACGGAGAAGCGCGAGACCTGTGCGAGCAGGGGCATTCAGGAGCCCATCCGCTAGTGTTCCGTCCCAGGAGTTCCGACGCAATTCTCGCGGCCGAGGCGCCGTGCTCGCAAGGCGCGCGAGCGAGGCGAATCGGTAGATTCGTCGAGCGAGTGCAACGACGCGAGCGCGGATGCATCGGCCGTCGAGAACGCGAGCGAACTTCTGGGACGGGACACTAGCTGCGCCCCGGCTCGTACTCCTCGAATTGAGGCAGGTCGTCCGAGATCTCGTACCACGGCGCCTTGGAGCCGCAGAAGATGTGGAACCGCTCGCGGGCGCCCGGATCGCCGTCGAGCGTTCCCGCCGGGATCACGGCCCTGCCGCGCGTTGCGTCGACGCGCGGCAGGCTCGCGCCGCACACGCGACAGAAGCAGCTCGCAAAACGCTTCGCCTCCGGCACCTTGAAGCTCTCCAGCTGCTCTTCGCCCCGCACCCAGCGAAAGCGCGAGGCTTCGGCGAAGGCGTTGCACGCGTACGCGGCACTGCGCGCCTTGCGACAGCGCGAGCAGTGGCAGTTGTAGATCGCCTCGAGGCCCCCCTCGACCTCGTACGCGACGCCGCCGCACAGACAGCTGCCCCCGACGGCCCCCTCTCGGGCCGCCGGCCCGGACTCGCGAGCCACCTCCGGACCGCCGACGCCGGGCGGGTACGCGTCGAAGCGCGGCAGGTCGCCGGCGATCTCGTGCCACACGGCCTTGGACGCCACGAAGATGTGGGCGGCCGGACGGACGCCCGGATCGTCGTCGAGACAGCCGGCCGGCATGAAGACCCGCTCCTCCGCCGGGTCGGTGGCCACCACCACCGATCCACAGCGAGAGCAGAAGGGACGCAGGAACCCGGGGGACGACTCGTAGCGCGCCACCCGCTCCTGGCCGCGCACCAGGCGGAACCCGTCTGCAGGTGCGGCGACGTAGGTCGAGAAGGCGGAGCCGTGCGCCTTGCGACACATCGAGCAGTGACAGTGCGACATCCACTGGAGGTCGCCCGCGGCCTCCCAGACCACGTCCCCACAGAGGCAGCTCCCGCGCACCATCGCCGGTCCCCCTTCGTGGCGCCGCTCACGGCGCGGGAGGGAGTCTATCAGGCACGCCGGCGAGGGGCGCGTCGCGTCTAGTCGATCGTCGCGCCGCCGTCGATCACGAGGTGGGCGCCGGTCACGAACGAGGCCTCGTCGGAGGCGAGGAAGAGCGCTCCCGCCGCGACCTCCTCCGGACGTCCCAGTCGGTTGAGGGGTGCGTCGCTCGCGAAGTCCGCGTAGGCCTGCTCGCGATCGAGGCCCAGGGACTCGATGTGCCGATCGGTCGCCTGGGTGTGGATCGCGCCCGGGCAGATCGCGTTGACGCGGACGTTGTCGGGCGCCAGGTCCAGAGCGAGGCAGCGCGTGAGCTGGAGCACCGCTCCCTTCGAGGCGTTGTAGGGCACGAATGCGGGCTGGGCGATGAACGAGCTGACCGAGGCGATGTTGACGACCGCACCGCCGCCGGCGGCGCGAAGGAGAGGCAGTGCCTCGCGCACGGCATTCGCGTAGCCGATCACGTTCACGCCGAACACCCGCTCCCAGTCCTCGCGCGTCACCTCCTCGATGCCGCCGAATACGAAGGCGGCCGCGTTGTTGACCAGGATGTGCAAGCCGCCGAACGACGCCGCGGCGCTCGCCACCATCCGCTTCACGCTGTCGGCATCGCCCGTGTCGGTGAGCTGGAACCGCGCCTCGCCGCCCTGCGCCGCGATCCGCTCCGCACACTCGCGGCCCGCGCGCTCATCGATCTCCGCGATCAGGACCCGGGCGCCCTCCGCGGCGAAGCGCTCAGCGATGGCCCGGCCGATTCCCGCTCCGCCTCCGGTGACGATCGCCACCCTCCCCTGCAGTCTCATGGCGCTCCCTCCCTTCTTCTCCAGTCTACCGCCCGCGAGATGCGCGAGCCGAGGCGCAGCTAGAATGGCCCGAGGCATCGAGGGAGGTCAGCGGATGACACGAAGCATCGAGTTCGGCTTCTGCGTCCCCATCTTCGCGAACCCGGGCATGGCCTTCTTCCGGACGCCCTGCTACGAGCGCCTGGACTGGCCCACGACGCGCGATGCGGTGCTCGAGTGCGAGGCCCTGGGCTATGACTCGCTCTTCGTGGCGGACCACGTATTCCTGGGCCGCGAGGGAGCCATCTACGAGGGCTGGACGCTGCTCTCCGCACTGGCCGGCCTGACCCGGCGCATGAAGCTCGCGCCGATCCACCTCTGCGACTCGTTCCGCAACCCCGCTCTCGCGGCCAAGATGATCGCCACTCTGGATATCGTCTCCGACGGCCGCTTCATCCTGTTCTACGACTACGGCTGGCGGCGCGCCGAGTTCGACGCCTACGGCTTCGCGTTCGAGCAGAGCGACGACGAGCGGGCGGCGAAGATGGTCGAAGGGCTCGAGATCATCCGGGGCATGCTGACCGAGCCGCGCTTCAGCTACACCGGGCGCTACTACCGCGTGGAGGAGGCGGTCTCCGAGCCGCCGCCCGTTCAGCGGCCGATGCCGCCGCTCTGGATGGGCGAGGCCAACAACGCAGTCATGGTCGATGCGATCGCGCGCCACGCCGACGTCTTCAACTCCATGCCGGCCTCGGTCGAGGGGCTGCGCGAGAAGCTTCGCGTGATCGAGGAAGCGTGCGCCCGCGCGGGCCGCGACTTCGGGAGCATCGGGCGCTCTCTCGAGACCCAGATCCTGGTCTGCGAGTCCGATGCGAAGGTAGACGCCTGCTTCGCTCGCATGCAGCGGCTGCGCCCCGAGACCGAGAGCGACTCGGACATCCTCGCGCAGATGAAGGCCACGAACCCCGCGCTCGAGAGCTACAGCACACGCGGGGACCTCGAGCAGGAGTTCGTGATCGGGACTCCGGCCGCGGTCGAGCGGCGCCTGCGCGAGTACGTGGACCTCGGCGTGAGCCACTTCATGCTCTGGTTCATGGACTATCCGAGCCTGGACGGAATCCGGCTCTTCGCGCGCGAGGTGATACCGGCCTTCCGCTGAGCGGTGCTATGCTGCGCGGCGAGCGCCGCATGCTGCCGGTGCGCGACGATCGGGGGAGGCGAAGGGAATGGCGCGAGCCGCAGCACCGCGTGACTACTACGCCCGGCCCGGCATGATGACGGACCCGGGCGAGCACGCCGCCCTGCTCCGCGACCTGCCGACGGACATCCCTGGACTGTGCGAGGTGGTTCAGGGGCTCCTGCTGCACGTTCACTGGGCGGTGGCCTACGGGTTCGAGGTCCCGGCCGACCGGATGGACGAGGTCGAGGTGCGTCCGGCGCACCGGATGCTCGCCCGCATCCGCGAGCTCGATGCCAGCCCGCTCGACGTCGCTCGCCCGGTCGAACGGCGCATGCTCGGAAACTGCCGCGACTTCTCGACGCTCCTCTGCACCTTGCTGCGATACCGGGGCGTCCCCGCGCGAGCGCGCTGCGGCTTCGGCGCGTACTTTCAGGCGGGGAAGTTCGAGGACCACTGGGTCTGCGAGCACTGGAGCGAGACCGAGGCGCGCTGGGTCAAGGTCGACGCGCAGCTGGACGCGCTTCAGCTCAAGGTGCTGATGCCCGACTTCGACCCGAGGGACGTTCCGGCGAACCAGTTCATCGTCGCGGGCCAGGCGTGGCAGGCGTGCCGCGCGCGGCGCGAGGATCCCGAGAGCTTCGGGATCTTCGACATGCGGGGCATGTGGTTCGTCAGCGGGAACGTGTTCCGCGATCTGGCGGCACTCAACCGGATCGAGCTGCTGCCCTGGGACGGCTGGGGCCTGCTCGATACCGCGTACGCGGAGTACGGCGAGGCCGAGCTCGCGCTCCACGACCGGATCGCCGAGCTGACGACGGACGAGGGCGCCTGGACCGAGATGCGCGCGCTCTACGAGGAGCGTCTGCGCGTTCCCCCCGTGATCAGCAGCTACACTCAGCGCGGCGTGGTGAAGGTCGAGCTACCCGGCTGAGCCCTCCGCCCTCCGCGCGCCGCGCGCTGCGCGCCGGATCAGGCCTCGATGCAGCGCCTCGCCTCGCGCCCCAGCCAGGCGGCCCACTCCTTGACCCCTGCGCCCGTCTTCGCCGAGATCTCGAAGATCTGGATGTTCGGGTTCAGCCGCAGGACCCGCTCCCGGACGGCGTCGCGGTCGAAGTCCGAGAGCGACAGGTAGTCGATCTTGTTGATCAGCAGCACGTCGCACACCGAGAACATCAGCGGGTACTTGAGCGGCTTGTCGTCGCCCTCCGGCACGCTCAGGATCATCACGTTCTTGAGCGCGCCGGTGTCGAACTCGGCCGGGCAGACCAGGTTCCCCACGTTCTCGATGATCACGACGTCGAGACCCTCGAGCCCGATCTCGTCGATCCCCCGCTTGACCATCGACGCGTCCAGGTGGCAGAAGCCGCCGGTCCGGAGCTGGATGGCGCGGATCCCGTGGGCGGCCATCGTCTCCGCGTCGACCACCGAGTCGATGTCCGCTTCGATGACGCCGAACTCCAGGCTGTCCCGCAGCTCCTCGATCGTCCTCAGGATCGTCTGCGTCTTGCCGGACCCGGGAGCCGACATCACGTTGACCAGGAAGGTGCCCTGCTGCGCAAGCCGGCTCCGCAGGTCGCTGGCGACGCGTTCGTTGTCCGCGTGGATGTCCTCTTTGATCTCGATGAGCCGCACGGGATCCATCAAAGCACCTCCATGTTCTTCACCACGTACTCCCGGCCGGAGACCAGGCGACAGCGCGATTCCCCACACTCGGGGCACGCGACGTCCCAGACCCGCTCCCGGTCGACCTGGAACGAGACGTCGCAGGCCTCGCACTCCAGCACGATCGGGGATCTCTCGATCTTGAGCTGCGCATTCTCGGCGAGCGTACCCCGACTCAGGTAGTCGAAGTAGTGCTGGAGCCACTCGTCCTCGAGGTCCGAGAGCTCGCCGACCGTCAGGTGGACCGCCACGATTCGGGTCACCTGGTGCCCCGACGCGTGCTCGAGTGCGACCTCGAGAATCCGCTCCGTCACCTGGAGCTCATGCATCCGCGATCGCTCTCGGCTCCGGCTGTGTCCACGCGCGCCCGTGAGGCCACGTCTCGGTCCGGTGCGCGTGCTGCCACTCTGTCTACGCCGGAACGAAGGTCTCGGGACGCGCCTCTTGCATGAGGATCGCCTCCGTCGGACAGCTCACCTGGCAGAGCCCGCAGCCCATGCAGCTCTCGCCCTCGACCAGGGCGCGGTGGTCCTGCCCTTCCATGGTCAGGGCCTCGAAGAAGCACCGATCGATGCACATCCCGCAGCCGCTGCACTCCTCCGCCTGCACGAACGCCCGGAAGCGGCTGGGCGCGGCGAACTTGCCCGCCCCGTGGCGGAGCGAGGTCCAGTTCAGGCAGCAGTCGCTGCAGCAGTTGCAGATCACGTGCCCCACGCCTCGCTGGTTCTGGGCCACGTGGACCAGGCCGTCGTACTCGCAGTCCTCGAGGATCTGGAGCGTCTCCTGCTTGCTGAGCTCGCGGCCGGTGCCGCGCTCGATCGCGTAGTCGGCGGCGCGGTCGATCTGGAGGCAGACCTCGAGCGGCTGGCCGCACGCGCCGTCGATGACGCGGCACGAGCAGCGCGTGACGGCGAGACGGCGCGCCGTGTCGACCAGCTGGCTCACGTCCTCGAACGCCAGGATCTGGTTGCTGGCCTCGATGCTCACGTTCACCGGGATCACGCGGAGCACCGCGCCGGGCAGCACCGTGTCGAGCTTGACGACGTAGTCGGTCCACTCCGTGTCCATGTACTGCTTCCAGAGGTCGATCACCCCCGGCGGCGGATCCAGCGTGACCGCGGTGGCGTCGTGGAACTGCAGCACGTTCCGGACCCGGTAGTAGCGAGTCCCTTTCGGCTTGCGCGACTTGAAGAGCAGCCCTCTGAAGAACAGGGGCTCGATCATCGCCTCGACCCGGGCCACGTCCAGGCCGGATCGCTCCGCGAGCTCGGCCGCGGTCGCGGGCGGCGCCGCCGCCAGCAGCACGCGGGCCTCGGCCTCGTCCGTCAACGCCTCGAAGATCGCAGGCATGAGCTTCGAGTCGCCGGCGCCGATCAGCTCGGCCAGCTGTCCCCAAGGTGTCTTCTCGGCCATCGCTCGTCCCCCGGTTCAAGCGCAGGGCGCCGCCGCCGCGGGGAACCGCTCCGAACCGCGGTGCGGATACACCTCTCGCTCTCAGCGAGCATGCTCGCCGGCCCGCGAGGCGCATATGATCCCCGTCATACCCCGTCCAGGCGCTTCGGGCAGAGCGCTCTCAGCCGTCGACGCTCGCCGGTGTCGGATCGGGCGCACGCGCCGGGGTCCCCGTCGCGGGTGTGGCCAGGCGCGCAGCCAGCGCCCCGGCCACCAGGGCCGCGACGAAGCCATAGGCGGCCGGCTCGCGGAGCGTGAGCGACGCCAGCGCGGGGCCCGGACAGAAGCCCGCGAGCCCCCAGCCGACTCCGAACAGCACCGCGCCGAGCACCAGGCGGGCATCCACGTCGCTGCGCGTCGGCAGGCGGAACCGCTCGCCCAGCAGCGGCCGCGCGCGGCGTCGCGCCCAGGCGAATGCGGGAGTCGTGACCAGCAGCGCGCTTCCCATCACGAAGGCGAGGCTCGGGTCCCAGTCGCCGGCCACGTCGAGGAAGCCGATGACCTTGGCCGGGTCGATCATCCGGGAGATGGCCAGCCCCAGGCCGAAGACCGTGCCGGCGAGCAGCGCGACGAGCACCGACGCCACGCTCAGCGCCCCACTGCGACGCGTACGATGAACACGGTCAGTCCGCCGGCGAGCATGAAGGTCGCCGTCGCGATCAACGAGCGCGTGGAGCCGCGCGCCAGCCCGCAGACGCCGTGGCCGCTCGTGCAGCCCGAGCCGATCTGGGTGCCCAGGCCGACCAGGAAGCCGGCGAGGAGGAGCACCGGAGTCCCCGCCGCGATTTGGATCGTCGTCGAGCCCCCCACCCACTGATAGACCGCGACCCCGAGCGGAAGCCCGGCCAGGAACGCCAGCCGCCAGAGCCGGTCGCCGCGCCCGTCGCCAGGTCCGCCGCCACCGTCACCGTTGGAGCGCTGCAGCGCGCCGCCGAGAATCCCGCTCACTCCGGCGATGCGCCCGCTCGCGATCAGCAACAGCGAGGCCGCGAGCCCGATCAGCAGCCCGCCGATCGATGCAGAGACGGGCGTGAACTCCGTCATCGTGGACGAGCCTCGGGCCGCCGCGTCCCCGCGTGCATCAGCCGGCCGCTCCGATCCGGGTCATGAACGGACCGACGAGCTGGATCAGGGTCAGGCTCACTCCGCCGACCAGCAGTGCCGCGAGCAGACCCACGGCGAGCGGTCGGAGGCCCAGGTTCTTCAGCCGATCGAAGCTCGTGCCCAGGCCGACCGACGCCATGGCCACGACCAGGCACCAGCCCGCGACCTGCCCGGTCGCGCGGATGAAGCGTTCCCAGGCCTCGGTCGAGAGCAGCCCGAACGGCTGGCTCCCGAGATCGCCGAGCGTGCGGAGCAGCGTCATTGCGACGAAGCCGAACACGAAGAGCGGAACCATCTGAGCGAGCTTCGGCCGGGAGAGGCTCTGCCGCTCCACGGCCGAGCGATGGTAGACGATCCCCATGATCGGAATGACGGCGAGCATGAACAGGTTCCGGACGAGCTTCGTCACCGTCGCCGTGTCGAGCGCCTGCCCGGTTCCGAACTGCTGCTGGTAGACCATCCCCGCTCCGGCGACCTGCGCCGTGTCGTGAATGGCGGTCCCGAGGAACAGGCCCGCCAGCTGAGGGTTCCCGTCGAAGAGCCAGTGCGAGACGAACGGATAGCTCATCAGCGCGAGCAGGCCGAATACGGTGATGCAGCCGACGGCGTAGCTGACCTCGTCGTCCTCCGCATTGATCACGGGAGCCGTGGCCACGATCGCCGTGTTCCCGCAGATCGCCGTCCCGACGGCGATCAGCGTCCCCAGCCGACCGGGGAGTCCGAGCGTGCGGTTGATCCAGGTCACGAGCAGCAGTGCGGCGATGATGCAGGAGACGACGATCGGAACCGCGACGAGACCGATCGTACCGGCGGCTTCCAGACTCAGGCGGATCCCGAGCAGCGCGACGCCAATGCGCAGGATCCGCTTGAGACAGAGCTGGAGGCCCGCCTCGTAGACCGCGGGCAGTCCGATGCCGTTCCGGATGCAGAGGCCCAGAAGAATCGCGACCAGGATCGGGCTGAGCGGCGTCTTCTCGAAGCCGAGCAGGCTCAGCCCGAACCAGTCGGCAAGGATTCCGCCCAGGAAGGCCAGCAAGAGCGCCAACGCCACGCCCGGGAGCGTGGTCCCGGCCAGCTCGAACACGTGATTCGAACGGCGCTGCCACGGGGACCAGGCCGCGCGCTCGCTGGCGGTCTCGGCGGGGTCGACGTACTCCGGGACGCCCTCGAGACTGCCGAGCCAACGAAACAGCTCCGGGTTCTTGTACGGGTCACCCGAGCGAAGTCCGGAAGCTACCTGCGGCATCCCTGCGCGTCTCCTCTGGTGCGGCCCCTCAGATTCCCATGCCGCGCCAGATCTCGGCGTCCTGGCGCTCGCGATCGCCCATCACCTCGACGACCGCGCGCCCCTCGTCGGTCCAGCGGGTCATGCCCCCTTCCAGCGATGCGACCCTGGAGAAGCCCCGCTCGACCAGCAGCGCGGCGGCCCGTCCGGAACGCGTTCCGTAGGCGCAGATCGTGACGATGGGCTGCCCCCGGTCCCAGCTCTCGAGGGCGCCCAGCAGGTCCGCGAGCGGAACCGCCTCGGCTCCGTCGAGGTGACCGACCGGACCGCGGAACTCGAAGTGCTCACGCACGTCGATCAGCCGGACCGACGCGGCGTTCGAGGCCACCCACTCGGGGGAGACGACGGGAACGCCCGAGCCAGTGCGGCGGATGGGCGCCCAGCCGTCGCTCGCGACCGTCGAGGGTCGCGACGGCTCGGGCTCCGTGACTCCGGACGCCATGTTCGCGGGAACCGCCTCGTCGATCCGCTGCGGCGGCGCCAGCTGGAGGCTCTCCATGATCCCGACGAACGCATCGAGCGACCGGCCGCCCCCGAGTCGGGGATTGAAGCGCTTCTCCTCCCCGACCGTGGTCACCATCCGCCCCCGGTAGTCGTGCCCGGGGTAGAGGCGGGTGTCGTCGGGCAGGCTGAAGAGCTTGTCGTGCACCGACGTGTACAGGGCCCGCGCATCGCCCTGCTGGAAGTCGGTGCGACCGCAGCCACGGATGAAGAGCGCGTCCCCCGTGAAGGCCATGCCCTCCTGGGCGCACACGTAGCTGACGCACCCGTAGGTGTGGCCGGGCGTGCTGCGCGTCTCGAGCACCTGTCGCCCGAAGTGGATCCGGTCGCCGTCTCCCACCTGTTGATCGGCCGTGAGCACCCCGGTGTGCTCGCCGACGACGAGGCGACAGCCGAGGCGCTCCCGGAGCAGGCCGCCCCCCGTCACGTGATCGGCGTGAATGTGGGTCTCGAGCGCCTGCGTGAGCTTCAGGCCGAGCTCTTCGATGAGCTCGACGTCCCGTTCGAGCTGCTCCCGCACGGAGTCGATGATCACCGCCTCCCGCGACTCCTCGTCCCCGAGAAGGTAGGTGTAGGTGGACGTCGCGGGGTCGAGTAGCTGGCGGAAGATCATGGATGCGGTTCCTCGGGGAATATATTCCAATATGTGGGTGTTGACATCGAGGTAGCCCCCCATGAGACAGCTCGTCGCGAGCTTTCTGCTCGCATCGATCAGCGTCGCGTGCTCCGGCGAAGGCACTCGCCTGGAGGACGTCGAGGGCCCCTTCAGCTGGGGCGCGGTCTCGAACGTCACGCACGTCGGGCGCCTCTGGTTCACGGGGCAGCCCGACGCGGAGACGCTGCGGAAGGCGAAGGAGAACGGCCTCCGGGTCGTCCTGAACCTGCGAGACCCCTCCGAGTCGGAGTGGGACGAGCGGTCCGCCGTCGAGGACCTCGGGATGGTCTACTACAACGTGCCCGTCCAGAAGACCGGGCCGTTCACGCGCGAGTCGTTCTCGCGGATCGATGCCCTGCTCGAGGACCACGAGGAAGACCAGATCCTGATCCACTGCTCGAGCTCGAACCGCGCCGGCGGCTGGTTCGCGACCTACCTGGTCGAGAAGCGCGGCATGAGCGTCGACGAGGCTCTGGCCATCGGCCGCGAGACCGGTATCACCAAGGACGCGATCGCGAGCCGCGTTCTCGCGTATCTGGGGGAGCCGGCCGACGGCTAGCCGCCGCAGCCTCCCCCCCTGCGCGGGGGCTCACATGTGGATCTCGACGACGTCGCCGTCGGCGAGGACGTGGTCTCGCTGAACCGTCTGCCCGTCGAACGCGCTGTCCCCCCAGATACGGGCGAAGTCGAGCTGCTCGCGCAGGTCCTTGTGGATGGCCGCTGCCAGCTCTCCGACCGTGGCGCCGCGCGGCAAGGTGAACGGCTGCCCCCGGTCGGCCGGCTTGCCCGGCCGCTTGGTGTAGACGCGGATCAGGTCCAGCGCCCGAAACGAGGCTCGCGCGAGCTCGTCGAGGCCGCTCCCGTCGAGCGTGGAGACCGGAGAGATGGGCCAGTCCCTCGGGATCAGCTCTCGCAGGATCTCGAGGTTCTCGGCGCCCTCGGGTCGGTCCATCCCGGTCACGACCAGGAGAGCCGGCTTGCAGACGCACCCGGCCGGGACCTCCTCGCCGGCGGCCGTCCCCCAGGGCACCGGCTCGATCCGCTTCTCCGACAGCAGCCGTTGCGTGAGCTCCAGCTCGTCGAGCGAGTTCGTGTGCTCCACGACCAGCCAGAGCAGATCGGCCTGGCGGACGACATCGTACAGCCAGGGCTCGACGTGCTCCTCGGACAGCGGCGGCAGGTCGACGAGCTGAATGGCGACGTCCTCGAAGGCCATCATGCCGGGCAGGGCCTCGCGCGTCGTGAACGGGTACTCCGCGACCTGCGGCGCCGCGTGGGTCAAACGGCTCACGAGCGCGGACTTGCCGCCGTTGGGCGGCCCGACCAGGGCGACCTGTCCCGCGCCCTCCCTGGGGATGTGGTGACTGTGGGACTTCGCCCCACCCTTCTGCGTGGGTTGGCGCTTGAGCTTGGCCGCGCGCGACTTCAGCCCGGCCTGCAGCTTCTCGGTGCCCTTGTGCTTGGGGATCAGCCGCAGCATCTCTTCGAGCGCGGCCAGCTTGTCCTCGGTCGTCTTTGCAGCCCGGTAGCGCCGCTCCGCCTCGTGGTAAGCTGGTGGCAGGTTAGCCGGCATCAGCACACTCAGTATACCGTCCTGTTCCTGGCGATTCCGCAACGCGGCGCGCGCCGACGGGGCCGAAGCACGGAGGGAACATGGACGGAAGCAGCGAAGAGCTCGTACAGACGGTCGTGGGACTCGTCTCGGGTTGGGGCCTTCAGGTCATCGGTGCGATCGTCGTCCTCATCGTGGGGCGCTGGATCGCGGGTCTCGTGCGCGGTGGGGTGCGGCGCGCGCTCGAGCGCTCGAAGACCGACGAATCCCTGATCCCGTTCCTGTCGAGCCTCGTGTACTACCTGATCCTGACGGTGGTCATCGTGGCGGTCCTGAACCTGTTCGGGATCCAGACCACGTCGCTGATCGCCGTGATCGGCGCCGCCGGTCTGGCGATCGGCCTGGCGATGCAGGGCACGCTCTCGAACATCGCGGCGGGGGTGATGCTCCTGATCTTCCGTCCGTTCCGCATCGGGGACTACGTGGAGGTGGCCGGCGTCGCCGGAGGGGTGGCCGAGATCGGTCTCTTCTCGACCGCGCTCAACACGCCCGACAACGTGCGCATCATCATTCCCAACTCCGCCGTGTACGGCGAGACCATGAAGAACTACTCGGCGAACGACACGCGCCGCAACGACCTGCTGATCGGGATCTCCTACAGCGACGACATCCCGCGCGCGGCGAGCACGATCCGCAGCGTGCTCGACGCCGACTCGCGCGTGCTCAAGGAGCCGGAGCCGGTCATCGCGGTGAGCGAGCTCGGCGACTCCTCGGTCAACCTGGTGGTCCGGCCCTGGTGCCGCAAGGAGGACTACTGGGGGCTGCGCTTCGACCTGACCCAGAAGATCAAGGAAGAGCTCGAGTCCGCAGGCTGCTCGATCCCGTTCCCGCAGCGCGACGTGCACGTCTTCGGAACCGGGCAAGTCGCCTAGCTCACCAACGGAGATCCCAAGCATGCAGGTTTCACGGATCTGGCTCGTCCCGGTTCTGGCACTGTGCTCGCTCGCCATCGGGAGCAGCGCGCAGGCGTCCGATGCCGACGCTGCGTCCGCGCACGGAAAAGAGGTTCACTGGGGGTACGCAGGCGACGCGGGCCCGGCCGCCTGGGGAGGGCTGAGCGCCGAGTACAAGGCGTGCGCCGACGGGCGCTCCCAGTCACCCGTCGATCTCCCGGCGGTAGAGGACTCGCAGCCGGCGACGGCGGGGCTCAACCCGGCCGACCTCGAGACGCACCCGGAGCGGCACCCCTCTGACGTGGTCAACAACGGACACACCATCCAGGTGAACTTCGCGGGTGGCAGCAGTCTGGCCGTCGGCGCTGAGCGCTTCGAGCTGCTGCAGCTCCACTTCCACGCGCCCAGCGAGCACACCGTGGCGGGCCGCGAGCTCCCGATGGAGGTTCACTTCGTCCACCGCAGCGACGCCGGCGTGCTCGCGGTGGTCGGAGTGTTGATCGCGGAGGGTCAGGCGAACTCGGCCTACGCTCCGATCTGGGAGAAGCTTCCCGCGGAGGCGGACGCCCACGCGAGCCTCGCCGCTCTCACGCTCGACGTCGGTGCACTGCTGCCCAAGCGCCGCTCTGCGCTCCGCTACACCGGGTCACTCACGACGCCACCTTGCTCCGAGGGTGTGCGCTGGCTCGTGCTCGCCGAGCCGGTCGAGCTCTCGGCCGAGCAGATCGCCGCCTTCACCGCGCTCTACGACGACAACAACCGGCCGACCCAGCCGCTCCACGGCCGCTCGCTGGTGCTGGAGGAGCTGAAGTAGCGCGCGGTTCAGTCGCCCCGGTGGAAGAGCCCGCGCATGAAGCCGTGCTTCTCCTCGTGCTTCTTCGGCGCGTCCGGGGCGCGCTCCGCGGCAGTCTCCTCCTCGGTCTTGTCGCGGTGGTGGAAGAAGCGCGAGATCCGACCCTCGCCCTGCTTCTCCGCGGCCTTCGAGCCCGCCTTCCAGTCGAGCCACTCGTCCTTTACCTCGGGGTGCAGCTTGAAGACGGAGCCGTCGTGCACCTGGTCTCCCAGGCGACCCGGCGTGGCAAAGGCGACGCCGCCCGAGAGGAGCGACTGGAGCGACTCCGCGTGGATGTGGAGGCCGGTCAGACCCAGATCGGCACTGATCCCGCTGGCGTTCCAGAAGACCGTGTTGGTGCGCACGAGCGACGCGTAGCGCCGCAGGATGTTCACTCGGACGCGGACGGTTGCCCGGTCGCTGGCCAGCCCGTGAGACACCACCGAGCCGACGGGCACCTCGCGGTAGTAGATGTAGTCCCCTTCCTTGACCCCGCCCAGCGCGGGCGTCTCGAGGATCACGCCCAGACCGCCGTAGCGCATCGCGGTGGCCTTGATGTCGGCGTAGGACGCGTGGAGCCAGTAGCTCGCTCCGGCCTCGGCGGGCTTGCCGCCGGTCGGCGCGTCGAAGGAGATCCCCCCCGCCAGCATGCTCGCGAGCGACGCGGTCTTGACGTCGAGCCCGCCCCCACCGATGTGAAGCTCCATGCCTCCGGCATGCCAGAAGTGGCTGTTGTCCTGCACCAGGTGAGCGAACGCGGGATCGATGAAGGCGTCGAGGTCGATGCGCTTGGCATCCTCGGAGAGCTGACTCTTCTCGATCTTCCCAGCCTGAATGTGGCGGAAGTAGATCGGGTCGCCCGGCCCGAGCGAACCGAGCGTGTCGGTGTGGAGCACGATTCGCAGACCCGGAGCGCCCGGGGGCGTGACGGGTGGCTGTTCGAGCCCGACGAACTTCCGCTCTCGCGCTGCGTCGTCGGGACCGAGCTCGAATGCGATGTACGAGCCCGAGATGAGGGTGCCCAGCCCGCTGATCCCACCGGCGCCGATGCGGGGGCGGACCACCCAGAAATTCGCCCCCTTGGTGAGGTGGCGCTCGGCGGACTTATCGAGCGAGCAGTGCGCCAGCACGTGGTCAGGGCGGGGCTCGATCGAGTCGACGGTTCCGATCTCCACCTCGCGGTATTTGACCTTGCTCTTGCCGGGCTCGAGGCCCTCGCCCGACTCGAACCGGATGGAGATCTCCGGACCCTGACTCGTGATCGCCTGGTAGGCGAGGCTCAGCGCCACCAGCACGGCCACGATCGGGATCGCCCAGACCGCCGAGAAGCCCCTCCGCTTCTGCACGGTTGCCTCGGCCGCGTTTTCCCCCGGTGTCTCGCTCATGCTCGGTCCTCCATGGCGTCCCAGATCAGACGCGGGTCGA
>CAZLBF010000285.1:0-20653 GCA_964557495.1 uncultured Myxococcales bacterium | reverse complement strand
CATGTTCCCGCCAAGGTTACTCGCTCTGGCATAGTACGGCCAAGAGACGGAACGTAGAGGCCCCCGGCCCGACGATTTGACGGAAAGCGCGTTACCGGACCCGAGTAGGAGTCACCGAGCCATGGAAAATGTCTGTCTGGTCGTCGGCGCCGGCGCCGGTATCGGAGGCAACGTCGGCAAGCGATTCGCCCGAGAAGGCTATCACGCTGTCCTGTGTCGACGCAGCGACGAAGAAGGCCTCGGCAAGCTGGTGGAGGCCATCGAGCGAGAAGGCGGATCGGCATCGGGCTTCCTGCTCGATGCCAGCGAGCCAGACAGCATCGAAGAACGCGTCGCCGCCGTGGAGGCGGATATCGGCCCAATCGAAGTCGTCGTCTTCAACCTGGGCGCCCAGATCGGCGACAGGGCTCTGAAGGACACCAGCTACAAGGCGTTCGAGCTGGGCTGGCGGCTCGCGACCTTTGGACTGTTTCGGGTCGCATCCGCCGTCTGCCCCCTCATGGAGGAACGCGGCAAGGGAACGATTCTGGTGACGTCCGCCACGGCCGCCGTGCGAGGCAACGCCGGGCAGCACTCCCACGCCGCGGCCATGGGCGGGCGACGCATGCTCTGCCAGACCCTCAACGCGGAGTTCGCACCCAAGGGCATCCACGTCGCGCACATCCTCATCGATGGCGCGGTCGACGCCCCCGATACCCTTGGAAAGATGCTGGGTCCAGAGCGGTTTCAGCAGCTCCGGGAGGCCCGGGGTCTGGAGCACGACGGGCTGCTGCTCCCAGCCGAGATCGCGGACACCTACTATCACCTCTCACAGCAGCACCGCTCGGCCTGGACCCACGAGATCGATCTGCGGTCGTTCTCGGACCGGCCGTGGTGGAACCACTGAAGCCGCCCGCGGAGGACCCCTAGACGGCACCCATGCCGCCGACCCCCAGCTCCCTGCGGTACCCATCCAGATACCCGCCGATGTGTTTCGCGAACTCGGGGAGCTCGCTCAGCTCGAGCAGGTGCCGGAAAGCGTCAGGGTAGGTGAGCGGTCCCCCGTCACTCACGGGTGAGAGTCCTCGCGCCTCGAGCGCGTCGCGACGCCGCCGCTCATGGAGGAACTGGGCCAGGTCGCAAACGAATGAGATGTCGGCAAGGGTCAGCTCCTCGCCGGCAATGAAGCGCTCGTTGACCAGTGCACGATTGATGCCGTCCAGATAGAACTCGAAGGCACCCTCCATGCGGCTGTGAAGCGCCGGGGTCATCTCACCGATCGCCAGCAGATAGACCTGAGCCTCGCGAGCGAACACCAGAGAAGCGTCGAGGAAGCCATCGATGCGCGACGCCTCGTACTCGTCTCGGCCGTACAAGGCGCTGCCTCGCTCTCCGATGCGAGCCACCGCGCGGAGAATGCTATTCGACTCGAAGATCCCGATCGCACCGTCCGGACTGAATGCAGCCGGGACCGTGCCGAACGGGTGAGCCTCGAGGAACTCATCCGTCTTGAACAGTGGCCCGGCGAAGCCGCGGCGGCTCGATCGCGCGAGAAGGCTTTCGTCCCGGCGCTCATCGTCGCTCAGTGGCCTCGCATCGAAGTCCCAGAGCCACCCGGCAAGGTTCCTCGGGCTATCTCCCACCACGTCGATCCGGACACCGCAGAGCTCCCCCGCGATCTGGGCCTTCCAGACCCGCGGGTTCGGCAGATACGTGAAGATCCGCAGTGTCGATCTCTCCATCACCTACTCCGTGGCAACGGACCCGAACTCCTCTGCGTTCCCGTCGAGCGCGCAGCTACCCGGCCGCCTCGGCCGTCACCCGGGCGATGCTCGGTCTCTCGGCGAGGCGCGCCAGTAGCTCGGCCAGCCTCGGCTGCTCACCCAGAAGCTCGACCCCCACCACCTTCTTCGCGAGTGTCCCGGCGAGTCCGAAGCCGAAGAACGCGTAGAGATCGGCAATGGTGAAGTGCTTGCCTGCCGCATAGGGATCGCAGGCTGCGAGCCTCGCAACCGCAGCGATGCCTTTCGCCAGATCCTTTCGAACTTGTGCCTTCGTTTCGTCACTCACCGGCTTGTTGAAGAGCAACTCCGGGAGGCAACGCCGCGCGACGAGCTCGATGTCCAGCTTGATGTGGCAGGCTAGCTCCATCGCCTTGCCCGCCTCGAACGGGTCACTGGGCAGTAGAGCCGGCTCTGGCTGCAGTCGCTCGAGATAGCTGAAGATGGCGAGGGACTCCGACATGTACCTCCCATCGACTTCGATGCATGGCATCTTCCCCATCGGCGATCGCGCCAGGTAGTCGTCGTCCTGGGACGGGGGCGCCTTCACCTCGTCGAACTCGAGACCCTTCTCGATCAGAAGCGCCTTCGTCAGGCTGTAGTAGTTGCTCATTCTCAGTCCGTAGAGCTTGATCATTCCTTCTCTCCTTCCTGCCGGTTCGGTCCCGGTGACCTCCCCCCGCTTCCAGCACAAGTCTACATCTTACCCTCAACGCGGTTCTCGGCTGACGGCTCGCCCCAGCGAAGATGCCCAGCCCCCCGGCCTTTGGATCGCTTATCCTCAAAGGGGTGGAGCCGACCAGGAGAGCGAAAGTGCGCCTGTGGCCACAGTCGGGAGTCGAACGGGCATGACGAGCAAGACAGCGACAGACCGCGGGATGCGTGCAGACTTCGATTCGCTTCGAGTAGAGGACCTCTGGCGCTCGGACCGAATCAAGTGGCGACTCTACGGCGACCAGGTGCTGCCGGCCTGGGTCGCCGACATGGACTACCCGGTGGCGCCGCCGATCCAGAGCGCCCTGACCGAGCTCCTTGGGCGGAGCGACCTCGGCTACCACCACGTTCCGCTCTCCCCGCGCCTGCGCGAGGCGCTGGTTGCGCGCATGCACGAACGCTTCGACTGGCAGGTCGAGCCACAGCGGGTGGTGCCGCTGGTCAACGTCCTCCAGGGGCTCGACGCCTCGGTACTCCTGCACAGCCGCAAGGGCGAGGGCGTGATCGTGCAGACGCCGATCTATCCGCCCTTCCTGGCGGCGGTGAAGAGGAGCGGTCGGCGGCTGGTCGAGAACGCCTTGCAGGCGGGACCCGAGCGCTACGAGATCGAGCTTGACCGACTTCGCGCGGATATCGAGTCCGACACCCGCGTATTTCTCCTGTGCAACCCCCACAATCCCACTGGGCGCGTGTTCGAGCCCGACGAGCTCCGCGCGATCGCCGAGCTCGCCCTCGAGCACGACCTGATCGTCGTCTCGGACGAGATCCATGCGGACCTCGTCTACCCGGGGCACAAGCACGTTCCCTTCGCCAGCCTCGGTCCCGAGGTCGCAGACCGCACAATCACACTGATCTCCGCCACCAAGGCGTTCAACCTGGCCGGTCTGCCATGCGCCTTCGCGGTCTTCGGCAGCGATCGCGCGCAGCAGCCCTTCAGCGAGCTACCGCCGCACCTGCTCGGCCACTGCGGAATCCTCGACGACGCGGCCACCCACGCGGCCTGGACGCAAGGACAGCCGTGGCTGGACGCCGTGCTCGGCTACCTGCTCGAGAACCGCGACACGGTGCTCGACTACATACGCCGCGAGATCCCGGGCATCCGCGTCCTGCGTCCGGAGGCTACCTACCTGGCCTGGCTCGATTGCCGCGAGCTCGAGGTCGGCGACCCCTACCGCTTCTTCCTCGAGCACGCGCGGGTGGCGTTCAACCGGGGGCCCGACTTCGGCACGCCCGGCGAGGGCTTCGTGCGCCTCAACTTCGCCACGTCCGCCGCCATCCTGGGTCGAATCCTCGAGCGCATGGCTGAAGCGGTGAAGAAGAAGGGGAGCGGCTGACCCGCTGCATCGGCACGCGAGCGACGCCACTCGACGTTCCGTTGCGCGTCATCGACTAGCTCCGCCTCATGTCGATTGGGAGGGTCACCTCGTGCTCGGTCTGCGCCTTGTAGAAGCGCGTCACTACGACTGATCTGTCCTGCACGTTCAGACCCGAACCCTCGACGCTCAACGCAGGGGAGTACGTGGGGCCGATGCCGCAGGAAACTGCCATGCAGCTACACAGCAGCAGTGTCGCGAGCCGCTGGATTCCGCGTGATCTCATTCTTGAACACCTGCTTCGACAGACCGGGAAGCCGGTGTGTCAGCCCAGAAGGCCAACGTAACAGGTCACTTGTCCAGGTGGATGATCCCTGCCGAGAGGATGCACAGAACGAGGGCGCTCCCGGGGTTCCGAGGAGACGCCTTCCGTCATTTCCCCCCGGGTTGGGGCATCTGGGCGGAGGAGGGGTCGGCCAGTGAGCCATAGAGGCCCCAGCTGACGACTGGACAGAACACGCGTTCTCAGGCTCCAGAAGGGTTTCTGAATCGCTTATGCTCCGAATCGCAAGCCCGGGATTCTCTGCGGAACCAGCATCAGGCAAGGAAGCGTCATGTACAAGGACATCCTCGAAGCCATCGGGAACACCCCGCTCATCAGAATCAACAGGCTCAATCCGAACGAGCGCGTGATCATGTGCGGCAAGCACGAGGGGTACAACCCGACGGGGAGCATCAAGGATCGAATTGCCCTCAAGATGATCGAGCAGGCCGAGGCCGAGGGCTCGCTGAAGCCGGGCAAGACCATCATCGAGCCCACCAGCGGGAACACCGGCATCGGGGTGGCCATGATCGGGACCGTGAAGGGCTACGCCGTCGAGATCGTCATGAGCGCGGCTGTCTCGGTCGAGCGGCGCGCGATGATCGAGGGCTTCGGGGCGAAGGTGACCCTGACCGATCCCGATCTCGGCACGGACGGCGCCATCATAAAGGCCCGGCAGCTCGTCGAGGACCACCCGGAGGAGTACTTCATGACGGACCAGTTCTCGAACGAGTACAACAAGCTGGCCCACTACAGTGCGACCGCCGAGGAGATCTGGCAGCAGACGGGGGGAGCGGTCACCCACTTCGTCTCCGCGATCGGCACCTCCGGAACGATCATGGGCGTGGGGGCGTACCTGAAGGAGCGGAATCCCGAGATACGCGTCGTCTGCGCCCACCCGGTCCTGGGCCACTACATTCAGGGGCTGAAGAACATGGAGGAGGCCATCGTCCCTTCCATTTACGACCCCTCGAAGATCGATGAGACGATCATGGTCGAGACGGAGGTAGCCTTCGATTGGACTCGGCGGATCATTCGAGAAGAGGGGATCTTCGTCGGGATGAGCAGCGGCGCTGCCATGTACGCCGCCGTGGAGGTGGCACGAGAGATCGACGCGGGGTACATCGTGCTCATCTTGCCGGACCGGGGTGAGAAGTACCTCAGCACGGGCGTATTCGTCACCTAGCCGCCCCCCCCCGGTCGGCAGATAGCCCCGCTCCGAGGGCGACGCTACTTTGTTCCCGCCGTCCAGTGGAGAGGGCGGCCGTTCAGGTGGAGATCTCTCGTGGGCAGCGACGCTCGCCCGGCGTGGCGAAACCGTTTGGAATACGCGGTCGTGCGCCCCGCGCTCTTTCTGGTGCACCGTCTGCCGGACTTCGCGATTCCCTTCGTGGGGCGGCTCTCCGCCCGCATCTGGCAGGGCCTCGACGGGACCCGCCGCCGAGCCTGCCGCGAGAACCTGCGCGAGGCCTTCCCGGAGAAGTCCGAGAAGGAGATCCGGAGGCTCGCGCGGGCCGTCTTCAACCACGTGGTCACCGTGAACCTGGAGATGGTGGTGCACTCGCGCGACGGGATCGACCGCTGGCTCGAGCGTGTGGACGATCCGCGCCGCGACGAAGGGCCGCCGACCGATCCGGTCGTGTGGGTGGCGATTCACTTCGGCTTCTGGGAGTTCACGCCGGGTGCGGCCGCGCGCGGCGGCAAGCCCGTGCTCACCGTGAACCGACCGCTGCGCAATCCCATGATCGAGCGGCTGGTCGAAGGACTGCGAACCGTCATGGGCTCGGAGACCGTGCCCAAGGGGAGAGCGGCGCGCGCACTCGTAGCGACGCTCAAACGCGGTGAGCCGATCGGCCTGCTCGTGGACCAGTACGCGGGACGCAGCGGCTTCTGGGTGCCGTTCTTCGGACGGCCTGCCAGCACCGTCGCCGCGCCCGCGCGCATGGCGCTCCGCTTCAAAGCGCCGCTGCGGCCGCTGGTGCTCGTGCGCAAGGGACTGCTCCGGTACGAGCTACGCATCCTCCCCGACATCCCTCCCGAAGGCACGGCCGAGGAGATGACCGCCGCCATGAACCGGGCCTTCGAGGAGGTGATCCGCGAGCTACCCGAGCAATGGCTCTGGCTCCACAAGCGCTGGAAGGGCCACCCTCCCCCGAGCCCGCCGCCCTCGTAGCTCGAGCGGAGACCGCGGGCAGGCTGTCGCGCCGGGTCCGTATCCAGGGCCCCTGCCTGATGATCTGCCAGAAGCACCGGGATCGGACCCCGGAATGGGCCTCTGAGTCGCTGATCCTCATGGAGGCTCCGAGTCAGGCGTCGAGCGATGGGGAGCGGTAGAATGGCGGCGCGAAGATGCCTGAGCCCAGCTCCATCCTCTCCGGCCGCTCCTTCCTAGTCACGGGCTCGACCCGCGGGATCGGTCGCGCCGTCGCCGAAGACCTGCTCCGGCAGGGGGCGTCGGTCGGGATCCACGGCCGCGACAAGGCCGCGGCCGAGCGCGTCGCCCTCGAGCTAGGGCGAGAGCGCAGCCTGCCCCTGGCGGCGGACCTCACCGATCCCGACGCCGCGCGGGGCCTCGTCGAGGCGTTCGTCGAGGCGGCGGGCGGGATCGACGGGCTCGTGAACAACGCCGGCTCCGGACGCACCGTCGCGTTTCGCGGCCTGTCGCTCGACAGCTGGCGCGAGACGTTCCGCGTCAACCTCGAGGCGGCCTTCGTCGCCTCGCAGGCCGCCTACGTCGAGATGCGCCGGCGCAAGCGCGGTGCGATCGTCAACGTGGCATCGCTCTCGGCACACGGCCCTGGCAAGTGGATGGGAGCGGACTACGCCGCCTCGAAGGCGGCGCTGGTGAGCCTGACGCAGAGCCTGGCGCTCGAAGCTGCGCGCTTCGGCGTACGCTGCAACGCGGTGTCGCCAGGCTTCGTCGAGACCGACATGACCGAGCGCATGCCCGATGAGATGCGCGACGCACTCGGCATTCCCCTCGGGCGCATGGCGACGCCGGGCGAGGTTGCGAACGTGGTGTCGTTCCTGGTGCGCGACGAGTCCGCCTACATGACGGGACAGGTCCTGCATGTTGACGGCGGCCTGTGGATGCACGGGTAGTCCGCGTGACGACCCGACGCGTCGCGGTCACGGGTTTCGGGCTGGTGAGCTCGATCGGTCTCGACGAGGGCACCGTCTGGAAGAACCTGCTCGCTGGCCGCACCGGCATCCGCCCGCTCGGGGGATTCGATCTCGACGGGATCGACGTGGTCAACGGCGCCCAGGTCGACACGGCCGAGCTCGACGAGCGGCAGGATCGCCGCGCGCGGCGCGTGGGACGCACGATCCGTTTCGCGCTCGAGGCGGCGCGGCAGGCTCTCGAGGCGGCGGGCCGGATCTCGAGCGAGTCGCAGGACGTGGCCTCGGTCTGGGGCTCCGCCTACGGTCCTTGTGAAGCCCTGTACGCGACGCAGCGCCGCTACGTCGAAAGGGGCGTCAAGGGCATGCGTCCGAGCACCGTGCCCATGTCCATGGTGAACTCGATCTCGTCGGGCGTTTCGATCCAGTTCCAGCTCCTCGGCACCAACCAGGCGATCGTGTCGGCGTGCACCTCGGCGACGAACGCGATCGGCCTCGCGTTCCGCATGATCCGCGACCGGCACGCAGACGCGGTGCTCTGCGGGGGCGTCGACGCCTGCTTCGACCCGTACCACTACGGCGCGTGGAACAACCTGGGCGTGCTCTCGAAGATCCCCGAACCCGAGCGCGCGCTACGACCGTTCGCCGCGGACCGCGACGGCACGCTGATCGGCGAGGGCGCGGGCGCGCTGTTGCTCGAGTCGCTCGAGCTCGCCGAGTCGCGCGGCGCGCGCATTCGTGGCGAGATCGTGGGTTACGGCGAGTCTTCCGACGCCACCCACCTGACGAGCCCGTCGGTCGAAGGACAGACCAAGGCGATCCGCGGCGCGCTCGACTCCGCAGGAGTGGCGCCCGGCGCGATCGGCTTCGTCAACGCCCACGGCACCGCGACGCAGAGCAACGACGCGACCGAGAGCCGATCGATCCTGGAGGCGCTCGGCCCCGCTGGCGCGGGGATCCCTGTCAGCGCCAGCAAGAGCTACTTCGGGCACACGCTGGGGGCGTCCGGCGCGATCGAGTCGATCGCCACGCTCCTCTCGCTCGAAGCCGGCGTGCTGCCCCCCAACCTGAACCTGGAGCACCCCGACCCCGAGTGCAGCATCGCTCTGGTCGGCGAGAACCCCCTCGAGATCGACGCCGAGCTGGCGATGAAGACGAGCTTTGGATTCGGCGGCGGAAACGGTGTATTGATCTTCCGGCGAAGCGCAGACGGCGCGGCGGCGTGAGCCGGCTGAGCGGGGAGGAGACGGAGATGGATGCCACGAGCCGCGAGCAGATCCGGCAGCGTCTGGAAGGCGTGATGGAGCAGTCCTCGGCCGAGGAGGTCGACTGGTCGACCGTCACGGACCAGACCACGATCGAGTCCTTCGGCTTCGACTCCCTGTCGGTGCTCGACCTGCTGTTCGACCTCGAGCAGGAGTTCTCGATCCCGATCCAGGCCGAGGACATGCTCAACGTCAAGAGTGTGGGCGACCTCGTGGACTTCCTGGGCGAGAGGACGTCCTGACGCGCATGGTCCGACGGGGCGGCCGCCTGCGCATGAGTCGGCGGCTGAAGCGGTTCCTCATGCGGTGGATCGTGCCGGGACTCGCCGTCGCGTGGGTCCGGCTGCTCAATGCGACGCTGCGCTACCGCGAGTCCGGCCGCGAGCACTTCGAGAGCGCGCGCGCGTCCGACCGCCCCATCGTCGGGGCGTTCCTGCACGGGCACATGATCGCGCTGCTCGCCTTCATGAGCCGGCCCGACACCGGCCGTTGGGTGCTGATGTGTTCGCAGAGCAGCGACGGCGACGCCATGGCTGAGATCGAGACGCGCCTCGGCTTCGAGGTCGTGCGTGGTTCGTCCGGCAGCGACGGGCTGCAGGCGCTCGTC
The DNA here is from genome assembly GCA_964557495.1 of uncultured Myxococcales bacterium. Lineage (GTDB taxonomy): Bacteria > Myxococcota_A > UBA9160 > SZUA-336 > SZUA-336 > CAZLBF01. The sequence goes on along the minus strand of CAZLBF010000285.1, from coordinate 11,552 downwards.
GACATGGTGCGGCTGGTTCGGGCGGACCCGGAGCTGGGCTCGTGCCTGGCCGTGGACGGCTCACGCGGGCCCGCCGGCCTGGTGCAGCAGGGGATCCTGTCGCTTGCGCAGCACACGGGCGGGTCGATCGTCCCGGTGGCGGCATCGGCGCGTCCCGCCAAGGTGTTCCACAAGGCCTGGGACCGGCCGATCCTGCCGCTGCCCTTCGCACGCGTCGACATCGTGTACGGCGCGCCGATCGATGTGCCCCGGCGCACAAGGCCGGGCGAGGCGGAGGAGCTACGCAAGCGGGTCGAATGCGACCTCGCCGAGCTCCAGGCCTGCGCGAACGCGCTCTCGGGCGGCCGCGAGTAGCTGAGCTCGAGCCTGTCGCGGGAGGATTCCGGCTCCACCGGCCCCATCGGCGATTGGGCGCACCCCCGGAGGGGTCCGATAGGGTAAAAGAGGGGGTCAGAGCAAGGAGATTCTCATGCCCGTCCGCCCCGAAGACGTCGGTCTCTCGAGCGAGAGGCTCGCCCGGATCGACCGCCATCTGCTCGAGAACTACGTCGACAAGAAGAAGATCGCGGGTGCGCTCACGCTCGTCGCCCGGAAGGGACAGGTCGCGTACCTCTCGCCCGTGGGCATGATGGATCGAGAGCGCGGCAAGCCGATGCGCGAGGACACGATCTTCCGCATCTACTCGATGACCAAGCCGATCACGTCGGTCGCGCTGATGACGCTCTACGAAGAGGGTCGCTTCATGCTCGGAGACCCCGTGCACAAGCTGATCCCGGAGTGGAGAGACCTCGAGGTCTACGTCGCCGGGGTCTATCCCAACTTCATGACCGAGCGTTGCGAGCGGCCGATGACGATCCGCGACCTGATGTGTCACATGTCCGGTCTCACGTACGGCTTCATGATGAGGAGCAACGTGGATCACGCCTACCGCAAGCTCGACGTCGGCGGTGCGGCGGCCGTAGGGTCGCTTCGCGACATGATCGAGAAGCTCGCGACCCTGCCCCTGGAGTTCTCCCCGGGGACGCAGTGGAACTACTCCGTGTCGACCGACGTCCTCGGCTATCTGGTCGAGGTGCTCTCGGGAGTGCGCTTCGACGACTACCTCCGCGAGAAGGTCTTCGAGCCGCTGGGCATGGTCGACACGGGCTTCACCGTCCCGGCCGAGAAGGTCGAGCGCTTCGCTGCGAACTACGAGCGACAGCCCGACAAGACGGTGGTTCTCGAGGATGACCCGGCGGACAGCCGCTACACGCGACCCCGCAGCTTCCTCTCGGGCGGCGGCGGCCTGGTCTCGACCGCGGCCGACTACCAGCGCTTCTGTCAGATGCTGCTCAACGGAGGAGAGCTCGACGGGCATCGCATCTTAGGGCGCAAGACGATCGAGCTGATGACGATGAACCACCTGCCCGAGGGGAAGAACCTGGCCGAGCTCAGCATCGGGCTCTACAGCGAGACCAACATGGAGGGCGTCGGCTTCGGACTGGGCTTCTCGGTCTGTCTCGACCCCGCCCAGTCCCAGATGATCGACTCCGCCGGCGAGTACGCCTGGGGGGGCGCCGCCAGCACGGCCTTCTGGATCGACCCGCGAGAGGAGCTGGCGGTGATCTTCCTGACCCAGCTCATGCCCTCGAATACCTTCAACTTCCGCGGTCAGCTCAAGGCGCTGACCTACTCCGCCCTGATCTGACGGGTCAATCTTGAACCGCACCAGGCAGCGCGATGGCTGAAGCGGCCGAGCCACCTGCGGGAGACGAGCCTGCCTTCGAACCCGGCTACACCCGCCTCCTCGTCGGGCTGGGCCTGGGATATCTCCTGGTCATCCTGATCGATCATTTCTACACACTGCGCCTCGTCGACGGGACGGTGCTCTTCCCTCACGTCGGAAGCTATGTGTTTCTCGCCGCACTCTGTCTCGTTCTATTGGGTGCAGCCTACGCTCGCCACGTCCGGTCGCCCTCTGCTCGCGGCTTTACCATCCTGGCGAGCGCGCTCGGGGCGATTCTCTACCCCGTGGGCACGGTCGTATTCATCTACTGGATCGGCTGGGTCCGGAGACGCGAACGCGCCGCATAACCCGGCGCTCAGCGCCGGGGTAGATCCACTTCGGTGGCATCGTAGCAGTACAGCGTCATGTCCCTGGGCGGGTTGGCAGCGATGGCCTGCTGAAACTCCGCCATGTGCGGCGTCTGGAAGTGCGCGGACAGCGCCTCCATGCTCTCCCAGCGTTCGGTGATGCGCATCCTCGTGGGATCATTCAGCTCCACGCTGAAGCAGTAGTCGTGGCAGCCGTCTTCGGCAAGGCTCGCGGCTTCCATCCTGGCGATGGCATCCTTCATGGCCGCAATGCCGTCCGTATCGGTTTCAATTGCGGCATTAATGATGATCATGGGTCCTCCCGCAGGTTGGGTATTCTGCTTGATTCTAGGACTCATGACCTCGCCTCCCCCAGAAATCATCGAAGCGGAACCGGCGCTCGAGCGGTATTCTCGAGTCCGTCATGCATTCCGGTCTTCCAGCGGGTTCGACCCCACAGCGGCTGGGCGCCCGCCGCGACGGTGACGCCACCGAGGCGGGCGCCGAGGCTCGCTTCTCGACGCGGATCTACTCGCTTCGCGAACGGCTGTACATGGACTCGATCGACGCGGTTCTCGCGGGAACCGGCTGGCTGCTTCGGTTGGGAGGGCTGCCCCTCAAGCGGGCGCTCTGCTTCGTGCTGGGCAATGCCAGCTATGCGGTCCTGGCGAAGCAACGCCGGGTCGCGGGGATCAACCTGGACCTCGTCTACGGTGCGACGCTGAGCGCTAGCGAGAAGCGGCGGATCAACCGCGGAATGTTCGTCCATTTCGTGAGGCTGGGCCTCGATTTGGTCTTCGACAGGGTGTACTGGCCGCCGTCGAAGCTGGCGCGGCGCGTTCGTCCGGAGGGTCTCGAGAACCTTCAAGCGGCCTTCGACCTCGGCCGCGGAGTGCTCTGCGTCTCCGGTCACATCGGGAACTGGGAGATGATGTGCGCAAGTGCCGCCGCTCACGGGTGCGACTTCTTCGGGGTGTTCAAGCCCCCCAAGAGCGCCTGGGCGGATCGGTTCATCGGCCGAAAGCGCCTGCGCTACGGCATGAGCCTTCTAGAGACGCCAGCCTCCGAGACCAGGATCATCGATGGTCACCCCACCCGGGTCCCGCCGCGCAGCCTGCGCGCGGACGTCGAGCGCATCTGGGAGTCGGGCCGCGCGGTCGCGTTCCTGTGCGATCAGTACCCCGGGAAGCGGAGCATGAGGGTGCCGTTTCTCGGGGTCGACGATACTCCGACGGCTGGCGGCCTGCTCCGTTACGCGGTTGCGAACCACGTTCCCCTCACCTTCCATCACTGCGTCTACGGAGATGACGGGAACCTCGTCTGGACCATCGAAGGTCCGATGGAGATCGTGGATCAGCCCGGGGGCGAAGAAGAAACGTTGAGGCACTACCTGTTCGTCGTCAACGACTGGATGTCCGAGCGGATCAAGCAGCACCCTGAGCAGTGGACCTGGGGACATCGACGATTCGATCGGGCCCATTACGCCCGTCACGGCTGATTCGCCGACCGATCGCACGGTCGTGGAGACGCAAGGAAGGCACCGCGACGAGCAGGAGCGCATGTCCCTTCAGGAAGGCCAGACACACCCAGGCTTGTCGCGAAGCCTCCGCTGGCTCCTGCCGATCCTGGCGATATTCATCGTGCTCTCCGTCTGCTACCACTACGCCGTCCCGCTATTCGAAGCACCCGACGAGCCATCCCATATCGAGTATCTGGCCTTCCTTCATCAGGAAGGGCGGCTGCCGCGTCACGAAGCGAGCCCCGATGTTCCCGGCGAGGGGATTCAGCCGCCCTTGTACTATCTGATGGCGTGGCCGTCCTTCGCCACGCTCTCCAGTGACGGGTCCGATCTCTACCGCTCGCTCCACCGCGTGAACTTGCACCTGTACGGCTACGGTCGCAGCAGAGCGTTGGATCTCGCACAGCCGCTCATTCTCTTTCGAATACCCGGCGGGAGGCTCTCGCGACCCAGGGTCTTCGAAGAGCACCCGCATCTTTCCTGGCTGCTCGGGCTTCGTTGGATGTCTCTGTTCTTCGGTGTGCTTGCCGTCGCCGTGACCTTCTTCGCGGCAATCAGGATCACGGAGAGCTTGCCCGTGTCGTTCCTCACGGCGGGGCTGCTCGGCTTCAACCCGCAGTTCCTCTTCGTCTGCAACTACGTGAACAACGACTCCGCAGCGGCGGCGCTGGGGGCCATGGCGTTCTATCTCGTTGCCACTTCGCTGACGCAACAAGCCGGTCACCCAGCCCGCCGCCACTACCTGCTTCTCGGCCTCTTGCTCGCTGCGGGCTTCCTGCTCAAGAAGACGACGATTCCAGGATTGGCCGTGGCGGCATTGACGCTGATCAGCTGCGACTCGCGCCCGATCCGACGCCGCCTCGCCGATGCGGGGTCCATGATCTGTCTGGCGCTGCTCCTGGCAGCGCCCTACCTGTACTGGAACCTCAGAGTCCACGGGGATCCCTTCGGCATTGGAGTCGAGCAGGCAGCCAACGCCCTGCTACCCAGCCCGGACCAATACGGTGGCCTCTGGCCGTACTTCTCGAAGGTCTACTTCAGCTGGACCTTCGAGTCCTACTGGGCCTGGTTCGGCTGGATGAATCTGCAGGTACCGCAGGCGGCCTACTGGGTCTTCTTCGTCTTGACCTGTACCGGAATCCTCGGGTTCATCCTCCAAGCCCGCGCGCGACAAGCGACGTCGCAGCCGCAGGTCCTCGTGGGCAGGAGTCTGCAGGTCTACCTGCTGGGAGCCATCCTCTCCACGCTCGCCGCCCACGTCTGGTTCAATGTGCACGTGGTCCAACCCCAAGGACGGCATCTCTTCCCCGTGGCACCGCAGATTGCCTTTCTCCTGGCGGTGGGCCTCGCATCGATCGGGGGAAGGGGCGCGACGTCCCGCGTTCGCGCAGGGTCCATCGGCCTTTCGCTCCTGATCCTCGTGGGCCTGGCCAGCTATTGCCTGGTCGGCGTGATCCTTCCCGCCTATCGCGCCTAGAGCTTCAGCGCGTTGAGGTTTCGAGAGTTGCAGGACTCCAGGAGGAGCTTGAAGATAGGCTCGTCGGTCACGGGCAGTTCGTGCGGAGGGTAGGGTGGGCCAAGAGGTCCAAGAGGTGACGGGTTGGCCGAAGCTTCTCGGTCGCCACTGGGAGTACTGGGTTCTGGGCTTCGTCCTCGCGTTGGGGGTGGGGCTCCGGCTGCATCTGCTCGACGTATCCCTGGAGCGCGACGAGGGAGAGTATGCCTACGCGGGCCAACTCCTGCTCCAGGGGGTTCCTCCCTATGAGCTAGCCCACAACATGAAGCTGCCCGGCATCTACATGGTTTACGCCATCGTGATGGCTGTCTTCGGCGAGACTGCGCGCGGCATTCACCTCGGGCTCCTCGTGGCAAACGCATGCACCACCGGCTTCATATTCCTGGTGGGCAGGAGGCTCTCCGGTCCCGTTGCCGGATTGGTGGCCGCGGGGTGCTTCTCGGTTCTCTCCAGCACCTATGCCGTTCAGGGAGTGTTCGCCAACGCAGAGCACTTCGTGATCTTGCCGGCGTTGGCGGGCGTCTGGCTCCTTCTGCTCGCCCGAAGCTCGGGAAGATCTCTACAGTTCTTCTGGAGCGGGTTGCTGCTCGGTACGGGCTTCGTCATCAAGCAGCACGGGATCGCCTTCGTCGCATTCGCGGCGGTGGTCCTGGCGATCGATGCTGCTCGCATGGGTGGTGCATGGAATCGGAGCTGGAGCAGGAGGTTCGCTCTTCTCGCGCTCGGAGCGTGCTTGCCGTATGCCGCAATCGTACTGGCGCTCTACCTCGCAGGAACCCTCGAGAACTTCTGGTTCTGGACGGTTCACTATGCCATGGAATATGGCGGGCTGACCTCGATCGAAACCGGGTGGCGCCTGTTTCGCCTGCGCAGCGGCAACATCTACGAGGCGACGCCGATGCTCTGGTGGCTTTCGGCACTGGGCCTGGTGCTGCTTCCGTGGAATCGCGGCGCGGCATCGCATCGCTTGACGCTCCTTCTGTTCTGCATCTTCTCGGTGATGTCCATCTGTCCGGGGCTCTACTTCCGGCCGCACTACTTCGTCCTGCTCCTGCCGGCAGCATCGCTGCTGGCCGGGTCGGCGATCGAGACCCTCGCAGGGCTGCTCTCCGCGGAGCGAGTGCGTACGGTTCGGTATGTGATCCCGGTTGTTATCGCACTCCTCTTCATCGGCGGTTCAGCCTGGGAGCAACGCGAGTTCAACCTGAAGGCGAGCCCCTTCCTGGCCTCGCGCGTCGCGTTCGATCTCAATCCCTTCCCCGAGGCAGAGAAGGTCGGTGAGTATCTTCGCCGGCATAGCGAGAAGGGGGATCGGATCGCCGTGGTCGGGTCGGAGCCCGAGATCTACTTCTATGCGAGGCAGAGGTCTGCCACGAGGTACCTCTACACCTACCCGCTGATGGAGGCCCAGGTCTACGCCGGAAAGATGCAGCGTGAGATGATCCAGGAGATCGAGGCCGCTGCGCCGGCCTTTCTGGTATTCGTGAACATGCGGAGCTCCTGGCTGCTGAACGAACGATCCGATCTCTCTATCATGGAGTGGTTCCACACGTACCAGGAGTCCTCCTACGATCAGGTCGGCCTGGTGGAGATAGAGCTCCTGCACTCGGCTTTCCACTGGGCGCCCGCCGAATTACCCTCTCCGCCCAGGACGTTGAACTGGATCTCGATCTTCAAGCGTCGAGCGCCCGCAGCAGAGTGAGATTCACGGATCGAGCATGAATGAAGGGGATGAGTGGGGATGTTCGACGCTGCAGTGCGCCAGCTCGCTGCAACCGATGTGTTCCATCCGCGCGGGCGGCTGGATGCGCCTTCCGGGCATGTAGCCAATCTGAGGCTTGAGTGAGTCGGGCCATCGAGAGACGGATTCCGCTTCCCTTCTCGATCGCGATTCTGGCACTCGCAGTGGTCGGGGTCTTCTACAACGGCCTCGACAACGGGTTCGTCTGGGATGACCAGGTTCAGATCGTGGACAACCCCTGGATCAAGGATGTCGCGTACCTGGACGATCTCTTCTCGGCCGACGTCTTCCGCCACTACCAGACCGTCGAGACTACCAACTACTACCGGCCGGTGGCCCACGTCGTCTACATGGCCACCTGGCAGCTCTTCGGGTCGAGCGCGAGGGCCTTTCACGCGGTGAACCTCCTGCTGCACCTCGCCGTGACGGTGATGGTGCTCTTGATCGCGCAGAGGCTGCTGGCCGCTCCATCCGTGCCTGGAGAAGAGGGCCGTCGAGGGGAAGGAGCGAGCGGCCAGCGCGACGCGCCGATGGGATGGGCCGCGCTACTGGCGGCCCTCCTGTTTGCGGTTCACCCGATCCACACGGAAGCCGTCGACTGGATCTCGGGCATCATGGAGCCCCTGTACACGCTCTTCGGCCTGCTCTCGTTCTACTTCTTCCTGGATCTCGTGCAGCGCCGAAGCCGGGCCTCTCTGCTGCTCTCAGCACTGCTGTTCCTGCTGGCCCTCTTCTCGAAGGAAACGGCTGTCCTCCTGCTTCCCCTCTTCTTCTTCTGGGATCTGTCCCAGGCGAAAGAGCTCTCGATCAGGAAGATCCGCTATGGCGACTACCTGCCTTACGTGCTGGTGGTCGCCTTCTACCTCGCGATGAGAACGCACGCCCTGGATCGGTTCATCCCGCTCGACATGCACCCGGACCTGACGACCTACGACTGCGTGATCAACATCTTTCCACTCTTCGTGCAGCATCTCTGGAAGCTGGTCTGGCCGGTGGATCTGAACGTCTTTCACGTCTTCCGGCCGGTCCGGTCGATCCTGGAGCCGCGCGCGCTGCTGGGTCTGATCGTCAGCGTCGGCTATCTGGTGAGCCTGTACTGGTGGTGGAAGCGGGACCGGCTCGTGTGCTTCTCGCTGCTGCTGATCCTGCTGCCGCTGCTTCCCTTCTTCTACATCAGGGGCATCGCACCCGTGCTCTTCGCAGAGCAGCACCTCTACCTGCCTTCGCTGGGATTCGTGCTGCTGCTGGCGCGGCTGGCTCTCTGGGTCGATTCGGGCGACCGCAACCTGCGCTACGGCCTCTGGGTCTCGTGCCTCGTCGTGATCTGTCTGTTCTACGTGGCAACGGTGAGGAGGAACCCGGTCTGGAAGGACAACCTCACGCTCTGGAGCGACGCCGTGAGCAAGTCGCCAGACAGCGGCTTCGTGCACGAGTCGCTGGCCGGAGCGCTGCTGGCTCGGGGTCGCATCGACGAAGCGATCCAGCACTACGAGTTGACGCTGAAGAACGATCCGAGTCCGTCGGCGCGGGTCTACAACAACATCGGAATCGCGTACTCGGAGCGGGGCTGGACGGACCGGGCGATCGAAGCGTTCACGCGATCGCTCCAGATCCGTCCGGACTATGCCCGGGCGCATCTGGGGCTGGGGATTGCCTTCTATCAGAAGGGCTGGACGGAGAAGGCGATCGACGAGCTTAGCCTCGCAACCATCTACGACCCCTACCTGGCCGACGCGTACCACAACCTCGGTGTGGCCTACATCAAGCTCGGCAACCGCTCCAAGGCGGAGAAGGCGATGGGCCAGGCGTCCAAGCTGGACCCGGAGTACTACAAGCGCCCTCGCTGAGAAGGGTCTCGCCGCCCGTAGGCAGGCCGTGTGCAGGCCGCTCCAGGCTCCCCGAGTCGGAGCCCTGCACATGTGGGCAGACGGCCACGTGAAGCAGAGTCCCCGCCGACTGTGCACTCGCGACACGGAGTGCGCGCGCGTCGACGGTGCGTCGCTCGCACACAGGGCACGCAACTTGCTCCTGTACCGACCGACGGGGAGCTACTGATGAGGACAGCGATGTCCCTGTTCAAGCCATTCCGAACCAGGGAGGAGAAACTGATGACCTCCAGAGAGAAGAAGCCCGGACCCGCTCGGCACGCCGGCGACGGCGCCGTCGGTGGAGTCGTCACGAGCGCGGCCGAGATGCTCTATTCGGTGACCCAGGGCAGCTTCGGGGCCATGGGCGATCTGCGCGACGCGGTCTTTGGCCTCACGCGCGGAACGCTCGACTGGGTGGACAGCTCGCAGCGTCAGACGATCGGCCTGGCCAGGAACCTGGCGGGACGCGCCGACGACTTCCTGAAGGAGACGGCGGACTCGCTCGAGAGCTGGCTGCTGAGCATCATCGATCGCAGCCGCGAGACCGGTCACGGCGCGGCGGACCTCGCCGCACGCGCGGCCGTGTCTCTCACGGGCACCACCGAGCCCCGAGAGGCCGCCTAACGCCGGCCGGCGATGACGGGGGCTAGCGGCCGCGGTCGGGGTCGCTGAAGGGGAAGGCGCGGCGGCGGGCCTCGTCGCCTCCGGGCCGGGTCTTGAGGCCGTCGGCGCGACGCGACGCGAACATGCGCCGACCCGGAACGTAGAGGTCGGACGACTGCGAGCGCGCGTACTCCGCCTTGCATCCGCAGCCGCAGCGGTCGCTGTTCGCGCAGGCGCCGCAGCAGAACCACTCCGTGTTCCGCTCGCACGCCGTAAAGCCGAGCGCGCAGCCGCAGCGGGCACAGGTTCCGCTCACCGGGGCGCGAAGCTGCTTCGTGTCACTCATCCGGCCCCTTTGAATCGTCCATCTCGGACGTCTGCACAAGCCCCTCTCCCAGAAACTCGAGCTCGACCCGGTCCTCGAACCAGACGTGCGCGGCCGTGGGCTCGCCGTCGGAGTGCGCGGCGGGCGGAGAGACGACCACGCGGCCGGATCTCGGGCCCGGGAGGGCCAGCTCTAGCGTGGCGCGGCCGACTGCGGTGCGCTCCAGGCTCCAGGTCTCGAGGGCGCCCGCCGAGATGTGGAGGGTCGAGCCGATCACGCGCGGCCTGCCGTCCTCGGGCGTCAGTCGCAGCAGGCGGCAGCCGTGGGGCGGGATCGGACCCAGCTCGACGCTCCCCTCGCATGTGCCCAGGTCGGAGTCCGCCCACACGTCGTAGGCCCGGACCCGTCCGGAAAGGCCGTAGCGGGCCGGGTCGAGCGGGCTCCGCTCGGCGCGCGAGGCGAGGTTCAGGCGCAGGACCAGCACGGACCCGTCGGGGAAGCGGGTCGCGACCTCGTCGGGGACGTCTCCCGACCAGCGCGAGATCTCGGGAGCGAGGCCGAGCGGCGGGAGGAGCCGGCGGAGCATCTCGCGGCGCTGTGGGCCGACGCTCCCCATGTCGTCGGAGCCGATCACGAGACCTCCGGAGAGGGCCACGGCCGCGGCGACCGACTCGACCTCGTGGGGGCCGAGGCCGGTGTCGCGATCGCGCACCAGCACGCAGTCGGGGTCGTTGACCCAGAGGCGCTGGTGGAGGGCGCTGCGAGCCAGCACGTTGCGGAGGCTGTTCCGAGCGGCCGGCGCCGAGGGCACGCCGATCACGCGGTCGAGAGACGCCGCGCTCCAGGAAGGCGCGACGTCGGGCCCGATGCGCATGGAGTCGACCAGGCCGATCGACGGTCCCAGCGGAGCCCCGCAGCCGAGCAGAAAGGCAGCGTCGCCCGCGGCCTGGCGGATTGCCGCGAGCCCGCGCCGGTAGGTCTCCGCCGAGCGGGCAGCCGGGTCGCTCCGCTGCCCCGCGAGGGCGCCGGCGTAGAGGAAGTCGAGCTTCAGGTAGTCGAAGCCCATGCCGCGGACGCTCCCGATCAGCTCGCCGAGCCAGGCGAGTACCTCCGGGTGCGTCAGGTCGAGCGCGTGCATCCAGCGCCCCGCCCAGCCGGGATTCCAGAGCGCCCAGACGGGCTTCCCCTTCCGGTCCCGCAGCAGCCAGTCCGAGTGCTCGCGGGCGAGGCGCGAGCTCCGCGACGCGATGAACGGGGCCAGCCAGAGGCCGGCGCGGAAGCCGGAGTCCCGGATCGCGGCGGCCAGCGGCGCGACACCGCCGGGAAAGGCGTCGTCCGGCTCCAGCCAGTCGCCGATCTGGGCCTGGAAGCCGTCGTCGATCTGCACCGTCTCGAGCTGGCCGCGGTAGGGGCCGAGCGCCTCCGCGTTGCGCCGGATCTCCTCCGCGCCGACGCGGGTGAAGAAGTGGTACCAGGAGCACCAGCCCGCACCGACCTCCCCCGGTACGGGCGCGCCCATCTCGACGCCCGCGCGCTCGGCCCAGGCGGCGATGCCGTCGCTCCCGGCGGGGTCCAGCCCGACCCAGAGCCGCTCCGAGGCGAAGCTCTCACCGGGTGCCAGGGGCAGGTCCTCGGCGGCGGAGCGAGCCCGCAGCGCGTCGACCCGGCTCCGCCCGTGCTCGAGCGCGACGTGTCCCAGGGACGTGCGGTGCGTGAGGAAGCCGAGCGTCACGCCCGGCTCCCCGTCCGCTCCGAGGCTGGCCACCCAGTCCGAGACGTGAAGGCCGCGCCGCGCGGACGGTGTGAAGGGACCGAAGTGCATCTTGCCGATCACTCCGGGTCGTGGCCGCGCGTCGTGTCCGCCCGGACCGCCCAGCGGGAGCCGGCCGGCCGGCGACCACGACTGG
>CAZLBF010000284.1:0-8925 GCA_964557495.1 uncultured Myxococcales bacterium | reverse complement strand
TGCAGATGTGACGCGGTGCGTAGAGGAAGGTGCTCTGCGCGACCTCCCCGTCGGCACGCGAAGAGCGATCATCCGTCGAACCAGCGCATTATCAGCTTGTCTAAGTCGACCCGAACCTGAAAGAATGAGTATGTATCGATTTCCACTCGGGGGTTACTCGCGATGAACCCTCTCACCTCTGCACGACTCATGGCACTGCAGGTCATCACACTGATTGCGGCTCTGCTCTTACCCGGCCTCGCCTCGGCGGGCTGGGGAGACGAGAACTGGGGCGAGATGGTCTGGGGCGCGACTCCACCCATCCCCGCCATGTCTCCGGAGCGACTGATCGTGCTGGCCGTTCTCCTGCTGGCCGCCGGAGGCATCGTGGCGCTGCGGCGCCGCACGCATTCCGTTCCGTAGTCGCAGGTTTCGAGAGTCCATTGCGAAGGCCCCCGTCGACGAGAGGGAGGCTGAGATGGACGACCGGGATCTTCGGGAACTTCAGGCAGAGATCGAGACGCTGAAGGCCAGGCTGGCGGAGGTCGAAGATCGCCCCGCGGGACGTCTTCGGCGGCAGCTGACCCGGGTGGGTTCCAGCGCGCGGGCACGCCTGGCTCTGGGGACTGCCGTGACGTTGGTCGCGGCGGTGTCGTATGCCGCGACGATCTCGGTTCCGTACACGTTCACGAACGGGACGGTAGCCGACGCGGGCGAGGTGAACGCGAACTTCGACACATTGGTGGTGGAGTCGAACGACCAGGACAGTCGCATCTCGGACGTCGAGGGAGACTTCGCCGGGCACAAGGCAGACACCAACCCCCACCACGCCAAGACGACGAGCTTCACTGAGCTGACCGATCAGGTTTCGGCCGCACAGATTCCGGCGGTCATTGCGCGCGACGCCGAGGTCGGCCCGTTCGCGGTGGCCGCGATACTCGCCGCCGACGGCTCGGGCTCGACGCTGGACGCGGACGCGCTGGACGGCACCGATTCCTCGGGCTTCGTTGGCGCGGGACAGACGAGCTCGATCACGAGCGCGATGATCGTGAACGGGACGATCGTTCAAGAGGACATCGCCACGGGCGGCGTCTCGACTGCGGAGATCTTGAACGGGAGCGTCGGCACCGTCGACCTCGCGAATGACGCGGTCACGGCGATCAAGATCGCCGATGACGCCGTCGGTGATTCGGAGATCGCCGCGGGCGCCATCTCGTTGGTTCACATGGACGTCGAGCTTATTGTCGACAGCATCTATCTCAGTGCAGGAGAGAGCGAGGAGAGAGTTCTCACCTGCCCCGGGATCTCCAGGGCAATCTCGGGGACGTGGCGCCAGGTTGGTGTGAGCGGAGGGCATCGCCAAGCTAGCGTTCACCAATGGAACAATGGCAGCACCCCCTTTGTCGGTTCAGGCTCGTGGTCATTTGGGCTCTACAACACCAGCGGTTCAGACGTCGAGGTCCAACTCGGGATCTGGTGCATTCGTTTGTCGTGAGCGGGGAGCCGAGCCCCTGGGGCCATCGCACGAGCGCGCCACTGCGCGGTCTTGTCAAGGCGCCGACGTTCAGAACGCGGCCACCCCCTCAAGCTCGACGCGGGTCGACTCGAGGAAGCGGCTGAGCATGTTGAAGTAGGCGCAGCAGAGGATCAGCTCGGTGGCCTGGCGCGTGCCATAGCGTGCCAGGATCTGCTCCAGCGCCTCGTCGCTCAGGCGCACGTCGCGCGAGATCTCGTCCGCCACGCGGCAGAGCAGGTTGCCCTCCGCGTCGAGCGTCGTCACCGGACCGTCGCACGCGATCTTCTCGATCGTCTCATCGTCCACACCCACGCGTTTGGAGAAGCGGACGTGCTGCGTCCACTCGTAGTTGGAGCGCGTGACGTGGGCGACGCGCAGCACGGCGATCTCGCGCTTGTAGGCGTCGAACTCGCTCCCCATCAGCACCGACCCTGCGATGTCCAGGAAGGCCTGGAAGCTCGCGGGCGCGTTGGCCACCATGCGGAACAAGTTCAGGGGCGGAAGCTTCTTCAGCGTCTCGCGGATCTCTTCAGGCAGGTCGTCGTCGGCGGGCAGGGGAACGACTGGGGGCATGGGGATCTCCTGAGTGGCGCCGTCGGGGCGCATCGGCTGGGAGGCCAAGTAGAAGGGCGATCGGGTTCCGCGTCAAGCTCGATCTCCTCCGCCGGCCCGCTCCTCTGGTAGGCTCGCCCCGCGGTGACCAAGAAAGAGGAGCCGGGCGATGATCGACGCGAGCGACGAGCAGGCGCACGAGCCGAGCGACGACGAGCATGCGCAGGAGAGCTGGTACTTCAACTGGGTCGATCCCCGGCACGACGTGTTCGGCCTGGCGCGTCTCGGCTATCGCTACCACACGCGGGCCCCCGAGCCGCTGATCCTGACGATCGCGCCCCACGGCTTACAGGTGGTCTACACGCCGGAGCACGTGTCGTCGGAGATGGAGCCCTGGGAGCGCCTCGACGCGGGGCGCGGACTGGTCGCGGGCGACATGCGAGCGATCATGGAGGAGCCGTTCGCGCGCTGGAGGCTGCAGCTCGACGGGCCGAACCGGATGGACCTGCTGTTCGAGTCCTACACGCCCGTCTTCGACTACAAGGAGGGCGGGAGGGAGCTCGCACCGAGCATGACGACGGCGCACTTCGAGCAGTCGTGTCGCGTCACGGGCTGGACCGACTTCTACGGCAAGCGGCTCGAGGTTGCGGGGCTCGGCCAACGGGACAAGTCCTGGGGCGTGCGCGCCTGGCCGCGCATCGAGGGCTGGGACTGGATCTCGGCCCAGTTCGGCGAGGACCTGAGCTTCAACCTGATGCGCACGCGCGAGGTAGGCGAGGTGTTCGTGAACGGCTTCGTGTTTCGGGACGGCCAGAACGTCGCGATTCGCGAGGCGGATCTCCGCTACGAGTGGGGCGCGGTCGAGCACCAGCCGGCCGAGACGCACCTGGTGCTCGACGACGAGGCGGGCCGGCGCCACGAGATCCGCGGCGAGATGCGAGCCATCTTTCCGCTTCCCCGGGATCCGGTCCAGCTCGAGGAGGCCTACTCGAGCTTCACCTATCGAGGCGGTGCGGGTGAGAGCCCACGCGAGGGGCGCGGCGTGGTCGAGCACGTGTGGCGCCCCGTCCCTCAGGCCTGAGCCTCGGGCCTGAGGCCCGGTAGCGAGGCCCGGGAGTTCGACGCGCGCGCCTCGGCGCGCGTATGATGGCGCCCGGAAGAAGGAGGGACGTGATGGCGATCGCGAAGGGCGTCCTGGCGCTCGTTGGGCTGGTTGTGCTGGTCGCTCTGCTGTACGTGGCCGGAGCCTGGCTGACTCTCTACGGCTCGCACGAAGGTCCCGGCGAGCTGACCGAGGTCCGCACCCCCGAGGAAGTCGTGGCGGCGCGCACCCGCGATCAGCAGCGCGCCGCATCGTCGCTGACGAGCGGACCGACGAAGCAGATCCTGTTCGGCGACCTCCACGTCCACACGACCTTCTCGACCGACGCCTTCCTGTGGAGCCTTCCGATGATGAACGGAGAGGGGGCCCACCCGCTCGGCAACGCCTGCGACTACGCACGCTTCTGCTCGGCCCTCGACTTCTGGTCGATCAACGACCACGCCGAGGCGAGTACGCCCCGACGCTGGAGCGAGACGAAGGACGCCATCCGCCAGTGCAACGCGGTCTCCGGAGATGCCGCGAACCCCGACGTCACCGTCTTCCTCGGCTGGGAGTGGAGCCAGGTGGGGCTGCTGCCGGAGGACCACTACGGGCACAAGAACGTCATCATCAAGGGTCTCGCGGACGACGAGGTTCCCGCGCGCGCGATCGGAGCGGGAGGCCTGGCGACAGGCGCCCTGCGGGGCTCGTTCGGGGCCTTGCCGCCGCTGCTACCGCTGCTCGACTTCTCGAACCGGCAGCGGTACTACAACTTCACCCAGTTCATGGACGAGGTCCGGGACGTCCCCATGTGCCCGGACGATGTGAACACGCGAGACCTTCCCCCCGACTGCTACGAGTCGGCGGCGACTCCGGGGCAGCTGTTCGCCAAGCTCGACGAGTGGGGCCTCGAGACCCTCGTCATTCCCCACGGCAACACCTGGGGCTTCTACTCGCCGCCGGGACTCAGCCTGGACAAGCAGCTGACGGCGGCGCAGAACGACCCGAACCGCCAGGGCCTCTTCGAGATCATGTCGGGCCACGGCAACTCGGAGGAGTACCGCGACTGGCGCGCGATCCGCCTCGACGCGGAGGGGAACGCCTACTGTCCCGAGCCGACGGCGGACTACCTGCCCAGCTGCTGGCGCGCCGGTGAGATCATCGAGGCGCGCTGCGCGGCCGCTGGACTGGAGGCGTCGGAGTGTGCGTCGCGAGCCGCCGAGGCGAGACAGAACTACGTGGACGGGGGCATCGCGGGCCACTGGGCGGTGCCCGGCGTGAGCTTCGAGGACTGGCTCGACTCCGGGCAGTGCAAGGACTGCTTCGTGCCGTCGATGAACTACCGACCGGGCGGGTCCGGGCAGTACGCGCTTGCCATCTCCAACTTCGACAATCCGGCCGAGCCCACGCGCTTCCGCTTCGGCTTCATCGCCTCGAGCGACATCCACCGCGCGCGACCCGGCACGGGGTACAAGGAGTTCGACCGCAAGGGAACCACCGAGGCCAACGGCTTGCGGGACGAGACCTGGCGCCGGCGCGTGTACGGACCGCCGGTGGATCCCGCACCGCGCTCGACGCCCCTCGATCCCAACAACCCCCCGGCCGGGATCGCGGCGATCGAGGCGGAGCGGCAGGCGTCCTTCTTCATGACCGGCGGACTCGCGGCGGTGCACTCGAACGGGCGCAACCGCGACGCGGTGTGGAACGCCTTCGAGCGGAAGGAAGTGTACGGAACCAGCGGCGACCGCATCCTGCTCTGGTTCAACCTGCTGAACGCGGACGCGCCGGACGGACGAGCCGCGTCGGTGCCGATGGGTGGATCCACCCGGCTGGACCGCACGCCCCGCTTCGAGGCGCGGGCTGTGGGCGCCTTCAAGCAGCAGCCCGGCTGTCCCGAGCACAGCCTGAACGCGCTGAGCTCCGAGCGGCTGGAGAGGCTCTGCAAGAACGAATGCTACAACCCGGCCGACGAGCGCAAGCTCATCACGAGCATCGAGGTGGTCCGGATCCGCCCGCAGGCCTCGCCCGGCGAGCCGGTTGCTCACCTGATCGAGGATCCCTGGCGCGTGTTCCCGTGTGAGCCGAGTGGGGCCGGCTGTGTGGTTCAGTTCGAGGACCCCGACTTCGTGGAGTCGGGCCGCGACACCGTCTACTACGTCCGCGCGATCCAGGAGCCGAGCCCGATGGTCAACGCGGGACACCTGCGCTGTCGCTACGACGCGTCCGGCCGCTGCGTCGAGGTCGATCCCTGCTACGGGGACTACCGCACCGACGCAGCCGACGACTGCCTGGAGTCCAAGGGGGAGCGCGCCTGGTCCTCGCCGATCTACGTCGACCAGCGCAGCTAGCTCCCGACAGAGCGCCGACGCTCAGCGGACTCCGGTCGGCTTCGGGGCGCCCTCCTCGACGATCCGGGAGGCGGAGACGTAGAGGCTCTGCGACACGAAGCTCGGCGTCTCGCCTGCCAGCGTGCGGCACAGCTCGGCCTTGAGCCGCCGCGCCTCGACCACGTCGGGGTCGTCGCCCGGTGCGAGCGCCAGGAGGTCGATCACGTGCAGGGCCAGCTGGAGGTCGCCCTCTTTGGCGAGCGACCGCGCCCGCTCCAGGACCGCCGCCCGGTCGCGGATCGCCGAGAGCACCGCGGCTCCGGCCGCGTCGGGGTGCGCGGGGTGCAGATGTGTCGGGTTGCGGTCCCACCAGCCGTTCTCGGAGCGGAAGATGTCCCTCACGATGTAGTCGGCGTACCCGTAGGTCGGGCTCATCCAGGGCTGGTCGAACAGCTCGGGCGGATACTCGAGGTCGTGGAGGATCTCGACCACGTTCATGCCCCGATTCATGCGCTCGACGACCTCGCGCCGGAGCCAGCGCAGCGCCGCCGAGGTGGAGCAGAGCACCCGCTGGATGCGCTCGCGCCCCTCGATGGGGGGGCCGAACTCCATCACCACGATCTCGGGATCGAGCGTCGCCAGCCGGTCCAGCGTGTCCGCCCAGCGAATCGGATCGCGGAGCGTACGGAGCGGCGTGCCGACGTTGGGAATGCTCGGCGTGACGGCCGCGCTGCCGTAGAGCACCCGCACGTCGGGCAGCCACAGCGCGATCGCGTCGTCGGTCTCCGAGGGGGCCCACAGCAGCTGGACCCGGCGATCGCCCGTTCCGAGTGTCAGCGCGTCGCGGAAGGTCTCGGTCGGCAGCGTCATCGCGAGCGTCTGGGTCACGGCGCCGATCGGCACCCGGAACTGCAGCTCGATGAAGAGCTTCTGGAGCGGCTCCGTCTCGCGGTAGCGCCGCCAGCGTCGGACGAGGTTCTCGTGGGCGATGATCCTCGGAGGCGGGTCCCCGCGCCGCTCGGCATCCTCCAGCCAGGTCGGCACGGCGTTGTTGTAGCCGAGGTGTCCGTGGCTGTAGACGAGCGCGTGGACCGGCGCGTCGGTGATCTCGCGCAGCGACTCGAGCATCTTGCGCGCCTTGCGCGGCGTGTCCCCCGTGTCGAGCTGAACCACACCGGCGTCGGTCTCGACGGAGAGGGCGTTGCCCATGCCCCCGACGACGTGAACGCCCGGCGCGATGGTCCCCGTGAAGGAGGGGGCCGTGACGGGATTGGCGGTCCGGCTCAGGTCGTTCTTGGGCTCGAGACCGGCCACCTCAGTGCCCCGCCGCCGTCGTTGCCGGAGCGGGTGCGCCGGAGCCGACCGACAGCCGTGCGAGCGCCTCCTCGGTCTCCTCCACCAGACGCTTCACCACGTCCCCCGCCGAGATCACCTGGTGGATCAGCCCCGACGACTGGCCCGCCGCCATCGCGCCGACGTCGATCTTTCCCTCGCGTCGCGCCGCCAGGTAGGGGTCGGCGCCGAGCCACTGGCTGATCACGCCGACCTGCGCCGGGAAGCGCTGGATCTTCTCGATCAGCTCTGGAGCCTCCCACGCCTGCGTGGTGTCGTTCTTGATCACGCGGCACGGCTTGCCGCTGAAGCAGCGAGTCACCGTGGTCCCCTCCTCGTCGATCTCGACGATGCGGTTCTTGTAGGCGTCGTGGGCGTAGGCCTCCTGCGAGGCGACGAAGCGCGTGCCGAGCCAGACGCCGCAGGCCCCCATGGCGAGCGCCGCCGCAATGCCGCGACCGTCGGCGATACCGCCCGCCGCCACGACCGGCACGTCGACGCAGTCGAGCACCTGGGGCACGAGGGACAGCGTGCCGACGCGGCCCGTGTGGCCGCCCCCGTCGTAGCCCTGTGCGACCACGATGTCGACGCCGCTCGCCGCGACGCGCTCGGCGTTGCGCGTATTCCCGACCAGCGCGATCACGGTCGTTCCGAGCTCGTGTGCCGTCGGTACCACGGGTCCGGGGTTGCCCAGCCCGCTCGCGAGCACCGGCACGCGCTCGTCGAACACGACGTCGATCTGCTCCTGGACCCCGCGGGTAAAGGCCGCCGTCGCGGCGTCGCCCGACGGTCGCCCGACGGTCGCGAACAGGATGTCGACGCCGAAGGGACGATCGGTCAGATCCCGCACCTTGTGGATCTCTTCGCGGAGCCCCTTGGCGTCGAGCGAGGCGGCGCCGATGACGCCGAGCCCGCCGGCGCTGGAGACGGCCGCCGCCAGCTCGCCGCGGGCCACGTACCCCATGCCCGCCTGGAGGATCGGGATCTCGATGCCGAGCAGGTCACACAGCGGAGTCTGGAGACTGGGATGCATCGCTTGAGCTCCTTCCGTGCATGCCGTCCGCGGTCGGCCCTGCGGCCCGCCGACCGTGCGCGCGCCGCGACGGCCCGTGCGCAGGCCATCATACCCGAGAGCGGGCTCGCGGGAGCGCCTACAGGCCCGAGCCCGGGCCGCCGATCCGTGACCCGACTGGAGTCCACCGGGAGGTGTCCGACGTGACGATCGTTGCCCGCGCCCTGGCGCTCGTGGCCGCTCTCTGCTGGCTCTCCGCCTGCTCCTTCGTGCACGGCTCCCACCAGAAGGTGCAGATCTCGACCAACGTCCCCGCCAAGATCTACCTGGGGGACCGCCTGATCGCGGAGACGGACGGGGCGCCGACCACCGTGAAGCTGCGCCGGGGCAAGACCCACTTCATCACCGCGAAGGCTCCCGGCTACGACGAGGCCTACACCTCGCTCCAGCGGGAGCTCACGTTCCTCGGAACGTTGGATCTGCTCGGTGCGCTCCTGATCACCCTGCCGGTCGTCACCTTCGCGACCGGACACGCGTACTCGGTCTCGCCCGGCGAGCTTCAGCTCGACCTCGAGCAGTCGGGGCCGAACGCCGACGCCTCGGCAGACGCGACTCGCTGAGCAGCCCGGTCCGGCTCGGCCCGACGCGGTCAGCCCGCTTCGGGGGCGAGGCGCACGACCCGCTTGCCCACGTTCTCGCCGTGGAGCAGGCCGATAAGGCCCCGGGGTGCGCTCTCGAGGCCCTCGACGACGTCTTCCTTGGCCACCAGGCGTCCCTCCCGGGCCCAGCCCGCCAGCGCGTCGAGGGCCACCTCGCGCCGCGCGTCGTAGTCCGCGTAGATGAACCCCTCCATGCGCAGGCGCTTGGTCACGATCAGGCCGGGGACGCCGCGCGGGCCGGGTGAGGGGTTCGCCGTGTCGTACTGCGAGACCACACCGCAGCAGACGATTCGGCCGCGCGCCTTCATGCGGAACAGCGCCGCCTCGAGGATCTCGCCGCCGGTGTTGTCGAAGTAGATGTCGACGCCCTCGGGGCAGGCCTGCTTGACCGCCGGGTAGACCGGCCCCTCCTTGTAGTTGATCGCCGCGTCGAACCCGAGCTCTTGCGTCAGCCAGGCACACTTGGC
>CAZLBF010000283.1:0-3208 GCA_964557495.1 uncultured Myxococcales bacterium | reverse complement strand
CGGCCGTGGATCGTCCGGCGCCAGCTCCAGCGCGCGGTCGACGGCCCGCGATCCCTCTTCGCCCTGGCCGACCGCGAAGAGCAGCGCGGCGACCGCCAGGTGGAGCTCCGCCGAGTCCGGATGGGCGGCCAGGGCCTGCTGGGCGACGGTCACGCCCTCGCCCACCCGGCCGCTGGCCGCGAGCGTCAGCGCCTCCTCGGCGGCGATGGCCGCGCTGGCGCCGAAGCGCTCCCGCGCCCGGGCCAGACCCTCGAGCGCGGCGTCGTTGTCTCCGGCGGTGCGCTGTGCGCGCGCGAGCATCAGCGCGGCCTCGGGCTCGTCCGGGAAGAGCGTCGCGCACTGCTCGGCGGCCGCGACCGCTCGCTCGCCATCGCCGAGGTTGACGAGGCTCGCGATCAGCGCCGCCCATCCCTCGATGAGACCCGGCGCGAGTGCCACGAGCCGCCCCGCAGTGCCGGAGACGCTGCGCCAATCGCCTCGCCGCTGGGCCAGCTCGATCAGCGGCCAGTAGAACGCCGGATCCCGGGGCTGCCGGCCCAGCGCCAGCGCGAAACGGCGCTGGGCGCTCGGGTAGTCGCCCTTCGCATAGAGAGCCTTGCCGAGACAGTACTGCGTCAGCGCATTGTCGATCAGCGGCATCGCTTTCGTGAGCCGAGCTGCGGCCGCGGCGGCGTCGCCGTCGGCAAGCTCGATGCGAGCCCGCAAGTACTCGACGTGGGGGTCGTCCGCGAACTCGCGCGCGTAGCGATCGACGAACTCGCGCGCCTGCTCGATCTCGCCGAGCACGATCAGCGTCTCGACGCGCAGCCTCGCGAGCAGTGCGTTCGTCGGGAAGGCCTGGAGCGCTTCCTTCAAGAGCGCGCGGGCCTCTTCGGGCTCGTCCTGCTGCAGGCGGTAGTGGATCAGCGCCATGTGGGAGGTCGGCGACGGCGCACCCTCGATGCGCTCCCGCATCAGGCGCTCCGCGTCGTCCTTGCGACCGACCGCCGTCAGCAACGGTACCAACACCGCGTGAAGATCGAGTCGCTCGGGGTCCTCCGCGATCGCGGCCTCGAGCAGCGCGATCGCGCGCGGGACCTGCCTCGACTTCCACATCGCCTGCACGAGCGCCCGCCAGGCCTGCGCGTCTTCCGGGTGCCGCTCGACGATCCCCAGCAGCCCCGCGATCGCCGCCTCCGTGTCTCCCTGTTTGCTCTCCAGCGTATGGAAGGCGATCTCGACCTGGCGCAGCGCGTCCGCGTGCTCGCCCCCGCCGAAGCGCTCCTGTGCCTGCGCGAGCGCTGCGCGGGCGTCTTCGACCCGGTGCTCGGACAGCAGCGCGGATGTGCGCGCGAGCACCCCCTGCGGTCGATCCGGATAGAGCCCCTCGGCCTCGACGAAGATCTCGATCGCCTTGTCCAGATCTCCGCGCCGCAGCTCGGCCTGCGCCCGGAGCAGCAGCGCCTGCGCGTGCTGCGACGACTCGGGTCCGATCGGATCGAGCGCCGCCAACGCGACCCCCGAGCTCCCGAGCATCAGCGCGACACGGGCGAGCGCGATGCGAAGATCCTCCCGGTCCGGATAGCTGCGAACGCCCTCTTCGAGCAGCCACAGCACCTGCGGCGCCTCGCCGGCGGCGACCAGGAGCTGGGCAAGCTCCATCAGGGCTTCTGGAGTGTCGGCCCGGCTCTCTCGCAGGTCGCGGAGCGCCGCGAGCGCCGCGTTGCGGTCGCCGCGGAGCAGGGCCTCGCGCGCCTCGCTGCTGGCTTGCTCGGCGCGCTCCTGTTGCGACGGGCACGCTGTGAGCAGACAGCAGGCGAGCAGCATTCCCAACACGGCGAGGCAGCGCATCGCGCCAGCATACGACAGGCGGCGCTCCCCGATCCATCGAATCGCGCGAGCGGTCGCCCCGGAAGTGAGCGTCTGGACTCCTCCGCCCGCGACTGTGACCTACCCCTTTTGGGGTACCTTATCGGCGGCTGTTACCTGTTCCCAGCGAGCGCTGCTGGGCTGCGACCTACCCCTTTAGGGGTACTGCATCAGCGCGGGTCCGGTCAGCTCGGCCGCCGGTTCCAACCAGGAGTGGAAAGAGATTTCACAATAGTGGTCGGACCGTTCCGAAACCCCGACCGGCGATGGGCCTAAGTCCTCGATATTGAAGAAGTCTGGTATTGGCATGTGGATTGCTTTGTACCCAAACCAACATACATAGAATATCGCATCGTCATACCGAGTATTCGCCGGTATTCGATGGGAGTTTTGCTTTTCTTGGGAAGGGGAAGCCATGCTCGCAGCGCGAAGAAGTAGATTCGTCACACCGATCCTGATGCTCGCCCTGGGGCTGTTCGTCGCAGCGAGCGCCGGGGCCGTACCCGTCAACATCACGTACCAGACCCAGTACAGGATGTACACGGCGGGGTTCGCCTTCTCCAACCCCACACAGCAGGGCAGCCTGACGCTCCAGTTCGCCAACGGGACGGTCGGTGGGGCCGTGTTGGCCGGTCCCGTTCACGTGGTTAGCGGGTTCAACAAGAATGCAACCTTCTTGAACCTCGGACCCTATGGCGCGCTCACGGGGACCTTGAATATCCTGCTCCCGGGCTCGGGGGCCGGCACGCTCACGGGCGGCGGGAACCTCACGTTTGGGAGCCTCGGCGTCATCACGCAGGGCTTCATCCACTGCAATCCCGGCAGCGGCCCTTCCTGCAGCCTCTATAACCCGCTTCTTCCGCCACCCTCGATTGCTGCTCCTCTTACGGGCTATCCGTTCCCGATGGGCTTGCCCACCATGCCCTACGGCGTTGGCCTCGCTGGGCCCATGAGTGGGCCGGGGGGCGCCTCGGCGGGGAACTTCAACGTGAGCGCCATGACCGGCAGCGGGCTCTATGCCCAAACGTGGCGGCTGCAAGGGCAAGAGGTCTCTCGCAACGTCATTCCGGAGCCGAACACCGCCGCACTGCTGGGCCTCGGCCTCGCGGGGCTCGGCCTCGGCGGCGGCGCTGTTTCCCGCCGGCGAAGGGCCGGGAGGCGCGTCTAGCCGAACTGCTCTCGGGTGCACCCGGACCTGCTCCGGGTGCACCCGGATTCTGCCGTACGACCCGCCCCCAGCCGACCCGTCCCAACCTCGACGTCGGCTCTCGTCGCGAGCTCCTAGGTTGGCCTCAGGGGAGGTCTGTCGTTTACGAGCGATTGGAGGAACTGGGAGAAGAGCTCGCCCTGCGAGCTCACG
>CAZLBF010000282.1:0-14360 GCA_964557495.1 uncultured Myxococcales bacterium | reverse complement strand
ACGAATCGGACGATGGCTTCGAAGAGCACGGCGCGCGGGAAAGCGCGCTTGCGACCGGGGTAGCCCATCCAGAAGCTTCGCCGTTCCTCCAGGGCCATGGCGACGGCCCAGTGATCGGCGTTCGCATATCCGAGCAGCGTCGACCCGGGAACGATCTGGTCCGTGAAGATCAGCTGTCCATCGTTGCGAGGGTCGATCTGGGCGAGCAGGTCGTACGGGATGCGAAGCAGGCGCGCCACGTGCGGCTTGTCCGTGAAGGCTCCCAGCGAGAAGGTCTGCACATGCGCCGGAAGCGGGTTCGCCGCAAGCCAGGGCAGGAGGTGTCCGCGACGAAGGCTCCCCGCCATGCCGAGATCGCGCCCTTCGCAGAAGAGAGTCGACGGCTTCGCAAGCCACCGGTAGAAGACCCCGGAGAAGCCGTCGGCGATCGGGGAGCCATTCACCGCGCCCGCCACGCTCACCGCGGCTTGGAC
The DNA here is from genome assembly GCA_964557495.1 of uncultured Myxococcales bacterium. GTDB lineage: Bacteria > Myxococcota_A > UBA9160 > SZUA-336 > SZUA-336 > CAZLBF01. The sequence continues at coordinate 13,887 of CAZLBF010000282.1, read as the reverse complement.
GCGTTCGGCGAGCTCGGGGTAGCCCACCAGGAAGTGCAGGATGTCCGGCGCACCCTTCGAGTATCCGAGCAGGATCAGCCTGTCGTCGGGCTCGAGCTCGAGCTCTTCGACGGCGTCCGCGATCATCTTCGCGTTGTAGGTACTGCTCGACATTCCCCCCACCACGACCGTGTCGATGCGATAGCCCAGTGGCTCGAGCCGCTCCACGCCCTGATCGAAGGGCGTGGCGACGTCCGCGATGCACTCACCGAGGGCGCTCGTGATGATGAGGAAGCGAAGCCGCGTATCGTGGGGCGGGGGCGGCGCGGGGGTGGCCGCGGGCTCGCCTGCGAGACGGTGGAGCACGTCGTCGCACGTGAAGTCGTCCTCCGGACTCCGTGGCTCGGCATCGTACAAGGCGCAGAAGATCTGGCGGAAGCGGGCTCTCGCATCATCCGGCGCAGGGGTTCCGAGCACCGCGAGCTGCTGGGGCGGACCGCCGAAGTCGTACTCGAGCAGCGGCTTCGGCGCACAGGCGGCTCCGAGCGATGCGATCGCGATTCCGGCCGCAAAGAGACGCAACACGTTCAATCGTCCGCCCGCGTCGCGTTCGCACTCTCCGCGACATAGAGCACGATCGCCTCGAGCAGCACACCGCGCGGGTACGCTGCATGGCCGAGAGCGTTCCCGGCCACCGCCCAGTCCGATTGCTCCTCGAAGGGGATCGCGACTGCAAAGTGGTCTGCGTTGGCGTACCCGAGCAGCGTGGCGCCGGGAATCACCTGATCGAAGAAGAGGAGCAGGCCGTCGTTGCGCGGGTCGATCCGCGCGAGGTCCTTCCAGAACGAGCGCAGGACGTGGGCGACATTGGACTTCTCGGTGAATCCGACCACGGAGAAGCGGGGTATATCCGGCGGCAGCGGGTGGCTGGCGAGCCATTCAAGTCGCACTGGACGGCGCAGGCTCTCTAGGGCACCGCCATCGCCGGGCGAACACTCGTCGACCCCGAGGTCCGCGAGCCAGCGTTCGTAGGGCTTCGCCATTCGATCGGCGATCGGAGAGCCATTGATCGCGCCGGCCACGCTCGCGACCGCATCGACCCGATCCGCGAGGTCGGGGTAGTTCGCGAGGAAGTGGAGGATGTCGATGGCGCCCTTCGAGTGGCCGACGAGCAGGAGACGATCCTCTGGGCCGAGGTCGATCGCACGGACCGCATCCGCGATCTGCCCCGCATTGTGATCGGCGCTGGATCGGCCGCTGACGACCAACGGCTCGACGCGATACCCGTGGCTCTGCAATCGAGCCGATGCGTCCGCGAAGGGCGTCACGCTGTCGGCGAAGCATTCGCCGAACAGACCCGGCACGATCAGCACGCGGTAACGAGTGTCGTGGGCGGGCAGGGGAGCGAGCGGATTCACGACCGGCGCCTCATCGACGAGGCGATGGAGCTGCTTCTCGCAGCCCAAGGGGCCCGTCTCGAATCCGTTCTCGCGGGCCAGGAGAGAGCAGAAGATCTCGCGAAAGCGGCGTCGTCCGTCCACCGGGTCGGGTGTGCCGACGACCCGCATCGTCTGCGCAGGCACCTCCAGGTTGTAGGGAAGCAGCTGCGTGCTGCAGCCGAAGAGGCAGGCGGCGAGCAAGCTGACGCCGATCGTCCGTTTCATGGCCTGATCCCGTGAAGGAGGAGTGTAGACTTCCCCGCTGTTGCGAGCGTACCGCCGCTGACTGGGGCCCTGGAGGAATCATAGGCGAGCCGGGGCGAAGCGCGCTCTCCATTCCCTCGCGAGCGCCGGGGTTCAACTAGACTGGGGCCCTGGAACTCGGGAGGAGGGGGGTAGAGGTCGATGCAGCGAAGCCGAGCCGCCGGGAGCCTCGCCAGCCTCTGCGTTCTGGCATTGATGGCGGGGGCCGGCGCACGCGCACAGGATGGCGCGCCCCCCGAAGCAGGTGATCCCACCGCAGCGGGCTGCCCGAGCTGCTACCAGGAGGGCGTGAACGAGCGGGCGAGCGGCGATCCGGTCCGTGCCCTGAGCGCCTTCGAGCGCGGCTGCAGCGAGCGCGACGGTCCGTCGTGCGATGCCGCGGGGCGCATGCACGCCGACGGACAGGGCGTGCCGAAGGACGGCGCGCGGGCGGTGTCGCTTCTCGTTCGCGCCTGCGAGCTCGAGCACTGGCAGGCCTGCGCCGACATCGGCACCACCCTGGTGCAGGGTAGTGCCGGACCGGAGCAGGCCGCGCAGGGGCGCGAGCTGCTCGCGCGGGGCTGCGAGGGCGGCCACGCCATCTCGTGCAGCGACCTGGCCCTCGCGAGCAAGCGAGGTGACGGGGGGTCGGTCGACCCGGAGACGTCGGCGCGGTTGTACGGCCGGTCGTGCGAGCTCGGCCACGCGCCAGCCTGTACGCTGTACGGCATGGCGTTCGCCCGCGGTGAAGGGGTCACCGCCGACGGCTCGCGGGCGCGGGAGCTCTTCGATCGGGCCTGCGAGGCGGGCCACCCCTCGGGCTGTGGAAACCTGGGAGTGGCGTTGAGGGACGGGGTCGGCGGCCCGGTCGACATGACCCGGGCGGTCTCGTCGTTCGAGCGCGGGTGCGCGGGCGGCCACGCGACCGCCTGCTCCAACCTGGGCGTCGCGTTCCTCCGCGGCCTGGGCGGACTCGAAGCCGATGCGGAGCGTGCGGTCTCGCTGTTCGAGGTCGCCTGCGAAGGCGGCAACCAGGGCGCGTGCAAGAACCTCGAGGTCGCCAGGGCCAGGGCCTCGACGCCCGCAGAGGCGGCAGCGCCGCGCTGGACCACGCGCGTCGGCTCGCTCACGATCGGTTCAGGGGACCAGACCGCCACCTTCAAGGACGTGCAATCGACCTGCAGCCCGATTCCGCTCAGCCTGGTCTTCGGCGCGGTCGCGGCCGACGTTCGCGAATGCTTGAGCGGCTCCGACGCGCGCCGCGTCTCTGTCGCGGTCAGCGGGGGGCGGCTCGCCTCGTCGTCCGTCGAGCCCGACGACGCCGCGGGTCGATGTGTCACCAGCGCCTTGGGCCGCGCTCCTCTCGGCGACCTCTCGTGCGCTTTCGAGGCCACCGTATCGCGCTGAGGGGATTCAGGGACGCGAAGCGGCCGGCCGCCCCGTGCTAGGCTGCCCAGCCGGGGAGGATGGCATGCGACTCTCACACGCTCTCGTCGTACTGAGCGCGCTGACCACGGCGTGCGCACTGTTCACCGGCACCGAGAAGGAGCCGGCGTCGCGGTCGGCGCAGGCTGCGACGCTCGACGCCGAGCAGCTCGCGGCCGCGTGTCACTCGCTCGGGCTGCGGCCCGCGAGCGACGGTCACGTGCTGAACGACTGCGACGAGGCGGTGAGGCCGGACGTGTATGCGGCGGAGCTGGGCGGCGCGGTCGGGCGCGCTTTCCTGATCGTGGTGAGGGGCGGCCCGGACATGTTGACCTGCTACGGCATGACCGGGATGGCGATCTACCTCGTCAAGCCCGAGGGCGAGGGCTTTCGTACGCTCTACTCGGGCGTCGGTCATCTCGCGATCATGCCGACGTCGCACAACGGTGCGCGCGATATCCTCATCGGCGGGCCGGGCTTCGAGTTCCCGGTGATGCACTGGAACGGCAGCGCCTATGAGTACGGCCGCACGGTCCCCGATTCGGAGCAGCTTCCGGAGTCGCTGAACTGAGTCTCCCGCAGGCCGGCGCGTCAGCTCCCCTCGGGCGCTGCGTCGGCGACCCGCGTCAGGATGCCGCCGGGTGCCGCGAACGCGCGCAGCTCGTCGAACGGGACGATCGAGTCGCGGTTGCACACCTCGAGCACGTGGGGGAACGACGGCTCGACCCGGAGACCCTCGGTGGAGATCGTGTAGGCGAAGAAGTGCTCGTCGAGCTCCTCGACCGTCAGCACGTCCTCACACCCCTCGAGGTCTTCGGCCGAGAGGCTCCCTATGTAGGCGCGGGCGATCCCGGCGCCGTCGCGCTCGTAGTCTGCGAACAACGCCTGGAACCGGACGGCCTCGCCGATCCGCAGGTCGAAGGTGATCGACGAGTCGGCGTGGTTCACGGGGTACGCTCCGCCGCAGTAGTAGCTCACTCCGACGTGTACGCTGAACACGTCGTCAGCGGCGTGCGTCACGTCCGCGCTCGCGTTGTAGCTCCCGGGCTCCGGGTCCAGGCACATGAGGCTGGCCGCGTGCGCGTCCAGCTGCTCGTTCACGCGCTGCTCGACGTCGGGCCGCTCCGGAAGGCTGATGCGGGGCATCTCCACGCCGGACTTCTGATTCTCGACCATGGTGTACGCGACGGGGCCAGTGTCATCCCGGGTCGCGTCCTGCGGAGGCTTCCCGGCGGCACAAGCGAAGATGCCGAGCAGGACGAGCAAGGGTCCCAGCCGTCTCACGGTGAGCTCGTCCCCCGCCGGCGCGCGCGGTCCCGCTCGTAGCGCGGGTGGTACGAACCGACGAGCATCGGGTCCACGGGGTAGTAGGTCCGTCTGCCCTTCTTGTGCCTCTGCCCCTCGATCACCGTGCGGTTGGCCTCCCGGGCCAGCCCGACCTCGGGGTGAAGCGGCGAGGCGAAGAAGTTCCAGATCTCCGTGAAGATGTTTCCGCCCCCTTTCTGCAGGGCGATCTGCTGCTTCGCCCGCCAGAGCGTCTTCCCGCGGTCGTCCGTCAGGTGATACTCCATCGCTACGGTGTGGGTCCCCACCGGGTCGACCGGATTCTCGATGGCCTCACCCAACCCCTTGATACGGTAGTCCCACTCCACGATCCGGACGAACAGCACGGAGTCGGTACCGAAGAGCGCCGCGAGCTCGGCCGCCCTCTCCTCTAATCGCTCTCCCGAGTAATCCTCGGGAGCCCTTCCCGTGAAGCCCGCCAGCTTCTCGAGCTCCAGACTCATGCGAACCGGAAATACGTAGCAGCCGCGCTCCGCCAGCGGCTCCGTGATCGTCGCGAGGAAGAAGCGCGAGGCTCTGCGCTCCTGCACGACAGGCACCACCGGGGCCACCAGCACGGACCGCGGATCGCTGGCGATGTAGGCGCCGTAGTCGAATGGCACGCGCTTCCTCGCCGGCGATCCGCAGCCGGCGAGCAGCAGCAGGATCGCCAGGGCGACGGCGCTTCGCGTGGCGGCGGTCACGACTCGGGGTCCTCCCGGAGATGACGAGCCCTGCCAGCGGGCGGATCGCCCGCGTGCGCGCCAGCGCGGCGGATCGCATGTGTATGACCTCCGTTGAAACGCTTGCCCTGCTTACGCGCACAGCGGCCGCGTGTCAGCCATTCACGTTGCGTTCCCGGCACGCAGAGTTATAAAACACTAGCACCGGATCGGGAATCGGGACACCTTCTGCGCGCTGCGCCGCGGGTGCTGCTGAGATTCCCTAGCAAGGCATAGCAAGGGGGAGGGGTCTCAGTGCTTCTACGGGTGTTGTCGTGTGCTCTCGGTTTCTGTTTTCTCGCGGCCTGCGCGACCGCGAAGTTCGAGCCGGTCGTTCGACCCCTGAGCTACGACGCCGGCGGAAGCTGCACGCCGAAGGGCGGGGCGCCGAGCGATGCGGGGTTGATCAAGAGCGCCGAGCTCGCGCGGGTGCTCGTGCTCGACAGCCTGGCGACGCTCGGGAACGAGTTCCCCGAGAAGCGCAGGCAGTTCATTCCGCGGGAGCGCGAGCCGCTCCAGCGGTTTCCCCGCCTGACGTTCCCGGCGCTGGTGGATCCGGAGCCGGCCGGGGGCGCGCGCAACACAGACTCCTGGCTCTTCCCGCTCATCATCGACAAGCGGCAGCTCGGCGGCATCCCGAGCGAGGCCGTCACCGGCGAGCTCCGCTTCTGGCTCGTGCCCCACGGCGCCGAGGTCGCGACCGCGCGCTGGCAGGACGTCACGGAGTGCCTGGTGCGCGCGGGCGGTCGCGACACCATCTTTGCTTTGGACGACGACCGGGAAGCGGACATGCGCCCGTCGGGCGCGATCGTCCCGACGTTCGCGCGGCGCGACCGGCTCCGCGGCGTCGTCTTCGAGGTCCCCACACGCACCGCCACCACAGGGATGGAGGTGACGCCGGGCTTCTACGATCTCAGGGTCCTGCCCCGATTGAACTCGCTGCGCGACGTAACGGTCCGCACCCCGGCACTCGAGGGGATCAAGCAAGCCCTCCAGGAAGGCGACTGGATCCGCGCCCTCCGGGCGACGAGGGAGCTGGACCCCGCCGACCTGCCCAGCGCGACTGCCGCGGAGGATCTGCGCGCGATCGCCTCCCGCGTTGCACCCCGAAGCAACTGGTCCTGGACGATGCATCCCTCGCCGCACTTCGACCTCGACCTTCAGGCGCTGCGCGACGTGCTGGGGCGCCTCGCCAGGGTGCTCGAACGCGACTCCGGAAACCGCGGTGCCGTGCAGCTCGCCCTGTCGCGCCTCGAGCAGCCCATGCGAACGGTGCTGGTGGCGCGTCAGTCGGTGGCGCCGGTATCGCTGAAGGATCCGAAGCGGGAGAGCGGCCGCTGCGGCGGGCGCGACTGCGTCCGCGTCGCAGTGGGGGGAGACTTCCAGTACCACGGCAACCTCGGACCGCTGCGGCGCTTCCTCGGGATGCTCGACCCCGAGTTCGTCCAGGCCGGCGGCTCCGGCGCACCCGACACGGGATCTGCGGTCTCCGTTCCGGACGTCGACTTCGTGCTCTTTGCCGGTGACCTGGCCGATGCCGCGGCCGGCAGCGCCAAGGGGCAGCTGCTGCTGAACGTCCTGGGCGCGCTTCCCCCGACGTCGCCCTACGGCCCGGACGGCGGCAACGAGATGCCCGAGATCCGGGACCAGCTCGCGCGCTTCCAGAAGCCGTTCTTCGCGGTTCCAGGGAACCACGATGGCTACGCGGGATACGGCGGAATCCTGAACGTCGTCTTCGACGAGCTCGGCTTTCTGGCCGAAGAGGCCTTCGGCTTGATCCGGGCCCCGCGCGTCGGGCGCGCCGTCGGCAACGCCATCAAGCGGCCGAACGACTTCATCCCGACCTTCATCGGGTGGCGTCTCTTGAACCGGCATCCGCGCTACGACGGCCTGGGCCAGTATCAGAACTTCCTCGGGCCGCTGAACCTCGCCTTCGAGTTCCGGGGGCACTCCTTCGTGGGACTGAACTCCTACGACCTCCGGCCCCCCGAGCGCGCCTCGGTCGGAGGGGTCGTGCTGTACTGGGGCGGTGGGCTCCAGCCCGAGTCGGTCGACTGGATGGACGACATGCTGAATCGCTTCGCTCCGGAGCCGGAACACCAGCAGTTCGTCTTCATGCACCACGACCCGAGGAGTGCGGTGCCCACGAAGTCCGGCTACGCGGAGCAGCAGTTCGGTCTCTACGACGCGACCGACACGCCGATCAGCCAGCTGACGATGGGCCATTTCGGGCTCGGCAACTCCCCGGGAACCGGCATCTACATCCCGGTCGTCTCCTTCATGGGCACCTTCATCTTTCGCGGACTCGAGATCGGCTGGGGAGACGACGCGGGGAGCTTTCAGCAGGAGTGGCTGCGCGAGAAGGACTGGGGTTGGTCCGCGTTCCCCGACATCCGCTGGCCCCGCTTCTTCGACCGCGAGGCCTACAACGCGAAGGGGTTGATCGAGGTGATCAACTGCAACCTCGCCGGCCGCACCTCCCCTTCGATGCCGCCGGCCTCGCGCGGGGCCGCCGGGCTCTGCGTCGAGCCGCGCGGGGCGATCTCACAGATCCTCTTCGCGCACGACAACGTGCCCGTCGACGGCATGTGGGCGGATCCCGACGAGCGCGGCGCCGTCTTCCGCGAGCCGACGGACGGGCAGCTCTGGCGCCCGGGCTGGCGGGCCAACTCGATCTTCGGCCAGTTCGGGGGCCTGCTCGGCCTCAAGTTCCGCAACGGATCACCCCCCGAGTGGGCCCAGCACATGCGTCTGGACGAGGATCGGGGCAACGCCCGGGTGCTCCGCATGGACGACATCGGGGATGCGGGCAACTACCATGGCTTCCACGTGATCACGCTCTACGCCGACGGGGAGTCGGAGACCCAGTGGTACGCGCTGCCGCGCTGAGCGTGCGCGCGCGCGAAGCGACGGCGTAGGCGGCGCGTGCTCCGGCCCGTCATCCACGGACTGCTCCACCTCGCGGTCCCGGGGCTGGTGGCCCGGCTGGGGTGGCGGAAGAACTGGATCCGCGCGTGGGTCATCATGGCCGCCGTGAACCTGATCGACCTGGATCACCTGCTCGCGGATCCGCTCTTCGACCCCAACCGTTGCAGCATCGGGTACCACCCGCTGCACTCCTGGCCGGCTCAAGCCGTGTGGGTCGGCCTGGCCCTCTGGCCGAAGACCCGCCTCATCGGCGTCGGCGGCCTGATCCACATGGGACTCGACGTGATCGACTGCGCGTTCATGGGGTAACCGCTGGGGCTACCGGGTTCCTCGGCTGCCGCGGCGCGAAGCTCTCTCCAGCGCTAGGAGTCGACGTCGATGTGGCCCGCCTCGCCGGCGACGATCTCGCCGACGACGGCGCGCGCGGGCGTGGAGTGCTGCTCGAGCGCGGCAAGGAGCGTCTCTTCCCCCTCCGGCGGCACCGAGATCAGCAGTCCGCCCGAGGTCTGAGCGTCCGCGAGGAGCAGGCGCTCCAGGTCCGTCACGCGCGGATCCCAGCGCACGTGAGGATCGACGTAGGAGAGGTTTCGCTTGCTGCCGCCGGGCACGAGTCCGGCGGCCGCAAGGCGGGAGGCGCACTCGAAGGTCGGCACCGCACCCGCGACGATGCGCGCGGCAGCCCCGGCCCCCAGCATCATGTGGCGAAGGTGGCCGAGCAGACCGAAGCCGGTCACGTCGGTCGCGGCGTGGGCGCCCGCCGCGAGCGCCGCATCCTTGGCTCCCCGGTTGAGCGTGGTCAGGGACTCGACGACGGCGGCGAGGTCCGATTCCCCGAGCTCGCCATTCTTGATTGCCTGCGTCGCGATCCCGGAGCCAACGGGCTTGGTGAGCACCAGGCGGTCCCCGACCTGTGCGCGCTCCTGCGAGAGCAGCTGCGCCGGGTCGACGGTCCCGATCACGCAGAGCCCGTACTTGAGCTCGGGATCGATCACCGTGTGTCCGCCCACGATGGCGCAGCCCGCCTCGGCCGCCTTGTCGCGGCCGCCGCGGAAGATGGCCTCGATGACCTCGAGCTCGACGATCTCCTCGGGAAAGCCGCACACCGCGAGTGCAACCTGCGGCTCGCCGCCCATCGAGTAGACGTCGGACAGGGCGTTGGCCGCCGCGATTGCGCCGAAGGTCTCGGGGTCGTCGACGATCGGTGTGATGAAGTCGACCGTGAAGACCAGCGGAGAGCCGGTCTCCGGGCGCAGAAGTGCCGCGTCCTCGAGCGGCGCCGCATCGGCGTCCACCCAGGCGTGTTCAAAGGGCGCGATGTTCTTCAGGACCTGGACCAGGTCCGCGGCTCCGAGCTTACGAGCTCAACCGCCGGCGGGCACGAGCGAGGTCAATCGAACCCCGGTCATCACTTCTCCTCTCGCGATACGTGGGACGAGTCTAGCGTCCGGCGGGCGGCTTTCGCTCTCGAACCCGCGGGTCGACCTCCCCCTGGACCCGAAGCCGAGCGCAGCAGCCAGTAGACTGGGAGACCCGCCGCCAGCGTGAGCAGTCCGATCGCCGCTTCGAGCGGTTGGCGCACTGCCATGAAAGCCGCGACGACCAGGGTCGTGAGGGCGAAGGCGCCGGGCACCCAGGGAAAGCCGGGCACCGGCACGCGCTCCGGCCCCTCGCGGAGACGCAGCGCGATCAGGCCGACGACGGTCGCGGCCGCGGAGATGCCCAGGGTGAAGCCGATGTAGCTCAGCAGCGCCGCCAGGTCGCTGATCCACAGCACCACCAGGGCGAGCCCCACCTGGAGTGCCACCGCGGCTCCTGGCACCTCGTCCCCGGAGCTGAAGAGCTTCGGGAACAGGCCGTCCTCCGCCATGCGCGCGTAGACCCGCGGACCCGCCATGACCATCGACGAGATCGACGTGAACAGGGCGAGCGCGACCAGCACCGAGACGGCCTGGCGCAGGGCCGCGCCGCCGATCGCCTCGGCGGCGATGGCGCCGACCTCCGCCCGGCCCGCGAGCTGCTCGGCCGGTGCGGCGTAGAGGAAGACCGCGTTCAGTGCCAGGTAGAGCAGCGTCACGACGGCGGTGCCGAGCCAGAGGGAGCGCTGCAGGTTGCGCCGAGGATCGCGCACCTCGCCGCCCACGTAGACCGCGGCGTTCCAGCCTGAGTACGCGAACGAGATCCAGACCAGCGTGACCGCGAACGCCGTGAGCTGCACGTCGCCGGGCGCGCCCGCGTCGGGCCGCTGCTGCGCGGGCACGAGGAATGCGCCGAGCACCACGAAGCCCGAGATCACGACCAGCTTGAGCGCGACCGCGGCGTTCTGGAGCGTCAGCCCGGCGCGCAGTCGCAGGCCGTGCATCAGCCCCGCGAGAAGGATCGCCGCGGTGCCGATCCACTCCGGTCTCTGGCTGGCTCCGAAGGAGTCCGCGAGGTAGGCCTGCAGGCCGAGTGCGGACGCGGCGATCGGCGCCGTGAAGCCGGCGAGCAGCGAGACCCAGCCTGCCAGGAAGCCGACCAGCGGATGCAGCGTCTGCGAGAGAAAGGTGTACTCGCCTCCCGACTCCGGGATGCGGCGCGCCAGTGCGCCGTAGCTCAGCGCGCCGCACATCGCGAGCAGGCCACCGATCCCCCACGCCAGCAGCACCGGCTCGGGCCGGCCGAGGTCGGCGAGCGCGAAGCCGGAGGTCGTGAACACCCCGGCGCCGATCATGTTCGCGACCACCAGGGCGGTGGCGCTCACCAGGCCGATCCGTCGTCGCGCGCTCACGCCCCGCCGATCGTCAGCCGCTTGCAGCCGCCATCAGTCACCCGGCTCGAAGACCTCGAAGCTCTGAACGGGCAGGAACTCGAAGCTCGCCGAGGATCGATAGCCCGCCCTCTCCATCTCCTCGTGCATCGACTCGAGCGACGTCCAGTGCTCCTGGGTGGCGAAGAGCCTCAGAATGCCCGAGAGGTCGTCCCTCATGTCGATGATCGCGACGCGACCCGGCTCGCGGAGGTCCGACTTCAGGCGCGAGAAGTAGGCCGGTCGATCCTCGATGTGGTGGTAGGTGTTGACCAGGAGAACGAGATCCACGCCCGCTTCCGGCAGTAGCGGATCGGCGTATCCCCCCGCAACGGCGATGACGTTCGGATACCCTTCCTCTCGGATGCGCTTCTCGAGAGCTTCGACCTTCTCCGGATCGACGTCGACCGCGTAGACCCTCCCCTCGGGACCGACTGCGTGGGACAGATAGGGAACGAAGTACCCGTCTCCCGCACCGATGTCGGCCACCCGGCTCCCGGGCCGGATCTCGAGGGACTCGATGACGCGATCCGGGTGCTGCCAGCCCGCGCGGCTGGCGAGCTTGGTGTAGTCGAGCTTCGTGAGTCCGGAGCAGGCGATCAGCGGAATCGCCAGCAACAGCAGCGACGCGCGTCCAAGGGTCATGCTTTCTCCTTCGGGGTGAGCGGTTCGGGCGCCGCGTCTCGCAGCAGGCCGTGGAGCAGGAACTGGATGACGTTCTCCCGGGCCGCCTCGGCGTCGAACTTCTGCGGCGAGCGGTCCCACTTGATGTGCACGGCCCAGGTGGTGATGGTCTCGATCGCGAGACGCGCCACCAGGCGGGTGTCGCGGACCGGACGCAGCTGCCTCGAGCGGATGCGTGCATCGAGGTAGTCGGTGAGGCCGCCGCGGGTGCCCTCGCGCCCCACCCGCTGCCACCGCTCCGCGAGCTCGGGGTGATCCAGGGCGCAGCGATCGATCAGCTCGATGCCCCGGTGGTTGCGCTCCGTGATCGAGTAGAGCTCGCGCAGCACGGCCTCGAGCTCGAGTCGCAGGTTGCGGACGCGACGCCGGCTCAGCGCCTCGGTCAGGACCGGCATGCTGCCCTCTCGCGCGAGTCGCTCCTCGAAGACGCGCAGGATCTCGCCCGGCTTCGGCGTGGGAACGGGAAGCTGTGGCGGCGGCTCGATCGGGCCGGGGCTGTCCGAGTAGCGGGCGGCGAGCAGGAACAGCGCCTCCTTGCTCTCCACGTACCCGTACAGGGTCCCCTTGGCGACGCCCAGGGCCGCGGCGACGTCGGACATCTGGGTGCGGCGATAGCCCTGGTCGACGAAGACCTCGGTGGCGACCCGGATCAGGTCGTAGAAGCGGTGCTCCGGAATGCGTCGAGCCATGACCCTAGAATATATAACTGACCGAGTCGGTCAATTATTGAGCTCGCGGTAATGCGCGCGGCCCCCACACCGTAGGATGGGGTGCCCCGGCCGGGCCGAGGTGGACGGCTGCCTTGGTCGCATGGCGAAACATGGAGTGAGTCCAGTGGATTCCGTTCCCTTGAAGCGGCGAGTACGCGCAACCGCTCTCGCGCTCACGGCCATCGTCTGGGCGGCCTTCAGCGCCTGCTCCCCCGGCGCCGAGCATGACGCCGGGGGCATTCGAACCGCCTCGCAGCGCGAGGTGCTCGAGGTGGGCAGGAACGGAGACGGACCCGTCATTCTGGACGTCCGCTCCGAGGGGGAGTACCGGAGCGGCCACGTGCCGGGCGCCGTCAACGTCCCGCATTCGGACCTGCGCGCGCGACTCGCGGAGCTGGAGCCCTACCGGGAGCGCGGCGTGGTCGTGTACTGCGAGGTGGGCGCGCGCGCAGAGCTGGCGACCCGGATTCTCGACGGCGACGGCTTCGAGAACCTGAGCCGTCTCGGTGGGGACATGTCTGCCTGGAGAGCGAACGGCCTGCCGATCGAACGCTGAGTCGCGGTCCTGGTAGAGTCACGCGCTACGGAGGGGAGCCTTCTGGCGCAGCTGGACCGCATCTTCGAGGCCTACGACGCCCAGGGATTCCATCGTACCGGCAGCGATGCGGACGCGCGGAGCGCGCACTGGCTGGCCGACCAGGTTCGCGCGGCCGGGCCGGAGCCCGTCGTGGTCCCCTTTCCCCATCGCCGGTTCGATCCCCTGGAGGCGCGGGTAGAGGTCGCGGACCGGGCCTTCGACGGGGTGCCGCTCTTCGATGCCGCGCCGGCCGATGCCGAGGCTGTGAGCGGAGCGCTCGGCTCGCTCGGAGGCGCCGCCGCCATTGGCGTGGCAGGGCTGCCGCCCGCGTGGAACGGACCCGGCGGCGCCGAGTTCCTCTCGGCTCGCCGCGGAGGGAGGCACCGCGCGCTGGTCGCGGTGTGCGACGGAACTCCTCTCGGCGTGCGCGCGGGATTGACGCTCCTCAACGCCGAGCACTTCGACGCGCCGTTCGGACCGCCGGTGCTCCAGGTGCCGACGCAGGCCGGAGCGTTCCTGATGGAGGCGGCGGCCTCGGGCGCAGAGGGCAGGGTGGTCTGCCGAGCGCGCCGCACGGGCGTCGAGGCGTTGAACGTCGAGGCGCGCTTGGCCGGAGCGGATCCCACCCTCGCTCCACTCGTCGTGATGACGCCCCGCAGCGGCTGGTGGCAGTGTGCATCCGAACGGGGCGGCGGCCTGGCGTGCTGGCTCGAGCTGATGCGCGCTCTCTCGGCGGGTCGGCCCCGTCGCGAGGTTCGCTTCGTCGCGACGACGGGCCACGAGCTCGGGCACCTCGGGCTGAAGCACTTCCTGCGCGAGAACTCGGGGCTCGTCAAGGGCGCGCGCGCCTGGATCCACCTCGGGGCCAACTTCGCCGCGTCCGCCAGGCCTGCGGTGCGCTTCCAGGCCTCGGATGCGGAGCTGGGCTCGCTCGGTGTCGCGGCGCTGCGGGACGCGGGGGCGGCGCCCGACGTCGAGGTCCCCGTGGGATCGAGACCGCTCGGCGAGGCGAGCGACATCTTCGACGGGGGTGGCCGCTACGTCTCGCTGCTCGGTGCCAATGGCCTGTTCC
>CAZLBF010000281.1:0-8970 GCA_964557495.1 uncultured Myxococcales bacterium | reverse complement strand
CGCTGGTAGGCGTCGCCGACGCGCAGCAGGGTCTCCTCGTCGAGCGGCTTCCCGATCAGCTGCAGCCCGGCCGGCAGCCGTTCACCCGTGAAGCCGCACGGAAGCGAGATGCCGGGGAGGCCGGCGAGGTTCAGGGTCACGTTGTAGGCATCCGAGAGGTACATGCGCAGCGGATCGTCGATGCGCTCACCCAGCGGCCAGGCCGGTCCCGGAGTCGTGGGCGTCGCGATGACGTCGCAGCGCTCGAAGGCCGCATCGAAGTCGCGCCGCAGCAGCGTCCGCACCTTCTGGGCCTTGCGGTAGTACGCGTCGTAGTAGCCCGCCGAGAGCACGAACGTCCCGAGCAGGATGCGCCGCTGAACCTCTGGCCCGAATCCCTGTGACCGCGTGCGCTTGTACATCTCGTCGAGTGACTCCGCCTCTGCCCTATATCCAAATCGGACGCCGTCGTAGCGCGACAGATTCGATGACGCCTCGGCGGTGCAGATCAGGTAGTAGGCCGCGATGCCGTAGCGCGTGTGGGGAAGCGAGATCTCCACCAGCTTCGCGCCCGCTGCCGCGAGCTCGTCCACGGCGGCGCTCGCCAGCGCGAGGGTCTCGGGATCGTTCCCCTCCGGCTCGAAGAACTCCCGCGGAAGCCCCACGCGAAGCCCCTCCACCGAGCCGGTCAGTCCCCCGACGTAGTCGGGCACGTCGACCGGCAGCGAGGTCGAGTCGCGCGGATCGTGGCCCGCGACGACTCCGAGCAGGGTGGCGGCGTCTGCGACGGTGCGGGCGAGCGGTCCGATCTGGTCGAGCGAGCTCGCGAAGGCGACCAGTCCGTAGCGCGAGACCCGCCCATAGGTGGGCTTCATGCCGACCACGCCGCAGAGCGCCGCGGGCTGGCGGATCGAGCCACCGGTGTCGCTTCCGAGTGCCCACGGAACCTCGCGCGCCGCGACCGCCGCGGCGCTCCCACCGCTGGAGCCGCCGGGAATGCGGCCGGTGTCCCAGGGGTTGCGCGTCGGCCGGTAGGCCGAGTTCTCCGTCGACGAGCCCATGGCGAACTCGTCCATGTTGAGCGAGCCGATCACGACCAGCCCCGCCTCGCGGAGCTTGCGCACGACCGTCGCGTCGTAGGGCGAGCGAAAGCCCGCGAGAATGCGCGACGCACAGGTGGTCTCGAAGCGGGTGCTGCAGAAGATGTCCTTGACCGCGATCGGCAGGCCGTGCAACGGGCCGCGCGCCTCGCCGCGCGCGCGGGCCGCGTCCGCCTCGTCCGCGTCGCGCAGCGCCTCCTCGTCGCGCAGCGCCACGAAGGCCTGCACCTTCGAGTCCACGGCGGAGATGCGAGTCAGGCAGGCCTCCACGACCTCGCGGCAGCTCGCCTCCCCCCCCTCGACCAGCTCGCGAAGCTCCGCGAGAGGCCGGTCGGCCAGCTCGGTCACTCGATCACCTTCGGGACGATGACCGACTCGTCGTCGTGCTTCGGGCCGTTGCGGAGGACCTCCGAGCGCGGAAGCACGTCGGCCACGGCGTCGTCGCGCAGCGGCGTCACGATGTCGAGGACGTGGGACGTCGGCGCCACGTCTTCGGTGTCCAGCTCGTCGAGCAGCTCGACGTAGGCCAGGATCGCACCGAGGTCGCGCTGCATGCGCTCGACCTCGTCGTCGGCGAGCTCGAGACAGGCCAGCTCTGCGAGCTCCCGCACGCTTTCGGTCGTGATCTCCATGGACCGGAGCCTAGCCTAGCCCGCGTTTCCGAGCAGCTACCGCGGATCGAGAGCCGACCCGGAGAGAGGGCCCTCCTAGCTCCCGTGGGGATCGAGCGGGTCGCGGAGCCAGCGCCAGCCGAGCTTCCCCACGCGCACCCGGTGCCAGGCGACGCCACCCGAGATGGCGCGGGCGTGCGCCCACTTGATGGCCTGCCCACGGGCCCAGGCCCGCGTGTCCACCGGCGGCTCGGTGTAGGCGCGCTCGACCCGCTCCGGAGTCGAGAGCCGCCGCACGGCGCCCGCCCGGTCGAGCCTTCGGAAGCCTCCCCGCGGACCGAGCTCGTGGTATCGGAGGTCGGTGCGCCAGACGCGATAGGCCACGTCGCGCAGGTGCCGATCGGCCACCGAGGGGGTCGTCCCGTTCCCGGTGACCGCCGCACCCCGCTGCTCGAGCGCCGCCCGGTCGCGCAGGTCCGGGACCTCGGCTTGGACCAGCCGGCGCTTTGCGATCCAGTCGACGCGGTCGGCGAGCGCCTCCGGGTCGCGCTCGAGCAGCGTGAGCGTCTCCTCCCAGTCGCGGAGCACGCGCGCCTTCCAGATCGGCAAGGGCACCGGGCTCTCTGCGAGTGCGCGACGCACACCCTCGAGGTAGCGGCGCTGCAGCTGCAGCGCCGTGGCGTGGCCGCCGTCCGCGAGCTCGAGGCTCCCGCGCAATCGGGAGTCGCAGCAGAGCTCCCGGAGCGCGGCGAGGGGATCGCGCAGCTCCGGCCAGTCGATCTCGACTCCGGACTCGATCGCCTCGAGCACGAGCGCCGTCGTGCCGATCCGCAGCGCCAGGCTCCATTCACACAGGTTGGCGTCCCCGATCATCAGGTGCAGCCGGCGGCGCCTCTGGAAGGCGCTCCAGGGCCGGAAGAAGAGGTCGCGCATCTCGTAGATCGGCCGCTCGTCGCCGGCGGGAAAGATGCGCGCGACCGCGCGCAGGAAGGGGGGGCGCTGTGCGATGCGGAACAGGGGCCCCCCGTCGAAGGCGACGGCGCCCGCCCCGGTGTAGACGCTGCGCGTGACCAGGTGTGCGGTGAGCGCGCGCTGAAGCGCGCGGAAGTGGAAGCGGCCGTAGAGCCGCGAGTGCAGGGCCAGCACGGGGTAGAGCGGCGCGACCAGTCGGTGGACGTTCCGGGTCAGGCCACCGAGCGACTCCACCCGCGCGAAGCGCCGCTCCAGCCACGCCAGGAGCCTGCGCGCGGCGCTCGGGCGCGCGATGGCGAGCACCAGCGTCGTGCCCAGCGCGGCGAGCCCCCCCAGGGTCAGCCCGATCAGCACCAGGATCTGCGCTCCGATGACCCAGGCGACGACCGGGAGCGACAGGATCCAAAGCCCGAGCCAGAGGGGCAGAAATGCGAGTCGCCGGCCGGCGGACAGCGGATCGTCGACCCAGTAGCTCTCGTGGGATCCGAAGGTGTGTCCCGCGCTGTCGACGTTGTTCTTGCCGATGCGAACCTCTCCGGTGTAGCCCGCCCGGTGCAGCTCGGCCGTGACCTCGGAAGCAAGCGCCTCGACCAAATCGTCCTTGGCCCGCTCGTACTCGAGGAGCACGTAGGGGTCGCGGCACTCGGGGCTCGCCAGCTCGAGCAGGCCGTGCTCGTAGTGCTCCGGGGTTGCCTCGTAGTGGAAGGAGCCACCGTTCTCGAGGAAGCAGCCCCCCTTGGCGCGCAGGGGCGAGAAGGCGGCGGGCAGGCTGCGCACGCGGTGGCGGAGCGCGGCCTCGAAGCGAGGATAGATCGCCAGGTTCGACGGACGGGTGCGCTCGCCGCGTCCGCGGTGATAGATCAGCGCGTACTCCGTCTCGATCCCGAACACCCGCTCGCGCATGGCGCCATACTATATATAGTGCGTCTGTGGAGGTCGTGGTTCACTACGCCGAGATCGGACTCAAGGGCCGGAATCGGCGACACTTCGAAGACCTCCTGATCCGGAACCTCGCGCGGTCGCTCGACGGCGTCGCCGAGCCCCGCGTCCGCTGGCGCTTCGGACGCCTGCTCCTCGAGGTCCCCGACGCGACTCCCTTCGACGCGGTGCGCGCGCGCCTCGAGCGCGTGTTCGGGGTGGCGTACTTCGCGCGGGCGACCCTGTGCGAGCCGACGCTCGCGGCTCTGGAGCGCGCGGTCGACGCGCGCGTCGACGCCTGCCAGTTCCAGAGCTTCGGCGTACGGGCCCGGCGTTCGGATCGCTCGCACCCCTTCACCTCGCAGCAGCTGAACGAGCACCTCGGCGCCCGCGTGGTCGAGCGCACGGGCGCTCGCGTCGACCTCGGCGACCCGGATCTCTGGCTCGAGATCCACGTCCTGTCGCGAGAGGCGGTGCTGCTCCACGAGAAGATTCCCGGCCCGGGCGGAATGCCGGTGGGCTCGGCCGGACGCGCCCTGTCGCTGATCTCGGGAGGGATCGACTCCCCGGTCTCCAGCTGGGCCGCGCTCAAACGGGGCTGCAGCGTGGACTACGTGCACTTCCACTCGAGTCCCTTCACGAGCCGGGCCTCCCAGGACAAGGTGAGGGACGTCATCGCTCGCCTCGCGGCCTGGGGCGAGCCGTCCCGGCTCTACCTCGCGCCCTTTGCCGAGCTTCAGCAGGTGCTGGTGCGGGACGCGCCCGCACGTCCGCGCATCGTGCTCTACCGGCGCTTCATGCTGCGGGTGGCCGAGGCGCTGGCGGAGCGGGCGGGAGCCCTGGCCCTCGTGACCGGAGAGAGCCTCGGGCAGGTTTCCTCCCAGACGCTGGGGAATCTCGACACCATCAACCGGGCTGCTACGCTGCCGGTGCTGCGTCCCCTGATCGGGATGGACAAGCGCGAGATCATCGAGCGTGCGCGGGCCGTCGGCACCTACGAGATCTCGATCGAGCCAGATGAAGATTGCTGCAGCTACCTCATGCCGCAACGACCCGCCACCTGGACCCGTCCCGATGAGATCGAAGCGATCGAGGGGAAGCTCGACGTGAAGGGCCTGCTGAACATGGTCTTGGACCAAGTCTCGTGCGAGAGGATCGACCCAATCCGATGACCCAAGAGCTGACGAACTTCGACACGTTTCCCGAGGACATCCAGAGCGGCATCCGCGAGCTCGGCTGGTCCGAGCCGACCGAGGTCCAGCGACGCGTCATTCCGGTCATGAGCCGGGGCTCCGACGTGATCGTCCAGGCCATGACGGGGAGCGGGAAGACCGGCGCGTTCGGGCTCCCGATCATCGAGCGCATCGATCCGGAGCTGAAGGCGATCCAGGCGCTCGTCCTCGCACCCACGCGGGAGCTCGGAAATCAGTCGGCGAAGGAGCTCGAGATCATGGGGCGCTACCGCGGGATCAAGACGCTCGCGATCTACGGCGGCGTCGCCTACGGGCCGCAGCTCGACGGGCTGGCGCGCGGCGCACAGATAGTGGCCGGCACGCCGGGTCGGATCCTCGATCATCTTGGCTCGGGCCGGATGAAGCTCGACCAGCTCCGCATCCTGATCTTCGACGAGGCGGACGAGCTGCTTTCGCTCGGGTTCTGGCCCGACATGAAGGAGATCCAGAAGTACGTGCCGCGCAAACGGCAGTCGGGCCTGTTCTCGGCCACGATCCCGGAGCGGGTGCGCTCGCTGGCGCGCGTCTTCCTGAACGAGCCGGAGTTCATCTCGCTCGTCGACGAGGAGGCTCGGAGCCCCCAAGAGATCGAGCACTTCCACTACGTGGTGCCCGCACAAGGCAAGGACGAGGCGCTGCTGCGGATCATCGACCACGAGGATCCCGACTCCGCGATCATCTTCTGCAACACGCGCGACGACGTGCGCTTCCTGTCCAGCTTCCTGCGCCGCAACGGCCTCGACGCCGACATGATCCAGGGAGACATGACGCAGGCGTCGCGCGAGCAGGTGATGAAGCGGATCAAGTCGAGCGAGCTGCGCTTTCTGGTCGCGACCGACGTGGCGGCGCGCGGGATCGACATCTCGGACCTCTCGCACGTGATCACCTACACGATGCCGGACACCCCGGAGGTCTACCTGCACCGGACCGGTCGCACCGGACGCATGGGAAAGACGGGCACCGCGATCTCGCTCGTGTCGGGACTCGACATCGGCAACTTCCTGAACATGCAGCGCGTGAACCGTCTGAAGGTCGTCGAACGCGAGCTACCCAGCCACGAGATCGTCGCGAAGCGGATCGCACGGCGGCTCCAGAATCGGGTCGAGCACGACCTGAGGGAGCTCGGCGAGCGGGAGCGTCAGCTGCGCCAGGAGTACATGCTGCCCGCGGTCGACGAGATCTGCTCGACCGATGAGGGGCGCCGCGACCTCTCCGCGATCCTGTTCGCCTACATGCGTCAGCAGCCGCACGCCGAAGCGACGCCAGTGGCCGAGGCGGCTCCCGCGGCGCGCTCTCGCGAACCGCGACGCCCGAGGGACGACTCGCCCGGCGACGACTCCGGGCGCGGCAGCTCTTCGGGCGACTCCGGCCCGCCCCGCCGACGCCGGCGGCGGCGCTGAGGCGGCGCGAGCTGAAGCGATGCGCCGCCTCGCGGCCGGAGCGGTGCTCGCGCTCGCGGCCGGCTGTCTGACCCCGGTTGATCCGTCCCCCGCGATTCCGCACGCGCTGCGCGACCTGTCTGCGGCCGGCTTCGAGTTCCAAGCCGACGTGCACTTTCGCGCCGACCCCTACGTGAGCTGTCAGGGGGCGGCGTGCGCGGACCTGGTCGTCCTGAAGCAGCGACGCACGATCCTGGTCGCGCAGGACGCGTTTCGAAGCGACGACGCGCTGCGGGCCGCGCTGCTCGAGATCTGGGAGCGCTACCGCGAGCCCCGGCGCGGCTCGAACCGCGACCTCGCCCGCGGCGCCTGGCGCGTCCTGCACGACGGCCCCCGCGTCGGGATCCGCGACAAGTCGATCCTCCGCTTCACCCATCACACCTACCGCCAGCTCTGGGACCAGCTCGAGCCCGCCGAACGCCGCGACCTCCCCAACCCCGACACCGTCCCCTTCCCCTAGCCAAGCACCCAGGATTCGCGTTGACGCAGCGTCTCTGTGGAGTGAGAATCTGAAGGCATCTGGAGCGCATGGCGCTGCAGGTCTGCCGCGTGCTCACTCCAGACGAGCCGAGGAGGAGCACACCATGGCGACTCGAACGCTCGTGCTGGTGCTGGCGGTGGGCCTGTTGATGCTCCTACCCGAGCCCGCAGGGGCCGGCGGATACGGCGGCGGCGGGGGAGGCGGCAGCGGGGGAGGCTCCGGCGGAGCCGCAGCCGGTGGAGGTGGTGCCGGGGGAGGCGCCGGCGGGGGGAACAATGGCGACGCGCCGAGTTGGGAGTTCGAGATTGGCGCCGGAGGCCGCCCACCCAGCGGCCCGGCATCGATACCGGTTCCCTCGTTCAAGGGTGGGATCCCGAGTGCACCTGGAATCGACGGAAACGTCGCACAGCTCGGCCAGTCGGGCGTGACCCAATCAGCGCTCGCCGGCTCGAACACCGAGTCGACCCCCTCGCCGGAGCGAGGCTATGCGCGGACACCCAAGGCGCGAGAAGGCGAGACGCGGGCACCCTGGCACTCGAGCCGACTCGGTAGCGGCCTGGGCAACCCCTCCCGGACGCAAGCCCTGAGAAGCACGGAGAAGTAGCCGACCCAGCCGGCCCCAAGCTCCGCCCGCCGATATCCGCTCAGACGCCGCAAGGCAAAGCAAGCGCCGCGGCAGCGGCGCGCGCAGCGAGGCGCAGCCGAGCGAAGCCCGGCAGGCGAGCTCCGCTCGCCGATATCCGGCAAGAAGCGCTCCGTAAAGAACTGACCCGAGCCGTAGGCTCGAGTCAGTTCTTTACGGAGCGGAGCTGGAGCGGCACTGGATGCCCCAGTGGCCGTCCTGATTCGTGACGACGTAGAGCGCGCGGTACTCGCCGATCGTGGACCCGTCGGCGCGGTAGCGGGTGAACTGAACGATGACGTGGACCTTGTCGTCGAAGCTCTGAACCACGTCGGCGGAGTCGAGGACGCTGTGGTGCCAGCCCGTCGCACGAGAGAACTTCTCGAAGTCGAGCCCCGCGGCGTACTCGGCCGGCTCGTTGGCGATCGCGACCGCACCGCTCGCGAGCCGCACGTGCGGGTAGTTGAGCGTGTCGCGCCAGCCCTCGAGGTCTCGGGCGTTGAAGCGCTCAATGAAGGCGTGCACCGCGCGCAGCGCGTTCGCCTCGGACCCTTCTTCACGTGCTGCCATCAGGTCTGTCTCCTGCCTCGAGACGCCATCATTCCCCGTCGCCGGGGCGAGCGTCTCGCCCGGAAGCGGCGACCGCACGCTCCTCGAAGCCGGGGCCGCTCCAGCCGAGCTCGCAGCTCGACGCATCGAGGTACACGCGCGGCTCGTCCCCCGCGCCGGCGCTGGCGGGAGGCTCGTGGAGATGGATGCGGCCGGCGGCGAGCTCGACGCGCGCCGCCTCACCGCTGGCGTGCGCGACCAGCAGCGCGCCCGAGGGCGCAAGGTAGTACGCCCGCCGACGCAGATGCTCGATCGCGCTCGCGAAGGTCCGCACGCGAAGCAGCAGGTCCTGCACGAGCACGCGGGCCGACAACGCACCGGGCGGCCCGTCGTCGGCGCAGGCGACCGCGATCCCCTCGGCGTTGACGCCTGCGAGCGCACTGGCGAGAACCGGGGCCGTGAGCTCGACGCTCGGGAATCCGCCCGCGTCGGGGTCACTGCGACGCAGCACCAGGTCGAGCCCGGTCGCCTCGACGGCCCCCTCGATGCGCGAGCCCTTGGCAGCGCCGACGACCCGACCACGGTGCAGCGACTCGCCGAGCTCGAGCGCCGCGACCGACACGCGACACCCGCCGGCGATCCCCTGCAGCCGCTCGTGGAGCTGGGGCGCGAAGCGCGACAGCGAGCGGCCGGAGCCTCTCCGCACCGCGCCGAGCTCGCGCTGCCAGGCGAGCCACCCGCGACCGCCGCGCAGGGCTGCGACAGACGTGCAAATCTCGGTCATGAGCGCCGTCGCCTGGTCCAGTCCCTGATCGCGCGGTGCGCCACTCGTCTCGATCATGCGAATCTCCCATCGAGCGCCGGCCAGGAGGATCGGACCTTACGGTCGGACGTCGCGCGGTGTCAATCGCGCGCTATTCTTCGCGCGTGTCGAAGCTGCGCGTCGGAATCCTCTTCGGGGGTCGATCGACCGAGCACGAAGTCTCGGTCACCTCGGCCACCACGATCCTCAAAGCGCTGGATCCGGCGCGCTACGAGCCGGTGCTGATCGGCGTCGACCACGACGG
>CAZLBF010000280.1:0-5248 GCA_964557495.1 uncultured Myxococcales bacterium | reverse complement strand
GCGCTGGGCGATGTGCGAGGCGAGCTTCGGGCGCTCGTCGGACTCGGCGCGACCTACCTGTCGCTCGGAGCGCTCGAGCCGGCGGAGCAAGCGCTCGCGGACGCGCTCGAGCGCGCGCGCGAGGCAGCAGACGCAGACCTGATCGCGGCGATCCAGAACGAGCGCGGCAACCTGCTCTCGCGCGCCGGGCGGCACGAGGAGGCGCTCGCGGCGTACACCGAGAGCGAGACGCGCGCACGCGAGGACGGCGACCAGGCGCTGGCTCTGCGCGCGGGGGCGAACGCTGCGCGCGCAGCGGTGCAGTCCGGCGAGGCCGGCGGTCTCGAGGAGCAGGAGGCTCGGATCGGCGAGCTTGTCGACGAGGTGGGGTCGCTCCCCGACTCCCAGTCGAAGGCGCGCCTGCTCATCCACCTGGGACGTACGCTCGAGCGGCTCGCGCTGCAGCAGTCGGACGGGCGTGCCGCTACCCGGTCGCGCGCGGCGGAGGCCTTCAGCGCCGCGGCCGAGGTTGCCGAGCGGGCCGGCGCCAAGCGGACCGAGTCGTTCGCCCTCGGCTATCAGGCTCAGCTCTACGCGGCAGATGGACGGCACGAAGAGGCGCTCGAGCTCACGCGGCGGGCAATCTTCGTGGCAGAGGTCGCGGACGCTCCCGACGCGATCTACCGCTGGCAGTGGCAGGCGGGAAGGCTGGAGCGCGCAGCGGGCAATACCGACGCCGCGATCGCCTCCTACCGCCACGCGGCGGCGGCGCTCACCCGCCTGCGAGCGGAGACCGGCTTTCCGTACGGAGGAACGAGCGATTCGTTTGCCGGGTCCGTCAAGCCGGTCTACGACGAGCTGGTGGATCTACTGCTGGTCCGCGCGTCGTACACGGAGGATGTGGATGCGCACCAGGCGCTGCTGGTCGAGTCGCGCGACACGCTCGAGGATCTCAAGGCCGCCGAGCTGCGCGACTACTTCAAGGACGAGTGCGTCGACGCCCAGCGAACGGCGTCCGTGGAGTCAATTCCGGGTGCGGTAATCGTGTACCCGATCGTCCTGCCCGACCGGGTGGAGCTCATCGTCGGCGACCCGTCCGGGCTCCGTAGCTTCCTGTCGGAGGTGAAGCAGGAGCGCCTCGACGCCGAGGTGCTCGCCTTCCGTCGCCTGCTCGAGAAGCGCACCACGAACGAGTACCGGGTCCCCGCCCGGCAGCTCTACGAGTGGCTGATCCGTCCGATCGAGGGACACCTGGCGGGGACCGACATCGACGCACTCGTCTTCGTGCCCGGCGGCTCGCTGCGCACGATCCCCATGGCGGCCCTCCTCGATCCGAAGACGGGGAAGTTCCTCATCGAGAAGTACCCGGTTGCCGTGACACCGGGACTGACCTTGACCGACCCCAAGCGCATCGACCGGGAGCGGACCGACCTGCTGACGGCGGGCCTGACCGAGTCGCGCCAGGGGTTTCCCGCCCTCCACTACGTGGGGCAGGAGCTCGAGGCCTCTCACGAGGTCTTCGAGGGCGAGTCGCTCGTCGACGACGCGTTCGTGGTTCCCGCGCTCCAGAGCGAGCTCGAGCAACGGCAGTTCGGCATCGTCCACATCGCCTCGCATGGAGAGTTCGGCTCGAGCGTCGACGAGAGCTTCCTGCTCACCTACGACGACCGCCTGCCCGTCGGCCGCCTGGCGGAGCTCGTGGGGATGACGCGCTTCCGCGGACAGCCAGTGCAGCTCTTGACGTTGAGCGCCTGTGAGACCGCCGTCGGCGACGACCGCGCGGCCCTCGGGGTCGCCGGGGTGGCGCTGCGCGCCGGCGCGCGGAGTGCGTTGGCCACGCTCTGGTCGATCAACGACGAGGTCTCGGCCGAGCTCATCTCGGAGTTCTACACTCAGCTCGGCAATCCCGAGGTCTCGCGTGCGCAGGCTCTGCAGCGCGCACAGCTCAAGATCCTCCGCACCCATCGCTCCCGCCATCCCGCCTACTGGTCGCCCTTTCTCCTGATCAGCAGCTGGCTCTGAGCTCGTGTCCGTCCGCGTCCTCTCCGCCGTTGCCATTGGGGCGCTGATCTGCGCTTCCGTCCTGGGACTCCGCGCGATCGGGGTGCTCGAGACGGCGGACCTCGCGGCCTACGAGGCGTACCTGCGCGTGAAGGCGGACAACGGAGCAGCGGAATCGCCGGTCGCGATCCTGCGGCTGACCGACGAGGACCGCCGCGCGCTCGGGCGCTGGCCGGTGAGCGACGCACTGCTCGTGGCGGCGGTGGATCGGCTGCTTGCCGCCGACGTCCGCGTGATCGGGATCGACCTCTCCCGGGACCTGCCGGTCCCCCCGGGGTCTGCCGAGCTGGAGGCGAGGCTGCGTTCGGAGCCGCGGATCTTCGGTGTCCGGACGTTCCCGAGCGGGCTGCCGAGCGACATCCCTCCGCCGCGCGGCCTCGAGGGCACCGAGCGGATCGGGTTCGCCGAGATGCTCGCCGATTCCGACGGCAAGGTGCGACGCGCCCTGCTGTTCCAGGGCGACGGGACCGGCTACGTGGAGTACGCCTTCGCGCTGCGCCTGGCGCTGGGCTACCTGCAGCCGGAGGGCGTCGCACTCGCCAACGATCCCGTGGTTCCCGGGCAGGTCCGGCTCGGACCGACGAGCATTCCACAGCTCGGAAGCGACGCCGGCGGCTACGTCGACGCCGATGCCGGGGGCTATCAGTTCCTGATCGACTTCGAGCGCGCGCAGGCAGGCTTCGAGTCCTTCCAACTCACGGAGCTGCTCCGCGGTGAGGTCGAGCCCGAGCGGATCCGGGACCGCATCGTGATCATCGGAGCGACCGCCGTGGGAGCCTACGACGTCTTCGATGCCCCGGTGGAGTCGCTGCTCGAGGCCGGCCACGGGATGCCCGGCGTCGAGCTGCACGGTCACATCACCGACCAGCTCGTGCGCTTCGGACTCGGCGCGTCGCGCGCGATCGACGTGCTCCCCGAGTGGCTCGAGGCTCTCTCGATCGCGCTGGCGGTGGTCGTCGGTCTGGCAGTCGGGCTCGCGGTTCGCGGGGTCGGAGTCTTCGCCCTGGTGGTGCTCTCGGGTCTGGGACTGCTCTGGCTCGCGGGGCTGTGGGCGTTTCAGCTCGGCTGGTGGATCCCGATTGCCAGCCCCGCACTCGCCTGGGTCAGCGGCGCCTCGCTGGTGACGGCCTGGGTCTCGAACCAGGAGAAGGCGCAGCGCGCTCAGCTCATGCAGCTCTTCTCACGTCACGTGTCGCACGAGGTTGCCGACGAGGTCTGGGCCCACCGCGACGACTTCCTCGAGGGCGGGCGACCGCGACCTCAGCGGCTGACGGCCACGGTGCTGTTCCTCGACATCAAGGACTCTACGCCCCGAACCGAGAAGCTGGACCCCGAGCAGCTCATGGACTGGGTCAACCGGTTCATGCAGGTGATGGCGCGCGAGATCGCCGACCACGGGGGAATCGTCGACGACTACTTCGGCGACGGCCTGAAGGCGGACTTCGGCGTCCCCTTCGCGAGGACCAGCGAGGAGGCGATCGCGGAGGACGCGCGCCACGCCGTGACCTGCGCGCTGGATCTGACCGACGCGCTCGCTCGGCTGAATGCGACCTACCGCGAACGCGGGCTCCCGGCGGTGGCGATGCGCGTCGGCGTCCACACGGGTCCCGTCGTGGCCGGCAGCCTGGGCAGCGAGGATCGCCTCAAGTACACGACGATGGGGGATGTGGTGGTAACCGCGGAGAGGATCCAGACCCTGTCAGAGGTGGATCACGATTTCCGCGCGCACCCGTGCCGGATCCTGGTCAGCGATCGGACGCTCCGCTACCTCGGAAACGAGTTCCGGACCGAGTCGCTCGGGAGGTTCTCTCTGCGGGGAAAGGCCGACGAAGTGCCGGTCTACCGCGTGCTCGGAGTCCGCGCGGCGGGAGCCGAGGGGCCCTAGCGGCGATCAAAAAAAACGTAGACCTGTGAAGGAGTTCACAGCTCGGACCCAGCCGGTCCCCTATCCTTCAGGCACCATCAGGAGCGAGGTCCAAGCCATGAGACCTAGCATCGCGCTCTTCGCAGGAGCCCTCTTCGTTGTGGGATTCCCCGCCTTGGCGGACCAGAGCAGCCCGGCGGCTTCCGAGCCGCTGGTCGCCGCCGGGGCGACACTGGCCAGCGCCGCCCCGAGTACGTCGGATGTGCTGGACGGCACGGCTGCCGAGCCCGCACCCGAGCAGCCGGCGTCCGTTGCGGCACCCGAAAGCCTGGAGCTTCCCCGCTTCGTGCCGCCGCCGACGGACAAGCCGGCGGTTCGCCTTCGCAGCGCGAGCTCGCGCACGGCGGGCGAGACCTGGCCGCAGGTCTACGCCCTCGTACCGGAGCAGCCCGGTCAGACCATATTCTCTCAGCCCTCGCTCTTCTGGTACGTCGACGAGCCCCCGCCCGCGGGAGCAAAGACGCTGTTCACGTTGATTCGCGACTCCCAGGACGTTCCCGTGGCGGAGCTGGAGATCGACACTCCCACGCGCGCCGGGATTCACAGGATCCGGCTCGCGGACTACGGAGTGATGCTCAGCCCCGGGATCGACTACGAGTGGTCCATCGCCCTGGTCGTGGATTCCGAGCGCTGGAGCCGCAACCCGTATGCGGTCGGCGGGATCGAGCGGGTCGCGGATCCCCAGCCCCTGGCGTCGCGCCTCGCCGCCGCCGGCTCGACCGGAAAGCCTCACGCCTACGCCGAGCTGGGGCTCTGGTACGATGCGCTCACCGTGGTGTCCAACATGGCCGATGCGGCTCCCGACGACCCGGGACCCGCCGAGATGCGGAGCGCGCTCTTGAGGCAGGTCGGCCTCGGCGACATCGCCGACCTGCGCTGACGAGGTCATCTCTCTCGGAGTTTGCCGCCCGAGAGGTGCGCCGGCCCTATGAGCCGCGTCATACCGTCTCCGGAATCCCCGGTGACATCCTGATGGCAGCGGCCTAGCGCTTCGCGCCGGACGCTCGAGCTCAACGTCCCTCTCGTCGAGAAAGCGAGGCATCGCAAGATGGCGAATCCGAACGAGACCGAGAAGCCCGCCCTGCTCGTGGAGCGCGACGCCGGGGTCGCGACGCTCATCATCAACGACGCACCGATGAACCGCATGAGCCTCGAGTACATGGACGAGCTCGAGCTGCGGCTCGGTGAGCTGGCTCGCGACCGCTCGGTGCGCGCGCTGGTCTTCAGCGGTGCAGGAGACGCCAACTTCTCCGTTGGCATGGACCTGAAGCAGCTGCCCGAGGG
>CAZLBF010000279.1:0-5135 GCA_964557495.1 uncultured Myxococcales bacterium | reverse complement strand
CCCGACGACATCTGCAGCGCCTGCCGGACGCTGACACCCTCGTAGGCGGTGCCGCGGAGCTCGGCTACGTAGCGCTCGAGCGGGTCATCGAGGCTCTCGATCGCCCCCTCCTGAACGGCCAGGCCCACCAGCGTCGAGACGAAGGACTTGGCCACGGACCAGCTCGTGAAGCGGGTCTCAGGTCCAGCCCCCTGCGCGTAGCGCTCGTGCACCATGCGGCCCCGGTGGAGCACGACCAGGCCCCCCGTGCGGTTCCGCTCGAAGAACTCTCCAAAGACCCGTTGCTCGTCACCGACCTGGTACACCACGGCGTCCAGCGGCGTCGGGACGCTCTCGAGCGCCGACACCGGCCCGGCGCGGCGGACCGTGCGCGACGGAAAGAGCTCGGACATGTGGCGGAAGGACCAGGCCATGTTCTCGGGCTCGAAGGCCGCGCTGCGCACCTGAAGGGTCGGTGCCCGCAGCAGGAGCGCACAGCCGGCTGCGAGAGCGAGAATCGCGAGAATGACCGGAACCTGGACCCAGCGGCGCGACATGGACGGGACCCTATCAGACATGCCGCCCGCTGACGCGTACCCTCTCGATCGTCAGGAACGCGAGCCGCTTGCAGTGGCTCAGCATCGTCGTTGATCCAGCGATGCCGGCCTGCGAGAATTCGATCTACCCCGGGCAGGGGCAGGACGCGACCAGAGGGGAGGAAGTCATGAGCGAGACGGCCACGCACGAGTCCGAGGCCTACATCTGGAGGAACGCGCGCGTGCTCATGGTGGAGGTTCCGGTCGCGCGGGAGACGGCCGCGGCCTGGCTCCCGGCACCGCTCGAGCCCGCCGAGTCGCCCTCCGCCTCGATCTTCATCGCGGACTATCCCGAGACGACCGTGGGCCTCGTGTACCGCGAGGCCGGGATCCTGCTCCACGCTCGCGACGGGGCGGGACCGGCGCGCCACTGCTCCTGGATGGTCGTCGACGACGACGCGGCCCTGATCCTGGGGCGCGAGATGCTGGGCTACCCCAAGAAGATGGCGGAGATCAGCCTGGTCGAGAGCGGCTCGGGAGTGGTCGGCTCGGTGCGACGCAAGGGGACGGAGATCATGCGCATCGAGGCGTCGCTCGGCGAGCGCGAGAGCGAGCCCGGGCCGTTTCTCGGAACGCGCGTCGTCAACGCCATCGGGACGCCGATCACCGGCACGAAGCTCCTCGATCTCCCTCCGACGGCCGAGGCGATCCACGCGTCGCGACGGGGAGAGGGCAAGCTGACCTTGACGTCGAGCGAGCGCGACGCGCTGGGCGACCTGGGAGTGCCGCCGGACTGTCCCGTGCACTACATGACCGTGAGCTTCGCCGCTGCGACGAATCGCGAGACGTTCACCGGCCCCGACCGCCTGATCGGGGAGGTGGACGCGGCGTGGGTGACGCGGATGACCGCCCTCCGCGCGTGGTAGCTCGAGGCGGGGGAAGGTCCCTGCGGGGTTCTCGGTCCCGGTGACTCCCGCTTGCCCGAGCGCTGGGCAAGTCCGAAGATCGTGTGCGGCGCCTCGGCGCCAGTCTTGCCGACGGGAGGGGGGTCATGGACCGTCGCAACCTGCTGATTGCCGCGCTGGCGGCGGCTGTCGTGGTGCTCGGTGCGCTGCTCGCGATCGAGCGCGGCTGGCTCGCGCGGTTCGCTCGGCGCGCGCCCGACCAGCAGCCGGTCGCCGTCGTCGACGTCGTGCTCGACCGCGAAGGGCGGCGGCACCTCGACGTGTTCTTCGACCGCCCGCTCGGGCGCGAGCTCGTGGGGCACACACCCGCCGAGCCGCCCGCGGAGCTGCGGCCGCGCACCGGGGGTGTCTGGCGCTGGCAGGGGGACAACATCCTGCGCTTCGCCGCGACCGACCGGCTCGAGGCGGCTACGCGCTACGAGATCGAGCTGATCCCGGAGCGGCTGCTCGGCGAGAAGCAGATCTGGGCCGGCGAGCTCCGCTTCGAGGTCGTGACCGACGCCTTTCAGGTCGAGCGAGTCGACCTGCACGAGGAACCGCTGCCAGATGAGCCGGGCAAGGTGCGCCTGCGCGGAACGCTCTACTTCAACTACCCGGTCGAGCCCCGCGAGCTGGCTCCCCGGCTCGAGCTTCGCGATCCCGGAGCCACCGAGCCCGTGCCCGTCGCGCTCGAGACCCGGTGGAACTCGAAGTCGATCGGCTTCCGGGTCGAGGCGATCACGAAGAGCGTCGAGGAGCGCACGCTGGAGCTGATCGTCGCGGGGGACCTGACGCCGGCCGAGGGGAACGTCGAGCTCGCCGAGAGCTTCGTGCACTCGATCGTGCTCGGCTCACGCAACCACCTCGCCGTGCGCAGCGTGACGTCACAGCCGGGCGAACAGGAGTCGGTGCTGCGCATCGAGCTGTCCTCTCCCGCCGAGCCCGAGGCGGCACGCGGGAGCCTCGGCGTCGAGCCCGAGGTGGAGTTCCGCGTGAGCCGAGATCGCAACGCGCTCGTGCTCACGGGCCCGTTCGCGCCGGGCGGGAGCTACCAGCTGCGGGTGCGCGCCGGCCTGCGTGGGGTCGACGAGTCCAAGCTGGCCGAGGACCACGAGGAGCGGGTTCGGCTCGCGGACCTGCCGGCGTCGGCCGACTTCGAGAGCACGGGCAGGTTCCTGTCGGCGAGCGGACCGCGCCGGATCGTGATCGAGAGCGTGAACATCGCGGCGGTCGAGCTCACGGTCGAGCGCGTCTACCGCAACAACGTGCTTCACCTGTTCGAGTCTGCGAGCTACCTGGTCCGGAGCAACCGACCGGGCTACAGCTCGCTCGCGCGCGTCTACGGCGATCGCATCGCCGAGGACACGCTGGAGCTCGGTGGGGAGCGCAATCGCACCCTGCGCACGCCGCTGGCGCTCGACCCCTACCTGGAGGGCGCCCAGCCCGGCCTGTACCGCGTCGTCATCGGGCCGAAGGGTCGGCCCTATGAGCGGCGTCAACGCTGGGTGGTGATCACGGACCTGGGGCTGGTCGCGAAGACGAGCGGCGAGGACGTGCTCGTCTGGGTCAGCTCCTTTGCCGATCTCTCGCCGGTGGCGGGCGCGAAGATCCGCCTGATCAGCCTTCAGAACCAGGCGCTGGCCGAAGGCCGCAGCGACGAGCGCGGCCTCGTGCACCTGAGCGGCCTGGGCGAGGCGCTCGAGGGGGAGTCGATCGGCCTGGTGGTCGCCGAGCGCGGCGACGACTGGAGCTTCCTGGCCGCGGCCGAGACCGCCATCGACGCGTCCGACCTCGACGTTGGGGGTGCTCGCCCACCGACCGGCGGCTACGAGGCGTTCCTGTGGGGCGAGCGGGACCTCTACCGACCCGGCGAGACGCTCCAGGGGGTGGTGGTCGTGCGCAATCGCGAGCTCCGGGCACCGCCGCCGATGCCGCTCGTGTTGCGCCATCGCGATCCCGAGGGCCGCGAGCGCGAGGAGCAGCGGCTGGAGCCCGACTCGAGCGGCGTGGCCAGCTTCGAGCTCCAGCTCCCGGGCTACGAGCGGACCGGCACCCACCGCCTCGAGCTCCGCGTCGGCGACGAGGTCGCCGGCGAGTACCGCTTCCACGTCGAGGAGTTCATCCCCGACCGGATCAAGGTCGAGATCGACCCGCCGGCGCGGGAGCCGGGGCCCGGCGAGCAACTCGGCTTCGGCGTCGCGAGCGCCTACCTGTTCGGTGCACCCGCCGCGCGCCTCGCGGTCGAAGCGCGCGTGCGGCTCGAGCCGGCGCCCTTCGCGCCCGAGCCGTTCAAGGGATTCAGCTTCGAGAACCCCGAGCGCAAGTTCTCCGCGCACGAGATCTTCGAGTCGCGCTCCGAGCTCGACGAGGACGGGCAGACGCGCTTCGAGGTGACGGTTCCCGAGGCGCTGCGCGCGCCGGCGTCACTCGTGGCCGTGATCACGGCTCGCGTGCAGGAACAGGGCGGGCGCGGGGTCACGGGACGGCGTCGCGTCCCCGTGCACCCCTACCCGTACTACGTGGGCCTGCGGCGCACGCGCGAGGGCTACGCGGAGGCCGGAGACCGGGAGTCGTTCGAGTGGGTCGCCCTGACGCCGCAGGCGCAGGAGACCGCGGCCGGTCCGCTGCGGGTCGAGCTCTACCGCGATCGCTGGCAGACGGTGCTACGGCGCACCGCCGCCGGTACCTTCCGCTACGAGTCGAAGCGCGACCCCGAGCTGGTCGCCACCGTCGCCCTGCCCGCGGGGACCCCGCGCGGCAGCTTCGAGCTCGAGGTGCCCGACTACGGCAGCTACCGGGCCGTGCTCAGCGACGCGACGGCGGGTGCGTCTGCCCAGGTGTCCTTCTACGCGAGCGGCTGGGGCTACGTGCCGTGGGCGCTCGAGGATCCCGGACGCATCGAGCTCGACCTCGACCGGGACGAGTACGCGCCCGGCGAGCGCGCCCAGGTACAGGTGCGCGCGCCGTTCCCCGGCAAGCTGCTGCTCACGGTCGAGGGGGACCGCATCTTCCACGCGGAGCTGCACGAGCTCGAGGGCAACACCGCGACCCTGCCGCTAACGGTGCGTCGGGACTACCGGCCCAACGTGTACGTGACGGCCACGCTGGTGCGATCCGCGCGCGCGCTCGAGCCGGGCGCGGTGGCGCGCGCGTACGGCGCAGTGCCCATCGCGGTGGATCGCGAGGCGCACAGGCTGGCGCTCGAGCTCGACATGCCCGAGGAGCTCCGCCCCGGCCGCCCACTCCGGGTCGCCGTGCGCGCCGTGCCCGACGCTCGAGTCACCGTCGCCGCCGTCGACGAGGGCATCCTGCAGCTGATCGCACAGAAGACGCCCGACCCCTTCGGCCACTTCTACCGCAAGCGCGCGCTGGGCGTGCGCACGCACGACGGCTTCAGCCTGCTGCTCCCCGACGTACCGCTCGAGAGCGCGGTGCCCGGGGGCGGGCGGGCTGCGGCGGCGCTCGGCGACTTCGTGCGCACCGAGGGCATCCGCCGCGTCGAGCCCGTCGCACTCTGGTCGGGCGTGCTCGTCGCGGGGCCCGGCGGGCAGGCGAGCGTGGAGCTCGACGTGCCCGAGTTTCAGGGTGCTTTGCGCGTGATGGCGGTCGCCCTGCAGGGCGCCGACTTCGGCTCCACCGGCGCCCTCGTGGGCGCTCCGGACCCGATCGGGCCTCC
>CAZLBF010000278.1:0-2896 GCA_964557495.1 uncultured Myxococcales bacterium | reverse complement strand
CTGTTCGCGCGCAAGCACTACTTCTACCCGGACCTGCCCAAGGGCTACCAGATCTCGCAGTACGAGGAGCCCTACGCGCTGGGGGGCAAGGTGCCGGTTCAGCTCGAGGGCGAGCTACGGACGGTCCCGCTGACGCGCATCCACATGGAAGAGGACGCCGCGAAGAGCACGCACGAGGGGGGCGAGGCCAGCCGCCGGGAGAGCCGCGTCAACCTGAACCGCGCCGGGGTCCCCCTGATCGAGATCGTCTCGGAGCCCGATATTCGGAGCCCGCAGGAGGCGGGTGCCTACTTCCGCAGTCTTCGCTCGATCCTGCGCTACCTCGCGGTGAGCGACGCCGACATGGAGAAGGGGCAGCTCCGCTGCGACGCCAACGTCTCGGTGCGACGCACGGGCCAGAGCGAGCTCGGCACCAAGGTGGAGCTCAAGAACCTGAACTCCTTCCGCTTCGTCGAGCGGGCGGTCGCCTTCGAGATCGAACGGCAGGTCGAGGTGCTCGAGGAGGGGGGCGAGATCTTTCAGGAGACTCGGCTCTGGGATGAGCGGGCTGCCTGCACTCGAATGATGCGCTCGAAGGAGTTCGCGGACGACTACCGGTACTTCCCAGACCCCGACCTGATCGCGCTGCGCCTCGATGCGGCGTACGTCGACAAGCTTCGCGCCGACCTGCCGGAGCTGCCGCACCAGCGTCGCGCTCGCTTCGAGGCGGACCTCGGGCTTCCCCCGTACGATGCGCAGATCCTGACCGAGGATCTCGAGATCGCCGAATTCTTCGAGGCGACCCTGCGTCTGTATCCGAAGCCGAAGCTGGTCTCGAACTGGATCATGCGGAGCGTGCTCGAGGTGATCGGAAGCCGCGGCGGGTCGATCTCGGGCACGTCGCTCACCCCGGACCATCTGCGGCAGGTGCTCGAGCTCGTCGAGGGGGGCTCGCTCACACCGGCGCACGGTCGGCAGGTGCTGGCCGAGGTGGCGGAGAGCGGCGCCAGCGCGGCGGAGGTGGTGAAGGCACGTGGACTCGAGGCGGTCTCCGATCCCGACGAGCTCGAGGCGATTGCACGCGAGGCGGTCGAGGCGAACGCCGCCAACGTGGAGAAGTACCGGGCCGGCGAGCAGAAGCTGTTCAACTTCTTTGTGGGGCAGGTCATGAAACGGACGCAGGGCAAGGCCAATCCGGCGCTGGTGCGCGAGATCCTGACGAAGCTGCTCGGCTCATGAGGCGCGCCGCGCTCGCGATCGGACTGCTCGGGGCCGCGCTCTTCCTGAGTAGCGCCCACGCCCAGGAGGGCGAGTACCATCGGTTACTGGGGACGCGCGTCTCGATGGTCAGGCCGAAGTTCTTCATGCGCACCGAGTTCGGCATGGGCTACGTGTTCCCGAATGCGGGCGCGAGAGTCCAGGTGACCGAGTACCCGCGGCCGCTGTCGCAGGTACTCGAGGGATACTCCAACGAGCTGATTGATCGGAGCGGTTTCCGGGTGAAGGCGCGCGAGGAGGTCGAGATCGACGGGAATCCCGGCCTGTTTCTGCACACCGCGCCCAAGTCCGGGAGCGAGGGTCTCGCCAGGTGGACCGCGGTGTTTGGAAACGAGCAGGCGACCGTCGTCATCGATGCGAGCGGCGCTCCCGGATCCGAAGAGGCGCTCGACGTGCTCTACCGCAAGGCCCTCCTCGGTGCCCGCTGGGAGCCGAAGCTCCAGTACTCCCCCTACGAGGGTCTCCCGTTCATCCTGGCCGGGAGGAGCCGCTTCAAGTTCGCGGCCCGCTACGGAACTGCACTCACCTTCACGCTCGGGGGCAAGCCCACGCGCGAGACTCCCGACGACCCGATCCTGGTCGTGACGACCATCCCCCAGCAGGTCCCGGAGGAGGCCCGAGCCGAGTTCTGCACCCAGCGCATCCAGGCGTCTCCCGTCGTGAAGGATCTCGAGTTGGTCGCGAGCGGCGAGGTCGAGGTGGACGGGATCAAGGGCTGCGAGGCGCTCGCCCGGGCGATGGACAAGCAGAGCGGTCGTCCCATGATGGTGTACGAGGCGAACCTGTTCGAAGGCAGCCGGTACTACAACTTCAACGGTCTCGCGGGAGTCCGGTTTCGCGCCGAGTACGTGAGCGAGTTCGCTCGCACGGCGCGGCGCATCCGGCGAAAGTAGCTCCGAGCTAGGCCGGGGACGCGGTCCTGCGGAGTGCGATGCGCACCGACTGGTCTCCGAGCGCTCCCTCGTGAATCGACATCCCGTCGCCGGCGAGCGCTCCCTCGAGCTGCACGTCTACGGCGAGCGTCTGCTCCGCGATGTAGTCCCGGAACTGGAGGGCCGCGGCTCGAGGAACATCCGGTAGCTCGAGTGCCAGGTCGATGCGGTCGGAGACGTGCAGCCCCGACTCACGCCGCGCCTGCTGAACCAGCCTCACCACGTCGCGCGCGAGCCCCTCGCGAGCCAGGTCGTCCGAGACCTCGAGGTCGAGAATCGCGATCGCGTCCTGGCTCGCCAGCGACTGGCACGCGATGCCGGGATTGGGCTTGAGTCGCAGCGCGTATTCGTCCTCCTCGAGAACCTGACCGGCCACCTCGACCCGGCCGTCTCCGCGCGACTTCCACTCGCCCGCCTTCGAGGCGCGGATCACGTTCTGCATCGCCTTTCCGAGCCGGGGCCCCAGCGCACGTGCGTCCACCTGGAGCTGGATGCTCGCGTATCGCCCGATGTCCCCGGTCAGCAAGACCTCCTTCACGTTCACCTCGTCGCGGATCAGGTCCCGGTACGGTTGAAGCTGCTCGACGTCCGGCCCGGCGACCGTCAGTGTCTGGAGCGGCTGGCGCACCCGTACGTTCTCGGCCCGGCGCAGAGCGAGCGCGGCCGAGCAAGCCTCGCGCACCCGATCCATGTCGCGCACCAGCTCC
>CAZLBF010000277.1:0-3981 GCA_964557495.1 uncultured Myxococcales bacterium | reverse complement strand
CCGAGCAGCATTCCGTCGATGCGCTCCAGGTGGTCCTTCCGCTCGTGTCCGATCTTCGACGTGGGTGTCCAGGCGATCTGGGAGGCCCGGGTCGCACACACGGCGGCCCGCTCGGTGCTGCCCGGGTGGGTGTCGAAGAAGCGAGGCAGGCGCGAGTGCCCGCGCCGGAGTCGCTCCACGTTGTCGAGGTGCTGAAGGAAAGTCCCCATGCCCTGCGGATCGAAGCCGGCGCTCGCCGATAGGATCTGCCCCCCCTTGTCCGCGTTCCGCTCGAGGTCGCGGCTGAACGCGGCGACGTGTGACACCCGCACGAAGGGCATCGCGAAGGGGCTCTGGCGTCGCATGAGCTCCTGGCGCGCGGAGGCGTGCCGGTTCGCCGCGTGCGTGATCTCGTGGCCGATCACGTTCGCCAGCTCGTCCGGCGTGTTCGTGAGCGCGAGCAGACCCCGCGAGAGGTAGATGAAGCCCCCGGGGAGTGCGAAGGCGTTCGGCTCGAACTGGTCCACGATCTCGAACTGGTACGTGAACGAGCTTCGCCCCGCGTGAGCGACCAGCATCTCTCCCAGCTGGTTCACGTAGGCGGAGAGCTCCGGATCCCGCACCAGACCCATCTCGGCCTCGACGCCCCTAGCGGCCTCTTCGCCCACGCGTTTGTCGTAGCGCTCGCTCGCGAGGACGGGCTGACCCCTCCTCTGCCTCTGGGCGGGTGCCGCGGGAGCGGCGTCGTCGCCCTCCTCGCTCGACATGATCACGGTGCGGCCGCGGGAGTCTCTCGCGGGCTCGGGCTGGCGCGAGCCACAGTCCGCGAGGAGCAGCGCCAGCGCGCCGAGCAGGAGCGGAGTCCAGGACCTCAATCGTTCCTCAGACCTTCTCGAGCAGGCGAGCCCACTCGTCGAGCGCTTGCTCCTGGCCGGGGACGAGCTGAATCGCGAGCTGGTCGTAGCCACCGTCGCGCAGCGCCTGGATGCGGTCGCGCAGCTCCGGAGCGGTGCCGGTCAAGGTCAGGCCGCGGATGAGATCCGCGGAGATGAACGGTTGCTCCTCCTCCCGCACCCACATCAGGTGGCCCCGGTGAAGCTCCAGGTAGCGCGCATCCGGCGGCTCGTAGGCGGCGTAGATCTCGCGATACGCCGCCACGGCCGACTCGAGCTCGGGCGGCAGAGGTGCGTCGAGCGACTGCTCCGCGAGCGCGTGGAACAGCACGGCCGCGAGCGGGCCCGCCTGCGCGCGGGCGCGCGGACCGTCGGCGGGCTCGCCGTCGGCGAGGACGCAGCCGAGCGTGAAGCCGGTTCTGTAGAGGTTCTTCCGGTCCCGACCGGCCTCGTCGCACGCGGAGTCGACCCGCTGATTCGCCTGCAGGGCGAGCGGAACGGCGTTGACGAAGGTCATCCAGCCCTCGGCGATCTCGGCGGAGAGCGCGCGCCCGCGCGGTCCGAAGGCCGAGATGTGGAGCGGGATCTCGGAGTCGAGGTCGATGAGACCCGCCTCGGGGTTCAGGAAGCGGAGCTTGCGCCGCTCTCCCTCGAGCTCGGTCTCGACCGTCTCGCCGGCGAGCAGTCCGCGCACGACGCGCACGTATTCCCGCATCTCGTCGAGGCGCATGGCGCCGAGGCCCATGGTGCGCCGCGCCGTGAAGCCGGTTCCCACGCCGAAGTCGATGCGCCCGGGAGCGAGCTTCGAGAGTGAGGCGAAACCGTTCGCCGCGACCGGAGCGATGCGGTTCGACGGAATAAGCACGCCCGTTCCGAGGCGGATCCTCTCTGTGTTCGCAGCTGCCAGGGCCATCGCCACGAAAGGGTCGGCGCAGAGCATCTGAGTGTCGTAGAACCAGGCGTGACTGAAGCCGAGCTCCTCGGCCCGCTTCACCCACCGCCACGCGTCCACGGTCGTCGCCAGTGCGATCCCGAAGTCCATCGACTCCTCCTCCGCTGCTCGATGTGCTCGCCGATTATAGGACCGGGGCCCGGCGTCGGAAGGATGTCTGGCGCCCTGCAGTCGTCTCGCGGTAGGATGCGCCAACGTGAGCGAGCGATCCGGAACGGTCCAGACGGTACTCGGACCCGTCGATCCGTCGAGCCTCGGCCACACGCAGCCGCACGAGCACCTGCTGTGCAACCTGGTGCCGCCACAGTACCGGGACCAGCCCGGGGAGCCCATCGAGCTGGAGAACCTCGCTGAGCAGCGACGCAACTGGATCAGCAATCCCTTCAACCTGGTCCTCGACAGCGAGCCGGACGCGATCGAGGAGATGCTTCGCTACCGGGGCGCCGGCGGTGGAGCTCTGGTCGACGCCACGAGCATCGGGATCGCGCGGGATCCCGGAGGGCTGGCGCGGATCTCGCAGGAGAGCGGCGTGCAGGTCGTCATGGGATCGGGCTACTACCAGGCCACGTATCACCCCGACGCGGTGCGCGAGTGCGACGACGCCGAGCTCTGCGAGGGCATCGTTCGCGATGTCACCGAGGGCGTCGACGGCACCGGGATCCGCTCCGGGATCATCGGCGAGATCGGACTCGACTGGCCGATGCTGCCGGACGAGGTGCGCGTGTTGCGCGCCGCCGTCCGGGCGCAGCG
This sequence comes from uncultured Myxococcales bacterium, assembly GCA_964557495.1. Taxonomy (GTDB): domain Bacteria; phylum Myxococcota_A; class UBA9160; order SZUA-336; family SZUA-336; genus CAZLBF01. The sequence goes on along the minus strand of CAZLBF010000277.1, from coordinate 1,407 downwards.
GGAGACCGGCGCAGCGGTCCTGATCCACCCCGGCCGACATCCCGACGCTCCGCTCCACGCGATCCGGGAGCTCGAGGAGGCCGGGGGCGACCCCGAGCGCACGATCCTGTGTCACGTCGACCGCACGCTCTTCGACCTCGAGGCCATGTGCGCGCTCGCGGGAACCGGCTGCTACCTGGAGTTTGATCTCTTCGGCCAGGAGTCCAGCTTCTACCCGCTGGCGCCCATCGACATGCCCAACGACGCGACGCGCATCGACTACCTGATGGGGCTCTGCGATGCGGGGTTCTCGGAGCGCCTGCTCGTGTCCCAGGACATCTGCACCAAGCTCCACCTGACCCGCTACGGAGGCGAGAGCTACGCCCACATCCTCGAGAACGTGCTGCCCATGATGGAGCGCAAGGGGATGGACAAGCGTGTGATCGCCACGATCTGCGTCGAGAACCCGGCGCGCGTGCTCACGTTCGAGTAGAAGGGGACTCCATCATTCTACGTCTCGTGCTCGGTCTGGTCGCAGCGCTCGCGCTCCTGGTCGGAGTCTCGTTCCTCATCGGCTGGGGAGTAGCGAGAGGCCTGTTCGGAGAGCTCCAAGACGCCGGCAGCGTGACCCGCGAGGCGCGCCCCGAACGGACGGTTCGGGACCTCGCGAGCCGACAGGCCGCCGCCCGAGACCTCGCGGCTTCTCGGACGGACACCGCCGCGGCGCCCGACAAGCAGATCCTGTTCGGCGACCTCCACGTGCACACCACGTTCTCGGGCGACGCGTTCTTCTTCAGCCTGCCGATCATCCAGGGGGAGGGCGCGCACCCGCCGGCCGACGCCTGCGACTTCGCGCGCTTCTGCTCCGCGCTCGACTTCTGGAGTATCAACGACCACGCCGAGATCCTGACCCCCCGCCAGTGGGCCGACACCCGCGAGTCCATTCGCCAGTGCAACGCGGTGTCGGGCAGCGAGGCCGACCCCGATCTGGTCGCCTATCTGGGCTGGGAGTGGACCCAGATGGGGGACACGCCCGAGGATCACTTCGGTCACAAGAACGTGGTCCTACTCGACACCGACGAGGGACGCGTGCCCGTGCGACCGATCAGCGCGGGGCCGAGCCCGGTGGATGGGTTGATCCGGGACCTGCCCGGCTGGATGCGCGTGGCGATGGCCTACGTCGACCTCCCGGACCTGGCGCCCTACCTGGAGTTCGGAGCCTTCAGCCGGGAGGTGAGCGCGACCGAGCCGTGCGCCGAGGGCGTCCCGGTGCGCGAGCTGCCCGAGGACTGCTTCGAGGCCGCACCCACGCCCGAGCAGCTGTTCGCCAAGCTCGACGATTGGGGTTTCGAGAGCTTCGTGATCCCGCACGGCACGAGCTGGGGCATCCACGCTCCGCCCGAGTCGACGCTCGCGACCCAGCTCGTC
>CAZLBF010000276.1:0-23529 GCA_964557495.1 uncultured Myxococcales bacterium | reverse complement strand
CTGCTCCCGGGCCCAGCGCATGATCTTGGCCGCGTTCGAGCTCGTGCAGACCGCACCGCCCGTGCGGCCCGCCAGTGCCTTGATGCGCCCCGACGTATTCATGTAGGCGATCACGAGCAACTCGTCGCCGTAGCGCTCCTCGAGACTCTCGAACGCCGGCGCCACCATGAACTCCTTCGCCATCATCTCCATGGTGCAGCCGGACTTCGGATTCGTGATGAGCACCGTCTGGTCCGGATGGCAGGTGAGCGCGATCGCCTCGGCCATGAAGTGGACGGCCGACTCGACGAAGACCTTCGTCTCGGGGTGCAGCACCGACTGGCGCGCCAGCAGGTAGGAGTCCGCGACCTTGCCACCGTAGCGCTCCACCAGCTTCACGATTTCGCCGCCCATGTAGTAGTGGGCGAGCAGCATCAGCTCCGGACCGAAGTGGTTCAGCACGGGCTGGATGTAGCGATCCATCCAGGGGATCACGGTCTCGGGCTTGCGATCGGGAAGCGCGAGGTACTCCTCGGCGTACGGCTTGAACTCCTCCTGGTACCAGTCGAGGGGCAGGTCGGTCTGGCAGATCGGGATGTCCGGCTCGATCACGATCCCGCTCGGCCGGATGGACCGATCGACCTCGACGCCGCGGACGGGGGGGTGAAGCGTCATGAGAAGAGGCTAGCTCATCCGGATCCTAGCGGCAGAGCCGCATCAGATGACGCCCGCACGCGTGATGGTCTCGACGGTGAACCTGAACGGCGCGTCCAACGCCTCTGAACGGATCGGGCAGGCCGCCATCGTGCAAGCACTGCACTGTTGAGGGGTGCAGGGATCGAGGTGAACGACCGCCTCGCTGCGTTCGGGCAGGATCCGGGCCACGTCCGCCTCGAACTCGTCCCCGATCCTGTGTCCCTCTTCGATCGACAGGTAGCGCGGCAGCATGAGGTGCACGTCCAGGTGCAGCAGCGTGCCGGAGGACCAGCTGCGCAGTTGGTGCACCTCGACCCACTCCGGGCGGCGCTCCGCCTCCAGATGCGAGCTGATCTGCGAGAGCAGCTCGAAGTCGGCCTCATCCAGGATCTTTCCGAGCGCGCGCCGAACCACTCGCCAGCCGGTCCGCAGGATGTTCGCGGCCACGAGCAGAGCCACGAGCGGATCGAACAGCGCGATCCCGGTGAGCTTGACGACGACGAGTGCCGCGATGGTGCCGACGGTCGTCACGACGTCGGTGAGGACGTGCATGCCGTCGGCGACGAGCGCCTCGGAGCGAACCCGCCGGCCGACGCGAACCAGATAGAGCGCGAGCGCGAGGTTTCCGAGACCCGCGCCGCCCGCCACCAGGATTCCGACGCCGAGCCGCTCCAGCTCCGGTCCACGGATCAGCTCGCTACCCGCGTGGACGATGATCGCCGCGGCGGCGACCAGGATGAGCGCCCCCTCGACTCCCGCCGAAACCGACTCGGCCTTTCCGTGCCCGTAGGGATGGTCGTGGTCGGGCGGCCGGGCCGACACGATGACGCTGTAGGTCGCCATGGCGGCAGCGATCACGTTGACGATCGACTCCGCCGCATCCGCGAAGATCGCGCTCGACCCGGTCACCCACCAGGCCAGGAACTTCGCCGACATGATCGCGACACCCGCGACCAGCGAGACGATCCCCGCATTGACCGCCGTACGCGGCTCGACGGAGGTCACACGGCTCGACTCATCCAACACGTCTCGGGTTCCGTCAAGCGATCGCCCGGGCGCACGCGACGTGGCGCGCCGCCCGAGCAGGCGGGCTGCGCCCGCCGACAGCCCGGAGAGAAGAAACTGGTCGGGGCGGCCGGATTTGAACCGGCGACCTCTTGGTCCCGAACCAAGCGCGCTACCAAGCTGCGCTACGCCCCGACTGGCGACGCAGAATAGGCGCCCAGCCCAGGGGGGGCAATACGCGGCGAGCGCCTGGACGCGTCCGGCGACGGGCGGCCGGGCGGACACCTCAGCGACCCTCGACGGACCCTTCGGGCCGCCTCGCGGCGGGAGGCTCGTCCGGGTGATCCCGCTCGTACTCCACTCGCGTCCGGATGCGCTTCCACCAGGGGCGTCGCTCGACGCTCAGCTGCTGGTGGCGCTCCGAGGGGGTCATACAGCCCCCCTGAGCCCGGAGTGCCGCGGATTCGAGCGCTCCCGGCGCGTCGAGCCGTCCCCCGCTCGCGGCACCGCGCAGCAGGCTCTCGCGAATCTCCCAGGGCTCCAGGTCGGGTCGAAGCTCGATCGCGAGCGCGGCGACGCCGGCCGTGAGCGCGACCGACATGTCGGCGCCGCGGAAGCTCGCGAGGCGCCGGCTGCCGCGCGAGGTACGGGAGGCCAGCGGACTGGAGACCGCGCTCTCGATCCCGCGCCGCGGGTCTCCTCCAGGCGCGACCAGGTCGACGCGGACTCCAGGCGCCGCGCCCACGAGCAGGGTGGCGCGAAGCGGCCGGCGAAAGAAGTCGCCCTCGAGCTCACCGGTCCACGCGTCGTACACCTCGCCCGTCTCGCTCGCTCCCGCACGCAGCCAGGCCCCCGGGTACCCGCCGCTCTCGAGAGCCGAGCAGACGGCGAGCGCGCAGTTGTCCTCGGCGAACAGCAGCGCGTCGTGCAGGACCCAGTGCGGGACTTCCGACGCCCACGCGCACGTCAGCACCCGAGCACCCTCTGAGACCGCATAGACGATCCCCGCGGCGCGCGCCCAGACCCCGGAGCGCAGTGGCGAGGACAGGGGCAGCGCGCGCATGCGCGGGTCATCCCCGATCAGCTGGCCCCCGCTCGCAAGCGCGTTCTCCTGAACGTCGACGGGAAGAATCGCGGCATCGGGGGCGACGCCTGCGCGCCCCGAGCCCGCCCCGGAGCCCGCGACCAGCGCTGCGATGGCGGTTCCGTGCCCGACCGCGCGGCCGATCCGAGCAGCGTCGAGACCGGCCCAATCCGACACGTCGCCCGCGAGACCCAGGGCCAGGCGCGGGGGACCTTCGCCGTGTGCGATCGCGAGGTGCGCGAAGTTGACGCCGAGCTCGTCGCCGGGGATTCCGTTGCCGTCTCCGTCGTAGCCCCGACCCTCGGACTCCTTGAGGGGCAGGTTCAGAGACAACGTCAGATGATCGACATCCACGCCGGTGTCGACGACGGCAACGGTGACACCGCTTCCCGTGGCTCGACTCCATGCGCGCGGCGCGCCGATCGCCTCGAGCTCCCAGCCGAGGTCGCGTCCGACCCGTGGAATGCGGGAGCTCGTTTCAACCCTTTCGGAAGCCGCCTCGCGGTTGAGAGGCTCCGGCGCTCGCTGCGACGCGGCGACCAGTGGCTCGGGCCAGCCCGCCTGCTCGGAAACGCGAAGAAAGCGCGCATCCTCGGGGACGTAGCTCTCGGCGAGAATCTCGGGATCGGCGCGCAGCAGGGCGACCGCCTGGTAGAAGTTGGTCCGCTCGGGAAGATCGACGACGATCCAGCGCGCGAGCCCGACGCGGTCGAGCGTTCCGCTTCGGTCGAACGGAAACGCGGGAAGCGCGTACGCACCGAGCCGCTGGAGCAGACGATCGAGAGATCCGAGCCCGAGCTCGGAGGTCCCGACCGGGCCCGCCAGTCCGGTGGGAATCCGACGGGTCTTGAGCAGCACGACCCCGCCGACGTAGGGATCGCGGACTGGAAGCTCGTGCGCGTCGGTGTAGGTCACCTGGGCGAACGCCCGATCGGCACCCGCCGTACAGCGAACCTCGACGACGCCGGGACGCGACCGCGAGGGGAGCGGGAGCGGACCCTCGCGCCCCTGGTCGTCGGACCATTGGCACTGCGCCCGGGCCGCAGCGTCTCCTGCGCGGTGCAGATCCACCGACTCGCCTATCCGGACGGCCAGTGCCGGTGCCTCACTCGCGAAGTCGGCCCTCGCTCCGCCGGGAACCGCCCACACGCGGAGCCGCAGCGGGTGCGTCGACGCGCGCGGAGGGCTCCAAAGATCGGCGGGCGCGGCACTCGTCTCGAGGGAATCCCGGGGCTCCAGCGCCGGACGCGAACCGGCACAAGCGAACAGCAGTAGACAACAGAGCGTCCTGGACGCCGATCTCACGGGCGCAAGATCGGCCGGAACCTCGCGTCGCTTTAGGGCTGGGGCTTTCTACTCGATGAAGGCGCGGAGGATCTTGGCTCGGCTCGGGTGCCGGAGCTTGCGCAGCGCCTTGGCCTCGATCTGTCGGATCCGCTCGCGGGTCACCTCGAAGTTCTGGCCCACCTCCTCGAGAGTGTGGTTGGACCGCTCCCCGATCCCGAAGCGCATCTTGAGCACCTTCTCCTCGCGCGGCGTCAGGGTGCCGAGCACCGAGCGCGTCTGCTCGGCGAGGCTGCGCTGGATGACCTCGTCGGTCAGCGGCATCCGCGCCTTGTCCTCGATGAAGTCGCCGAGGTGGCTGTCCTCGTCCTCGCCGATCGGCATCTCGAGCGAGATGGGCTCCTTGGCGATCTTGAGCACCATCTGCACCTTCTCGAGCGGCATCTCCATCTTCTTGGCGATCTCTTCCGCCGTCGGCTCCCGGCCGACCTTCTGCACCAGGTAGCGCGAGGCGCGCACCAGCTTGTTCATCGTCTCGATCATGTGCACCGGAATGCGAATCGTGCGAGCCTGATCCGCGATCGCGCGCGTGATCGCCTGGCGGATCCACCAGGTCGCGTAGGTCGAGAACTTGTAGCCCCGTCGCCACTCGAACTTGTCGACGGCCTTCATCAGGCCGATGTTGCCCTCCTGGATCAGGTCCAGGAACTGCAGCCCGCGGTTCGTGTACTTCTTCGCGATCGAGACCACGAGCCGCAGGTTCGCCTCGATCAGCTCGCTCTTGGCCTTGCGCGTGCGCTCGCGTCCCACCGCGATCTCGTCGAGGGACGCGTGCGCCTCCTCGAGCGTGGTGCGGGACTCCGACTCGAGCTTCTGGACCCGTCGCTGTGCGGCCAGGATCTCCTTCTCGGCAATCTCGATCGCCTCGGCGTTCCCACCGAGCCTCCGCAACGCCTTCTTGCCCGGCACAGACCGGCGCCTCGATTGCGCGGCGAGCTCGAGGAACTCATCCTCGTCGACGCGAAGCGGTCGGAGCATCCGCTCCACCCCGCGCTTCTGGTCCTCGATCGTCTCGGTGAACTTCTCGATATTCCGCGTCAGTCCGCGAATGTACTCCTTCTTGAGCCCGGCCTCGCGAATGCGGTCGGCGTTCCGATTGAGGACCTCGTCGATCTCATCCTGCACACGCACGCGCGTCTCGTCGCTCGTGCGCGGGTTCGAGAGCACGCGCTGGCGCTTCGTGACCTCACCCTGCGAACGTCGCACCCGGGTGAGCGCCAGCAAGAGCTGCTTGCGCTTCGTCTCGAGGCTGTCGCCCTCCCCTTCGGGCGCCTGTCCGAACAGCGGCTTGAGCTCGCGGCGCCCCTTGCGGATCTCGTCCCCGGTCTCGAGCAGGTACTGTGAGACGATGGGCGAGCGCAGGATCGCGCGGAACTCCTCCTCCTCTCCCGCCTCGATCCGCTTGGCGATCTCGACCTCGCCCTCGCGCGTGAGGAGCGACACCGCACCCATCTCGCGCAGGTACACGCGGACCGGGTCGTTGGAGCGGAAGCCGTCGTAGTCGTCTTCGCGTCGGCTGTGCCGCTGCGGGTCCGGCTTGCGCAGTCGTACCGGGGGCTGCCATTCGCGGATCGAGATGGCGTGGCGGGTGAACAGGGCCACCACGTCATCGAGCTTGTCGGGCGAGTTGAGGATGTGGTCCGGGAGCGTCTTCAGGAGCTGCGCACCGTTGACCTCGCCGCACTCCTTTCCCTGCCGGAGGAGCTGCCGCATGCTCACCGATCCGTTTCCGATGCCGATCGGGCCGTCGCTGCCGGCGCCGTTGCTGCCGGCGCCGTTGCTCAGCTCGCGCACCTCGGAACGACCGACGCGTCCCTTCGTGCTCGGGCTAGAAGATTGTCGTGGGGTCAACGACCTCGGGGGGGTCTTTCGGCTCGCCATGGGGGGGGCTCTCCTCCGATCCTGCTCCGTTCTTCGAACCACCTATGCGAACGCCGGCGTCAACGTTCGGCGCCGCTCCAGGGTGGCTTGCACCCTTTCGAGCAGCGTCTCCCGTTCCGCCGGGTCGCGACATGTCTCGATCTGGGACCGTAAATCCCTCATCTCCTGCTCCAGCGCGCGATCTTCGAGGCGCGCCAGACAATCCCGCACCGCCTGCAGCGCGGACGCACGATCCGCCGAGGCCGCCTGCATCACGATGCGTCGCAACGCCGCCTTGAGGCCGGGCCGCAGCTCCTCGGCCTCGTCCGAGCACAGCCAGGAGACCGTCGTGGCGCCGAACTCCGGAGCGCGCAGCAGCAGCTGTCCCAGGAGCTCGCGTCCGTCGCCCGGCGGCAGCCACTCGAGTCGCACATGGCCGATCACCCCCACGAGGTCCGGATGACTGGCCGCCGCCTCGAGCAGCGCGCGACTGACCGCGTCGATCTTGACTTCCTCTTCTTCTATGTGGCGCTCGGGCGCTTTTGGAGTCTCCCGAGTCCCGCGCGACTGCGTGTACGCCCGGACCGCCTCGTCCAACTCGGCATCTTCGAGGCGCAGGTGGGTCGCAACTTCGTGCACATGGTCGCGTCGCTCGAGTGGATCCGAGACCGCCTCGAGAAGCGGCGCCAGTACCTGCGCCACGTCGGCGGTACCGAGCCGCTCGCGGGTCTTGCGCGAGAACTGCCGATCCATGACGTGACGAAGCAACGGTACGGCGTCGTCGAGGCAGGCGCGCAGCGCCTCCGGGCCCTCGCGTTCGAGCAGCGTGTCGGGATCGTCGCCCGGCGCCAGGAACACGGCGCGGACGCGCAGACCCTCGGCGAGCAGAGTCGGGAGCGCGCGCTCCGCCGCCTGGCGCCCCGCCTCGTCTCCGTCGAACAGGAGCACGACCTCCGGAGCGTAACGACGGATGCGCTTGCCGTGATCCGGCGTCAGTGCCGTGCCGCACGGTGCCACCACCTGCTCGATGCCCGCGCGATGCAGCGCCAGCACGTCGAAGTACCCCTCGACGACGACCACCCGACCCGCGCTCCGGATGGCATCCAGTGCCTGAGGCAGCCCGAACAGGACGCGGCTCTTGCGATAGACCGGGGTCTCTGAGGTGTTCAGGTACTTGGGTGTCGCGTCCTCGTCGTCAAGCTGACGCCCACCGAAGCCCAGGACGCGGCCGCTCGGGTCGAGGATCGGGAAGATGACGCGCCCGCGGAAGCGATCGTAGCGCCCATCCCCATCGCGCCGCTGCGCGACGAGGCCCGCCTTCTCGGCGGCCGCAAGCGGCTGGCTGGCTCGCTCCAGATGCCGGAGCAGCCCGTCCCACTTCGCGGGGGCGGCGCCGATCTGGAACCGCTGCGCCAGCTCGCGGGTGATGCCCCGGTTTCGGAGGTAGCTACGAGCTCGCCCGCCGTCGTCGGAGCGGAGCACGCCCAGGAAGTAGTCGAGCGCGCTCTCGTTGGCGCGATACAGGGGAGTCAGGCTCCCCCCGTCCACGTCGCCGCGCTCCGGAATCTCGACGCCGACCTCGCGCGCAATCGCTCGAACCGCGTCCGGGAAGTCGAGGCCGTCGTGCCGGGTTCGGAAGCTGAACACGTCGCCACCGACTCCGCAGCCGAAGCAGTGAAAGATCTGCTTCTCCTCGTGGACCTGAAAGGAAGCGGTCTTCTCGTTGTGGAACGGGCACAGCCCCCAGTGGCGTGGGCCGGACTTCTTGAGCGTGACGTAGCGACCGACGATCCCGACGATGTCGGCTCGCTCACGGATCTCGGCGATCAAGTGATCCGGGATTCGCCCCACTCCGCTCCCCGCTACCTGCTCCAGAAACGAAAGCCCGATGCAGACTCGCTGCACCGGGCTGGGTTATCTCTCAGGGGCCCGACTGCTTGAGCTTCTTGATCGCTCGCTTTCGGGCGGCCAGGGCCTTCTTCTTCTTGCGAATGCTCGGCTTCTCGTAGTGCTCGCGGCGGCGAAGCTCGTACATGATCCCCGCCTTCTCGCACTGCTTCTTGAAGCGCTTCATCGCGCTCTCGAAGGTCTCGTTCTCCTTGACCTTTACACCAGGCAGATCGGTCCCCTCCACTCAACCCGCAAGACTGATTGACCGGCTCTCACCGGTCGCGGCAATCCTGTGTGACTTGGCGTCGACATCCCCTACCGCGCCCTCTCCAAGAGCACCTCTCAGCAGAAAAACGCAGGAAAGTCAGGTACTTAACGCCGACGCTGCGATGACGGAAGCTAGCAACCCACAGCCGCTTGTGCAACAGAGCCCCAGGCTCGAAAAGCGTCTTTGGTCGGACCAATAAGCTGTGGAGAACTCAGCCGGCATCCTCTGGACGAATGTGGATTCCCTGTGAAGACAGGTAGTACTTCGTCTCGGTAATCGTGAACTCTCCGAAGTGGAAGATGCTCGCCGCCAGGACCGCCGCGGCGCCGCCACCCCCCGGAGCCTCGTCCAGGGCAGCGGCCAGGTGCGCCAGCTCTCCCGCCCCCCCCGAGGCGATCACCGGAATGGTGAGCGCGTCGGTCACGGCCCGGGTCAGCTCGAGGTCGTAGCCGTCGCGCGTCCCGTCTCGATCCATGCTGGTGAGCAGGATCTCACCCGCACCCGCCCGCTCCATGCGCCGCGCCCACTCGATCGCGTCGATCCCGGTCCCGTTGCGGCCGCCGTGCGTGAAGACCTCCCAGCCGGCGGCCGCTTCACGGCCTCCCGGGCTGCGGCGGCGTGCGTCGATCGCGACGATCAGGTTGGCCGAGCCGAGGCGATCGGCCGCCTCGGCGATCAGGTCCGGGCGCTCCACTGCCGCCGTGTTGATCGAGACCTTGTCGGCGCCCGCCTGGAGCAGCGAGCGGACGTCCTCGACCGAGCGCACGCCCCCTCCGACCGAGAACGGGATCATGACGCGATCGGCGGTCCGCGCGACCAGATCCAGAATCGTCCCCCGCTGCTCGTGGGACGCGGTGATGTCGAGGAAGCAGAGCTCGTCCGCCCCCGCCGCGTCGTAGGCGGCTGCCGCCTCCACCGGATCGCCCGCATCGCGCAGCTCGACGAAGCGGATTCCCTTTACGACGCGGCCATTCTTGACGTCGAGGCAGGGGATGACGCGCTTCGTCAGCATGACGCGACCTTCTCGATCGCCTCCGCGAGGTCGATCGCGCCGGTGTAGATCGCGCGACCCACGATGGCTCCCTCAATGACGCGCGTCCGGGCTAGCGTCACGAGGTCGTCGATCGACGCGACGCCACCGGAGGCGAGCACGGGGAACCGGCTCCCGCGCGCCAGCGCCGCCGTCGCCTCGAGGTTCGCGCCCGTGAGCATGCCGTCCCGCGCGATGTCCGTGTGGAGCAGCGCGGCCAGCGGCAGGTGCTCGAAGCGAGCCAGCACCTCCTCGACCGTCGGCCCGTGCGTCTCCAGCCAGCCGCGCGTCGCCACCCGGCCGTCCCGGGCGTCCAGGCCCAGGATGATGCGTTCCGGGAACCGCTGCGCCGCCTCCTGCACCAGCTCGGGATCCTCCAGGGCGGCCGTCCCGAGCACGACGCGATCCGCGCCGAGCTCAACCCGGCGCTCGATCGCCTCGAAGCTGCGAATCCCGCCGCCGGTCTGGATGCGTGCGCTCGAGGCGGAGCTCAGGATCTCCTCGAGTGCCGCCAGGTTCCCGGCCCGGCCGTCGCGCGCGCCGTCGAGGTCGACCACGTGAATCCGTTGCGCCCCCTGGTCACAGAAGCCGCGTGCCACCTCGCCGGGCCGCGCGCTGTAGACCGACTCGCGCGCGTAGTCTCCCTGCTCCAGCCGCACGACCTGGCCGCCGCGGAGATCGATCGCCGGAATCACCTCCATCAGTGGACGGTCTCACTCATCGCGTCCACGAGCTGCCGGGCGCCGAACTCCGCCAGCTCCTCGGCGCTGAGCCAGCGGAACCCGCGCTCCCGCGCCACGGAGAACCCGCCGAGATCCTCCGAGATGCTCCGCTGGGTCTCGTCATAGACGCCGCGCCAGAGCAGGGTGCCTTCGGGGGCGCGAAGCTGCATCTCGAGACGCACGGAGGCGGGCCGGCTCGAGCCCTTGGCGCCGCCGGCGCGCTTGGTGAAGCGCCGAACCTGCCCGAAGACGAGTGCGTCGACGCCGAATGTCTCGTCGAGGATGCCCCCGATCTCCTCCGGGTCGCTCGGCAGGATGGGCCGATCTCCGGCACCGAGCGCCTGGCGCACCTCCGCCGGCGGGATCACCACGAACTGTCCCCGCTCGGACAGGGCCGCGAGAGCGCGGGAGGTGACGTAGGTGGAGATCTCGGCCGCCGTCATGCCGCCGGTCAGCGGGATCTGTGCGTCGAAGGGCATCAGCGCCAGCTTCTCGACCGGACCCCACGACTCTCCGGCCTCGCTCTCGAAGTGGATGGGCGAGCTGCAGCCGAGCAGCAGAGCCGCGACCAGCGCGCACGCCCCGGGCGAAATGCGCCGCACGCGCCGGGCTGCGGTCACGGATCCCATCGGCAGTACCGCTCCAGCAGCTCGAGGCCGACGCGCTGGCTCTTCTCGGGGTGGAACTGCACCGCGACCGCCGTGCCGGCTCCCACGGCCGAGGGGAAGCGTTCGCCGTACTCGGTGGTCGCCACGACGGCCTCCGCCGGAACGCCCGCGGGCCGATAGCTGTGCACGAAGTAGTAGTAGCCGTCGGGGACGACCGGATGCGGGCTCTCCAGCTCGGCGGCGTTCCAGCCCATGTGCGGAATCGGGAGCCCCATGCCGGAGTCGAAGCGACCCACGCGGCCGGGGATCAACCCCAGGCCGCGGGCGTTTCCCTCGTCCCCCTCCTCGAAGAGCACCTGGAGACCGAGGCAGAGCCCGAGATAGGGGCGGCCGCGATCGATGCGCTCCCGGAGCGCCTCGTCCACACCCAGCTCGCGGAGCCCGCGCATGCAATCGCCGAGCGCGCCGACGCCGGGTAGCACGACGCGATCCGCGTGCAGGACGTCGGCGGGATCGGCCGTCACGCGGGGCTTGGCCCCGGCCCTCTCCAGGGCGCGCGCGACGTTGCGCAGGTTGCCCATGCCGAAGTCGACGAGTGCGACCTCGGCCGCCGGCGCGGTCACAACGAGCCCTTGGTCGAGAGCGGACCTTCGATGCGGGGATCGACGCGCGTGGCCTGATCGAGGGCGCGCCCCAGACCCTTGAAGATCGCTTCCACGCAGTGGTGCACGCTCTGGCCGTAGCGGAGCTCGACGTGGAGGTCGATCCCGCCCCGGCTCGACAGCGCGTACAGGAAGTCCTCGACCAGGGCCGCGTCGAACTGGGCGACCCAGTCGCGCTGCAGCTCGACCCGGTAGATCAGGAAGGGCCGGTTCGAGAGGTCCAGATCGACCGTCGCCAGGGCGTCGGCCATCGGAATCCGAGCCGAGCCGAAGCGCGTCAAGCCGGAGCCGTCGCCGATCGCGTCGCGCAGCGCCTGACCGAGCGTGAGGCCGACGTCCTCGACCGTGTGGTGCTGGTCGACCTCGAGGTCGCCGTTGGCGCGCACCACGAGGTCGAAGAGGCCGTGGCGGGCCAGCGCCTCGAGCAGGTGGTCGAAGAAGGCCATCCCGGTGTGGATCTCGGACGTACCCGTTCCGTCGAGGCGGAGCTCGACCTGGATCTCGGTCTCCCGGGTCTTGCGGCTTACGCTGGCCTCGCGATCCATGCTGAGATCTCCTGTGCTGGGGACGCGGACCGGGCCCCGATCGCGAACGTCCGGCCGCTAGGGAAACGGAAAAGCGGCGCCGGGTCTACCCCCGGTTCCGCTCCAGCCTGATCTCGACCGCGCGGGCGTGGGCCTCGAGCCCTTCGAGCTCGGCCAGGCGCACGGCGTGGGGTCCAATCTCGGCGAGCCGGCCGGGGTCCAGGCCGATGATGCTCATCCGCTTCAGGAAGTCCTCCACACCCAGCGGCGAGAAGAAGCGGGAGGTGCCGCCCGTCGGCAGGACGTGGCTCGGCCCCGCGACGTAGTCGCCGACCGGAACCGGCGCGTGAGAGCCCAGGAATACGGCGCCGGCGTTCTCGATCTCGGGAACCAGTCGCTCCGGCTCCTCGGTCATGATCTGCAGGTGCTCCGCGCCGTATCGGTTGGCCAGGTCCACCGCCTCGTCGAGGTCGCGCGTGACGATGGCGAGGCTCCGGTCCCGCAGCGCGACCCGCGCAACCTCGCGCCGCGCCGCACCCGCGAGCTGCCGCTCCAGCTCCTCGAGCACGGCCCGCGCCAGGGACTCGCTCGGCGTGGCGAGCACCACGCTGGCGGCCTCGTCGTGCTCGGCCTGCGCCAGCAGGTCGGCCGCCACGAAGCTGGGATCGGCGCCTGCGTCCGCGATGATCAGGACCTCGCTCGGCCCGGCGTCGGAGTCGATCGCGACCCGCCCGAATACCTGCCGCTTGGCCGACTGCGTCCAGACGCTGCCCGGCCCCACGATCTTGTCGACCGCGGGGATCGTCTCGGTGCCGTAGGCGAGCGCGGCGATCGCCTGAGCGCCCCCGACGCGGAATACCTGGGTCACCCCGGCGAGGCGCGCCGCCTCGAGGATCGCGGGGTGGTGCCTGCGCCCGGGGCTGGTCACGGCCAGCTCGGGCACGCCGGCCACCGAGGCCGGAATGGCGATCATCAGCACGGTCGAGGCGAGCGGAGCCTGGAAGCCGGGCACGTACACTCCGACGCGCCCGATCGGTCGGACTTCCTGCCCCAGCTGCTCCCCCGGTCGCTCCAGGCGCCAGGACTCCGGGACGTGCGAGGCGTGGAAGCTGCGCACCCGCTCGGCGGCTGCGGCCAGCGCCTCGCGGTCCGCCGGCTCCAGCTCGGATCCGGCGGCCGCGATCTCGGACTCCGGGACCCGGATCTCGTCCCGCGTCAGGCGATACCCGTCGAAGCGCTCGGTCGCCTCGAGGAGCGCGTCATCGCCGCGCCGACGCACGTCCTCCAGCACCGCGGCGACCGCCGTGTCCACCTCGGCCCGGTCGAGCGAGAGGCGCTGCTCCAGGCGCTCAAAGGCGTCTGCGAAGCCGGCGTCGCGGCTCCGAATCAGCGTGAGGGCTCCCACCGGCTCAGGACCGGATGCGCCGGATGCGGCTCCCGAGCGCCGCGAGCTTGTGCTCGATGCGATCGTAGCCCCGGTCGATGTGGTAGACGCGCAGGACCTGGGTCTCGCCGCGGGCGGCGAGACCCGCCAGGACCAGGCAGGCGCTCGCGCGCAGATCGGTCGCCATGACGGGTGCACCGGAGAGCCGGGGCTGCCCCTGGATGACGGCCGTCCGGCCCTCGATGCTGATGTCGGCCCCCATCCGGCAGAGCTCGGACACGTGCATGAAACGGTTCTCGAAGATGGTCTCGGTCACGACGCTCGACCCCTCGGCGATGCTCAGCAGGGCCATCATCTGGGCCTGCAGATCCGTCGCGAAGCCGGGGAAGGGAGCCGTCACGACCCGGATCGCGCGCGGCCGACCGGTCGAGCGGATGCGGATCCGGTCCGCGCCGATCTCGAGCGCCAGGCCCGCCTCCTCGAGCTTGCTCGTGAGCGCACCCAGGTGATCCGGCTCGACCGCGGTCACCTCGACGTCTCCGCCGGTGATGGCGCCGGCCACCAGGAGGGTGCCGGCCTCGATCCGGTCCGCACCGACCTGGTGCGTGACCCCGCGCAGGCTGGGAACCCCCTCGACCTCGAGGTGATCCGTGCCCGCTCCCGAGATGCGCGCGCCCATCGCGCAGAGCACCGAGACGAGCTCGCTCACCTCGGGCTCCACCGCGGCGTTCTCGATCTCGGAGGAGCCCTCGGCGAGCGCGGCCGCCATCAGCACGTTCTGGGTCCCGTTCACGGTCGGGATCTCGAACACGACGCGGCCACCGCGCAGCCGCTCCGCACGCGCCTCCACGTAGCCCCCGATCAGCTCGACCTTGGCGCCGAGCGCCTCGAGGCCCTTCAGGTGCTGGTCGACCGGCCGGGCTCCGATCGCGCAGCCGCCGGGGAGCGAGACCCGCGCGCGTCCGCAGCGCGCCAGCAGAGGGCCGAGCACCATGAAGGAGGCGCGCATCTTCCGGACCATGTCGTAGGGCGCCTCGATCTCGGAGACCTCGCCCGCGGCAATGCGCAGCGTTCCGTCCTCTTCCCAGGCCGAGGCGACGCCGAGCTCGTGGAGAATCCTGCGCATCGTGTCGACGTCGCGAACGTGAGGCACGTTCGAGAGCACCACATCGTCCTCGGCCAGGAGCGAGGCGGCCATCAGGGCGAGCACCGAGTTCTTCGAGCCGCTCACCTTCACACTGCCCCGCAGCGGGACCCCTCCGCGGATCTCAAACCGATCCATTCGGCACCTCCCCGTCCCCGAAGGTTCCGATCACGACGCGCTCGATTCCGGCCAGGTCCTTGCGGACCTCGACGGCGGTCGCGCCGGCGCCCCGGAGTCGCTGCTCGACCTCGGGTGCCTGGCCCGCCCCGACCTCCAGCACCAGGTGCCCCGGAGCCTCGAGCTTCGCGGGCGCGTCGCGCACCAGGGCCGCGATGACGCGCATTCCGTCCGGGCCGCCGTCGAGCGCCTCCGCGGGCTCACAGCGGACCTCGGGCGGCAGGGACTCGAGCTCGGCCGACGGGATGTAGGGAGGATTCGACGCGATCACGTCGAACCGCCCCTCGAGGGGCGCGACGCCGTCCCCCTCGCACAGCTCGACCCGGTCGAGCACGTCGAGCCGCTCCAGGTTCGCGCGCGCGACTTCCAGTGCGGCTCGCGAGCAGTCGACGGCGACGACACGGCAGTCGGGCCGCTCGAGAGACACCGCTGCCGCAATCGCGCCGGAGCCGGTGCCGACGTCGGCCCAGCGCGCGGGCGCGAGATCCAGGATCGCCTGGACCAGGGTCTCGGTCTCCGGGCGCGGGATGAGCACGTCGGGTGTGACCCCCAGGCCGAGCGACCAGAACTCGCGGCGCCCGGTCAGATAGGCAACCGGGACCCGCTCCCCGGTCCGACGCCGCACGAGCTCGCGAAAGCGCGACCGCGAGGCTTCGTCGACCGCTTCCTCGAAGCGCAGGTAGAGATCGATGCGCTTCACCTCGAGCACGTGCGCGAGCAGCAGCTCCGCGTCGAGTCGCGGCGAGGGAATCCCGTGGCTCTCGAAGTAGCCGGTCGTCCAGCGCAGGAGCTCCAGCGGCGTCCAGCTCGCGTCGGGCATCACACCGCCCCCTCGCTGCGCAGGTGCTGCTGGGCTTGCTCGATCAGCTCGTCGAGCTCTCCCTCGAGGATCCGCTCCAGCTTGTGCACGGTCAGACCGAGCCGGTGATCCGTCACCCGGTTCTGGGGAAAGTTGTAGGTGCGAATCCGCTCGCTGCGATCGCCGGTCCCGATCTGGTCGCGCCGCTCCTGCGCGCGCTCCTCGCGCATGCGCTGTTGCTCTCGATCGAGCAGTCGAGCGCGCAGGATCTTGAGCGCGCGCGCCTTGTTCTTGTGCTGCGACTTCTCGTCCTGGCAGGTCACGACCAGACCGCTCGGGATGTGGGTGATCCGGACCGCAGAGTCGGTCGTGTTCACGCTCTGGCCGCCCGGCCCAGAGCTGCGGTACACGTCGATCCGAAGCTCCTTCTGCTCGTCGAGCTCCACCTCGACGCCCTCGGCCTCGGGAAGCACGGCAACCGTGACGGCCGAGGTGTGGATGCGGCCCTGCGACTCCGTCACCGGGACGCGCTGCACGCGATGCACCCCGCTCTCGTACTTGAGCCGCCCGAATACGCCCTTGCCCTGGACCTCGGCGATCACCTCCTTGAGTCCGCCCGAGCCCGTCTCGGAGATCGAGAGCGGCTCGACCTTCCAGTTCTCGCGCTCGGCATAGCGCGTGTACATGCGGAAGAGATCGCTCGAGAAGAGGGCCGCCTCCTCGCCGCCGGTGCCCGCTCTGATCTCGAGCACGACGCTCCTGGAGTCGTTGGGGTCCTTCGGAGTGAGCAGCCGATGGAGATCGGCCTCGACCGCCTTGCCCTCCGCGGCGAGCGTCTCGACCTCGGCGAGCGCGAGCTCGCGAATCTCGGGGTCCGGATCCTCGAGCAGCTCGCGGTTCTCGGCGAGGGAGACCTCGATCTGCTTCCAGCGAGCGTAGCGTTCGGACGGCTCCCGGAGCGAGGCCAGCTCCTGGCCGATCTCGCGAAGCTGCGCCGGGTCGGAGCTGGTCGCCGGGTCCGCCAGGCGCGCTTCGAGCTCCCGGCAGCGGGCGACGATCTCTTCGAGGCGTTCGAACACGGGCTGAGTCTCCAGGCGGGACGAGTGGACGAGGCATCCTCGCGCGGGAGGGGGTGACGAAAGTCGAACGAAGGTAGGCTAGTGGGGGATCGAGCCGGGATGGAGCGGCGCGGACCGGGAGTGACTGTTCATCAATCCTTCTTGGCGTAGCGCCGCCTGAAGCGCTCCACCTTCCCGGCCGAGTCCACGATCTTCTGCTTCCCGGTGTAGAACGGGTGGCAGGCCGAGCAGATCTCGACCCGGATCTCGGGCTTGGTCGAGCGGGTCGTGAACTCGCTGCCGCACGCGCAGCGCACGTGGGCTTCGACGTACTCGGGATGGATCTCCGGCCTCATCGCGCCGTCGAACCTAGCCCAGCCCGCCACCCGGCTCAAGGAGGTACACAGACACCGCGGCTTGGATGCAGGCGCCGCGGTTAGGATGCAAGCGCAGCGGCAGCGGCGCGCGCAGCGAGGCACAGCCGAGCGAAGGCGGGCAGGCCGGCTCCGCCGGCCGATAACCCGCGAGACTAGCTGTTCATCGACGCGAGGAATTCCTCGTTCGAAGCCGTGTTCTTGATCTTCTCGAGGAGGAACTCCATGCAGTCAACCGGGTTGAGCGGCGAGAGCACCTTCCGCAGCACCCACATGCGGTTCACCGTCTTCTCGTCGAGCAGGAGCTCTTCGCGGCGCGTGGAGCTCTTGTTGAGGTCGATGGCGGGGTAGGTGCGCCGCTCGGCGAGCTTGCGATCGAGGTGGATCTCGGAGTTACCGGTCCCCTTGAACTCCTCGAAGATCACCTCGTCCATGCGCGATCCCGTGTCGACCAGAGCGGTGCCGATGATCGTGAGGCTTCCCCCCTGCTCGATGTTCCGTGCGGCACCGAAGAAGCGCTTCGGCTTCTGGAGGGCATTCGCGTCGACGCCGCCCGAGAGGATCTTCCCGGAGTGGGGCACGACCGTATTGTGGGCGCGCGCGAGGCGGGTGACGGAATCGAGCAGGATCACCACGTCGAGCTTGTGCTCGACCAGGCGGCGCGCCTTCTCGATCACCATGTCGGCCACCTGGACGTGGCGGGTGGCGGGCTCGTCGAAGGTCGATGAGACGACTTCGGCTGCGACGTTGCGCTGGAAGTCCGTGACCTCCTCGGGCCGCTCGTCGATCAGCAGCACGATCACGACCGCTTCGGGGTTGTTGACGCCGATCGCGTTCGCGATGTCCTGGAGCAGCATCGTCTTGCCCGCCTTGGGCGGCGAGACGATCAACGCGCGCTGCCCCTTTCCGACGGGGGCGATCAGGTCGATGACGCGAGTCGTGAGCGGTCCGCCGTCGGTCGCGAGGAGAAACCGCTGCTCTGGATAGAGCGGGGTGAGGCTGTCGAACAGGACCTTGGCCTTCGCGACCTCGGGGCTCTCGAAGTTGACCTCGTTGACCTTCAGCAGCGCGAAGTAGCGCTCGCCGTCCTTGGGTGCCCGGATCTGACCCGAGACGGTGTCTCCCGTCTGCAGGTTGAAGCGGCGGATCTGGGACGGCGACACGTAGATGTCGTCGGGGCCCGGCAGGTAGCTCGAGTCCGGCGATCGGAGAAACCCGTAGCCGTCGGGCAGCTTCTCCATGACGCCCTCGCCGAAGATGCCCCCGTTCCGCTGCGTTTCCCCTTGCAGAATCGAGAAGATCAGGTCCTGCTTGCGCATTCCTGCGGAGCTCTCGACTCCGCGCTCGAGCGCCATCTCCGCCAGCTCCGTGACGTCCTTTTGTTTGAGGTCCGAGAGGTTCATCCAAACTCCTTGTCTGGAAGCCGCAGCCGCTGGAACTCGGTGTAGAGAGAGAGGGAGGTCAGACCGGATCGGGTCGGGGACGCCCCTTCAATCGGAAGGCCGTGCAGGCGGGTTGAGAGGCAGCGGAAACGGTAGAGGAAGGGGCGTACGTGTCAAGGGAGACGCGTGTCGTAAACCCGTCACAGTTTGATGTAGCTGATCATTCGGCCGGCCGTTCCGTCGCGCCGAAAGCTCGCGTACCGCTCGGCGTCGCACGAGGTGCATCCCCCCACACTCGCGATGGCTCTCACGCCTGCGCGTCCGAGCTGCAGCCGGTTGAGCCGTTGGAGATCGAGCCGATAGTGGCCCGGGCGACCTGTGGATACGAAGACGCTGGGCTCGCCGATCTGGTCACGGACCGGATCATCGACCTCGTAGCAGCACGCCTGGATGTGCGGGCCGATCACACCCACGAGGTCGCGGGGTGCAGCACCGCACGCCTCGCAGAGCGCGTGGACCGCGTGCTCGACGATGCGGGCCGCGCTGCCGCGCCAGCCGGCGTGCACCGCGGCGACGCCTCGGCGCTCGCGGTCGGCCAGCAGGATCGGAACGCAGTCGGCGGTTCGAACTGCGACGCCGAAGCCCGGCTCCGTCGTCAACAGCGCATCGGCCTCGAGGTCGCTCGAGTGCGGCGGTACCCGGAGCACGCGTCTGCCGTGCACCTGCCGAACCATCCGCAGCTCCGGGATCCGGGCGGACTCGGAGGCGCGCGTGCCGAAGCCGTGCTCGAGGCCGAGGGCGTCGAGCTCGGCCGCGCGCAGGAAGGGCGGGACGCTCACGGCGCGAGCGCCTCGAGTACGCGGGCGAGATCGGCCGGAAGCGGCGCTTCGAAGCGGAGTCGCCGCTCGAGCTGGGGATGCTCGAAGCCGAGCAGCGCAGCGTGGAGCGCCTGGCGTTCGAGGCCGAGCTCGCGCGCCACGCCACGACCGCCTCCATAGACTGGATCCCCGGCCACGGGAAGCCCGACCGACGCGAGATGTACGCGGATCTGGTGTGTGCGTCCCGTCTCGAGGCGCACGCGCAGGAGCGCGAGCTCGCGAAAGCGGCGCTCGAGTTGCCAGTGCGTGCGCGCTTCGCGCGGCGAGCGAAGCCGACCCCGCCGCGCCGAGAAGCGCTTGGGGTCGCTACGGCGTCGACCGATCGGCGCGTCGATCGACCCCGAGTCCGCCGTCGGTACGCCGCGCACGAGCGCGAGGTACTCGCGGTCGATGCTGTGTGCCTTGAACTGGGCCTGGAGCCCCTGGTGGGCAGCGTCGGTCTTCGCGACCACGATCAGTCCGGAGGTCCCCTTGTCGAGTCGATGCACGATCCCGGGCCGCAGGACGCCTCCGATGCCCGAGAGGTCCCTGCAGTGGTGGAGCAGCGCGTGTACGAGGGTTCCTTGGCGGTGGGAGGAGGCCGGGTGCACGACGAGCCCCGCGGGCTTGTTGACCACGAGCAGGTGCGGGTCTTCGTAGACGACGTCGAGCGGAATCGGCTCCGGCTCGAGTCGGTCCGGGACCGGTGCCGGGATCTCGGCAAGGATGAGCTCGCCGAGCTTCAGCCGGTGCGACGGCCGGCTGCGAGAGCCGGAGACCGTGACGGCACCCTCCTCGATCAGCCGCCTGACGCGCGCACGCGACACGCCTTCGAAGCGCGACGCGACGGCCTGGTCGAGCCGCGCGCCCACCAGCGCCTCGCTGACTTTCACGCGCAGGCTCACCAGATGGAGGTGGAGACCTTGCGCTGGTTGCCCACGAGCACGTCGACGAGGGCGAAGCCGAAGATCCGTTCGGAGTCGGGGAGATCGGGGGCAACCCGACGACGGTAGAACTCGCGAGCGCGCTCGATGTCGGCCTGCAGCCGGTCGAACAGGTCGTCCTTCTCGAGGCCGATGCGCACCTCGTCGCCCGCGTAGGCGACGATGTCGGAAAACAGCACCCGAGCGAGCCGGCGGGCTCGCTCCGGATCGGAGATCAGCTCGGTCACGCCCGGCGTCCCTGTGGCTCCGCGCGCTCCCGGAATCGCTCCATGTAGGTGTTTGCGACCTGGAGAGGATCGAGGCGAAGGCACTTGGCGTATTCCTTCAGGAAGCCTCGAACATACACCGCCGCCGGCAGATCGCGGTAGCGGTTCTCCTCGAGAAACCCGAGATACAGCTCGCTGATCTTCGTGACGCCGCAGATCTCCTCCAGCTCCACGCCCCGGCTCATACGGATGCGGCGCAGCACCGGTCCGTCGAACACGCCGTCGTCGGGATCGAGATTCTCGTCGAGCGACGGCTCGATCGTGACCCTGGGCTTCAGGCGAACGGGAGGCTGGCGGCTCGCGACCTCGGCCTCCGGCTCCACCTCGACAGGCGGCTCCGAGGCGGCCTCGGGCTCCCGGATCCGCGGGGGCGGAGCCAGCCGAGCCGGCGTGCTCTCGCCGCTGCCCTCGCGACGCAGCCGGGCGTCGTACTCACGCCGCATGCGCGCGTCGGCGAGGACCGCGTAGGCCTCCTCGACGCGGCGCAGGATCTCCGCGTTCTCCTGGTCCGAGTAGAGGGAGTAGGTGGCGACCGAGTCCGTCTGGTAGGTCGACCGGGCGATCCAGTAGGCGCGCTCGATCTCCTGGAGCGTGGCGTCGGAGGAGACGTCGAGCGCGTCGTAGTAGTTCTGCTCAGAGAGCGGGCGCACCGCTCATTCCTCCAGCAGCTTCTTCGCGATACGCCGAATATAGACCGAGCTGTCCGCCTGTGGGTAGCCCAAAACGAGGGGGCGCCGATCCTTGATCGACCGCCAGACGGCGTCGTCGTGGTTGACGTACCCCACGTAGTCCACATCGAGCCCGAAGTACTTGCGGCAGACGCTGCGGATCGAGAACCCGAGCTTCACGTCGTCGCTGTTGCGAACCTGGTTGATCATGAGCCGCGGCCGGAAGCCCGCGAGGCCGGCCCGGAAGCGCGCCCCCTCCGTCGGATCGATGCGGTCAATCTCGTCGAGCAGCTGGAGGGGCGACTGGATGCCGCGCTCGTTGCGCTGCTGCATCAGCTCGCGGACGACCTCCCGGATCGAGGACTCCGCGAGCGCGCGACCCAGCCGGCGATAGAAGGCGGCGCGCAGGAACGAGTAGGCGTTCTCGACGGCGGTGGGCTCGGGCGTCGTGACCACGAAGCTCGAGTCGCCCGCGATGAAGAAGTCGAGGGTCGCGCGGTGCATGCCGGCGGCGAGGTCGAGCACGACGACGTCGACGTTGAGCTTGCGAACCGCCCGAAGCAGGTCGGCGCGCTGCTCGCTCGTCGTCTCGGCTTCGCCGGTGCTGCCAAGCGCGCCGAGAATCAGGCGCAGTCCCGGAATCGGCGTCTCGACCGCCGCCTTCTCGAGATCGACGACTCGCTCGTCGAAGTAGTCCGACAGATTCACGCGCGAGGCACCGCGCACGCCGAGCGCGGTGTGCAGGTTGGCACCACCGAGGTCCGCGTCGATCCCGATGACGCGTCTGCCGGCGCGAGCGGCGATCGCGGCGAGGTTGGCGGCGAAGAAGGTTTTGCCGATGCCACCCTTGCCGCCGCCCATGGCCCACACGCGAGCAGGTCCGGCGACCCGCTGCGCGGAGCCACCGTCGGCGTCCGCCTCTGCCGGCTTGCGCCGGCTACTCAGCCAGCTCGGCGTTCCAGTAAGACGCATCGACGATACTCAAGAATGGACGCCACTCGGGGTAGCCTCGGCGGCCGGCCAACACGCCGACCATCGGGGTCCAGCGGGGCCGTCGAGGCGGCGCAATCAGGCGCATGCCCGCCTGTTGCGGCGTCCGACCCCCCTTTCGTCGATTGCAGTCGAGACAGCTGCAAACCACGTTCTGCCAAGTTGTCCGCCCCCCCTTGGATCTGGGCACTACGTGGTCGAGGTTGAGCTCTGTACGCGGGAACCGGCGCCCACAGTACTGACAGGTGCTCCGATCCCGGCCGTACACGTTGATGCGACTGAAGCGCACCTTTCGTTTGGGAATCCGATCGAAGGCCATCAGCAAGATGACACGCGGAACCCGGATCAGCCCCCCCACGACGCCGATCGAGTCATCACCGGCGCGGATCGCGAGATCGCGCCAGGAGTCGAAGTCGAAAGTCTCGTACTGCTCGTCCACGACGCGCGCCACTCCCTGATAGACCAGCGAGAAGGCGCGACGCACCGAAGTGACGTGAACCGGCAGGTAAGAGCGGTTCAGTACGAGTACACCCGACGTCGACACAGAAAAATCCTAACCCATACGACCACTTGCATCAACGTACGCGGCGAATGCAGCGAGCGCAGCGTCGATCTCCGACGCGTCAAGTGTACGTGGATCGAGGAGAAGCGCGCCCTTGTGCACACGCGCGATCAGTGGCGGATCGCCCCGTCGCAGCGCCGCCGCGAGCTCCTGTGGCGCGCCGCTCGGATGCAGCCGCACGACGGCGCCCTCGAGCTCCAGGTCCGGAAGCGCCCCGCCTCCGACGAGGGAGCTCGTGCGCTCGACCCGGACGCGCTCCCAGCCCTGCTTGCGGAGACCCTCCGCGAGCCGCTCGGCTCTCGCGAGCAGCTCCTCCGGCGGCGCGAGCAGCATGCGCAGCACCGGAATGTCGCGCTCGGGGTGCCCCCCGAGGAAGCTCCGGACGGTCCAGTCGAGCGCCGCGAGCGTGAGCTTGTCGACACGGAGCGCGCGCGCCAGCGGATTTCGCTTCATGCGCTCGATCGCTTCGCGGCCACCGAGGACGATCCCGGCCTGCACGCCACCGAGCAGCTTGTCCCCGCTGAACAGGACCATGTCGGCACCCTCCGACAGACCGCTCCAGGCGGGCGGCTCGGGGATTCCGTGCGGACGCAGGTCCAGGAGCGTTCCGCTGCCGCGATCCTCGACCACCGAGACCCCCCGCTCGCGCCCGAGCTCCGCGAGTGCGGCGAGCGGGACCTCTGCCGTGAAGCCGCGCAGCTCGAAGTTGGAGCGGTGGACCTTGAGCAGCATGCCGGTCTCGGGGCCGATCGCGTCCGCGAAGTCGCCGAGGTGCGTGCGGTTCGTGGTGCCGACCTCGCGCAGGCGCGCGCGGCTGGACGCCATGATGTCCGGGATGCGGAAGGAGCCTCCGATCTCGACCAGCTCGCCGCGCGAGATCACGACCTCGCGGCCGGCCGCGAAGGTGTCGACCGCCAGGAGCACGGCGGCGGCGTTGTTGTTGACCGCGATCGCGGCTTCCGCTCCGGAGGCCAGTGCCAGCAGATCCCCGATCCGGGCGAGCCTGGAGCCGCGCTCCCCCGACTCCAGGTCGAGCTCGAGGTCCGAGTAGCCGCTGCCGGCCCGGGCCACCGCCTCGGCGGCTCCCGGCGGGAGGGGCGAGCGGCCCAGATTGGTGTGCAGCACGACACCGGTGGCAT
The DNA here is from genome assembly GCA_964557495.1 of uncultured Myxococcales bacterium. GTDB lineage: Bacteria > Myxococcota_A > UBA9160 > SZUA-336 > SZUA-336 > CAZLBF01. Next base: position 113 of record CAZLBF010000276.1, on the reverse strand, counting down.
TCAGCACCCGCTGCGGCCAGGGCCGACCCAGGACCTCGGCGAGCCGGCGGGTCTGCCGGGCGAGATCCTCGAGCTCGGGCACCGGCCGATCGGCATCGCGGCGCAGGTCGCCA
>CAZLBF010000275.1:0-6726 GCA_964557495.1 uncultured Myxococcales bacterium | reverse complement strand
GGTCGAGCCGTGATGCGAGCCCGTCTCGTGCACGCGCCGGTCCACCTTGAAGCGGATCGTGGCAGGCTCGTCCCGGTCGCGCCGGGTCAGCACGAGCTGGTGGGCCGGAATCAGGGCCTCGGCCTTGCCGCGATCTCCCGTGGAAGCGACTTCGAGCTCGTTCCTCGAGTTCTCCGCGAACATGCAGAGGTCCAGCATGCCGCGCGCGCCGGCGTCGAAGTCGACGATCACAAAGGCGTTGTCGAGGATGTCGGGCCGCTCGCCGGCGTAGCGCTCGTCGAGGTGGTTCACGTCCTGGCCGCCGGACGCGTAGACGCGCAGCGGGCGCTCTCCGGTGACGAGGTGCATCAGGTCGAAGAAGTGACAGCACTTCTCGACGAGCGTGCCCCCGGTGTTGCGGGCAAAGCGGTTCCAGTCGCCCACCTTGGGCAGAAAGGGGAAGCGGTGCTCGCGGATCGCGATCATGCGCAGGCGCCCGACGGCGCCGCCGCGGACCTCCTCGACCAGCCGCGCGATCGGCCGCATGTAGCGGTACTCCATCCCGACCCAGACGAGACCCGGGTGCTTCTCCGCGGCTTCCACTACGCGAAAGCAGTCCTCGACGCGCGTGCAGAGCGGCTTCTCGACGAGCGCATGAAGGCGCGTCTGAAACAGGTCGTCGAGGACCGCCGCGTGCGTGTGGTTCGGGGTCGCGATCACGACCGCGTCGACCGGGGCGCGAGAGAGAAGCTCCCGGTAGTCGGCGTAGACCTCGACGGCGTCGCCGGCCGCGAGCTTTCCGAAGCTGCGGCTGCGCTCGTCGGAGTCGGCGATGGCGGTGACCTTGACGTCGGGGACCAGCGCCAGGCTGCGGATGTGCTCGCAGCCCATCATCCCGGTCCCGATGATCCCGTAGCGCAGCGTCTCGGACATGGCCCGATGATAGGCGATGCGCGCTAAGATCGGGCTCGGGGAGACGAAGCGGGTGCAGCACTTCCACGAGAGCGTCTGGATCGGCCCCGGCGCACAGATCTACGGCGAGGTCGCCATCGCGGAGGGGGCGTCGGTCTGGCCGCACGCGGTGATCCGGGCCGAGTGCAACGCGGTCGCGATCGGGCGCATGACCAACATCCAGGACTTCGTGATGATCCACGTGGGCTTCGACCACGGCGTCCGGGTCGGCGAGTTCTGCTCCATCACCCACCACGCCACGGTCCACGGGGCCACGATCGAGGACCACTGCCTGATCGGGATCAACGCCACGCTCATGGACGGCTGCGTGATCGGACGGGGCTCGATCGTCGCCGGCGGCGCACTCGTGCGCGAGGGGGCGGTCTTCCCGCCGAACTCCGTGATCGCCGGAACGCCCGCGAAGGTGATCCGCGAGCGCGACTCGGCGCGGGCCAACCGGCTGAACGCCTGGATCTACAACCGCAACGCCGCCTTCTACGCGCGCGGAGAGCACCGCGCCTGGGAGGGCCCGGAGTACCGGGCCTGGCTCGCCGAGCTCGAGGCCCGGGTCGAGCGCGACGCCGACCTCGAGTAGCCGAGTGACCCGCTGGTTCGAGCGCGCCCGCTTCGGGATGTTCATCCACTGGGATCACGCGAGCCAGCGCGGCCACGAGATCTCGTGGCCGCTCGTGGGCGGAGTCGGCAACCTCCCGCGCGGCCCGGAGGTAAACGCAGCCACCTATCACGCGACGGCGGACAGCTTCGACCCCCGTCCCGGGAGCGCGCGAGCCTGGCTCGACCTCGCGCGCGCGGCGGGCATGGGCTACGCGGTCTTCACCGCCAAGCACCACTCCGGCTTCGCGATGTATCCGACGCGGCTCTCCGACTTCTCGATCGCGCGCTCGCCCTATGCGGGAGACCTCGTCGGCGAGTACGTCGAGGCGGCTCGAGAGCGCGACCTCAGGGTGGGGCTCTACTTCTCGCTCTCGGACTGGCGCCACCCCGACTACCCCGCCTGGACCGATGCCGACCGCCCCTACTCGTTCACAGGGAACCGCCGCGCGAGCCCCGAGTGCTGGGAGCGCTACCTGGAGTTCATGCACGGCCAGGTCCGCGAGCTCCTGACCGACTACGGCCGCATCGACCTGATCTGGTTCGACGGCGGTTGGGAGCGGTCGAGCGGCGAGTGGCGCGCCCGGGAGCTGCACGACCTGGTCCGCTCGCTCCAGCCGGAGATCCTGATCAACGACCGCCTGCCCGGGTTCGGGGACTTCGACACGCCCGAGCAGCTCGTCCCCGCGCAGCCTCCCGGACGCCGCTGGGAGACCTGCCTGACGATGAATGAGAGCTGGGCCTACAACCCGTCGGACGGGCACTACAAGTCGGCGCGCGATCTCGTGCACGCGCTCTGCGAGACCACCGGGCGCGGCGGGAACCTGCTGCTGAACGTCGGTCCGAGGGGCGACGGCTCGCTGGCACCGGAGCAGGTCGAGCGCCTCGAGGCAATCGCGCGCTGGATGGACAGCTACGCGGAGAGCATTCGCGACACCGAGCCGGGCCTCGAGCCCTGGCAGCTCTATGGGCCATCGACCCGCAATGGCGAGCGTGTGTTCCTGCACCTCCTGCTCCGCCCCTACGAGACCGTCACGCTGCGGGGAGTACCCATCCGACGCGTGGCCGGCGCGCGAGAGCTGCGCTCGGGAACGGCGCTGGAGTTCGAGACCCGCTGCGCCGCGGTCGACCGCCTGTTCAACCCGGACCCGCTGGGCGAGGTCGCAATCCGGGTGCCGGAGAGGTTGCTCGATCCACTCGCTACCGTGATCGAGGTCGAGCTCGCGCCGGCTGCGCCTGAGCGGACCTGAGCAGGGGGACTCCAGGTGGAAGAGCGAGACTCACGCGCGGTGCGCCCGAGGGACGCCGCCACGCTGATCCTGTTTCGACGCGGCGCCGACGGTCCGCGCATCCTGATGGGTCAGCGGCACGGCGGACACGTCTTCATGCCCAACAAGTTCGTCTTCCCGGGCGGACGGGTCGACGCGGCCGACGGCCGGATCGCCCCGCTGACCGGGCTGCGACCCGAGGTCGAGGAGCGGGTCGCGCGCGGCTGTAGCGCGACCCGGGCGCGGGCGCTCGGAATGGCGGCGATCCGGGAGACCTTCGAGGAGACCGGCCTGCTCGTCGGAGAGCCGGTGGCGAGCCCGCCCCGGACCCGCTCTCGCTCCTGGGGCGCCTTTCTCGCGCACGGAGTCGTTCCTTCGCTCGAGATCCTCGACCTGGTGGCGCGCGCGATCACGCCGCCCGGCCTGCCGCGCCGCTTCGACGCCCGCTTCTTCATGACCGATGCCGTGCACGTACACGGCGACGCCCACGACGAGCTGGCGGGCTCGGGCGAGCTACTCGACGTCCGCTGGATTCCACTCGCTGAGGCGCAGCACCTCGACCTGCCGCAGATCACGGCCCTGGTGATCGAGCACGTCGCGATGCGCCTGGCCGCGCCCGATCCAGCCACCGTCAGCGTGCCGTTCGTGCGCTTCCAACGCGGACGCAGTCGGATCGACCTCCTCTAAGCTCCGGGGCCCGGTGCGGCGCGACGCTGAGCGAGCGCGTAAGCTCACGTGGTGGCGCACCTCGAGATCCGCGGGCTTCGAACCGCCGGGCACGGACCCTTCGATCTCCGCGTCGCGGGCGGCGAGTGTGTCGCCCTCTCGGGCGCTTCGGGGGCGGGAAAGACGCTGCTTCTCAGGGCGGTCGCCGACCTGGACCGACACGAGGGCTGCGCTCTCCTCGACGGGTCCGAGTGCGACTCGATCGAGGCCCCCGTCTGGAGGCGGCACGTGGCGCTGCTCCCCTCCGAGAGTCAGTGGTGGCACCAGACGGTCGGCGAGCACCTGGACGCGGTCGAGGACTCCGCGCTCGAGCGCCTCGCCTTCGACCGCGGGGCGCTCGCGTGGTCGATCACGCGCCTCTCGAGCGGAGAGCGACAGCGCCTCGCGCTGCTGCGAGTGCTGGCCCACGATCCGCGCGCGTTGCTGCTCGACGAGCCGACCGCGAACCTCGACGCCGAGAGCACGACGCGCGTCGAGAACCTGATCGCAGACTACCGCGAGCGGCACGACGCGCCCGTGCTCTGGGTCACGCACGGTCCGGAGCAGGCGCGGCGCGTGGCCAACCGCCACTTCCGGGTCACCCCGAGCGGCCTGATCGAGGAGCCCCTCGCGTGAGCGTCATCCCGCTCGGCCCGATCGACCTGGCGCTGGCCGCGATCCTCGTGCTCGCCGCGGCGGCGCTCTCCTGGCGGATGCGGCTCGGCGTCGAGCGTCAGATGGCGGTCGCCGCGCTCCGGACGACCGTCCAGCTTCTGCTCGTGGGACTGGTGCTCCGCGCCCTGTTCGCACACGTGAGCCTCGCCTGGGTCACGCTCATCGCCCTGATCATGCTCGCGCTGGCGGGCCGGGAGGTCCGGGCCAGGCAGCACCGCCCCTTCGCGGGTGTCTGGGCCTGGGGACTCGGCACCTCGTCTATGTTTCTCTCCTCGTTCTCGGTGGTCGTGATCGCGCTGGTGGTGATCGTCGGTCCCGAGCCCTGGTACACGCCGCAGTACTCCATCCCGCTGCTGGGCATGCTGCTCGGGAACACCATGACCGGGATCGCCATCGCACTCGACCGGCTGACGCAGTCGGCCTGGGAGCAGCGCCGCGTGATCGAGGAGCGGCTGATGCTGGGCGCGGATCGCTTCGAGGCGATCCACGAGGTGCGCCGGAGCTGCATTCGCTCCGGGCTGATCCCGATCGTGAACTCGATGGCGGCGGCCGGGATCGTGAGCCTGCCCGGGATGATGACCGGCCAGATCCTGGCCGGAAGCTCACCCATCGACGCAGTCCGCTACCAGATCCTGATCATGTTCCTGATCGCCGGCGGAACCAGCTTCGGGACGATCATGGCGGTGACGATCGGTGCCCGCCGGCTCTTCGACGACCGCCACCGCCTGCGCCTCGACCGCCTCGCGCCGGAGCGGGGCGCCGCATAGGATGCCCGGCAGCACGCGTCCCGTCGTGGTCGGCGTGGCCGGTGGAACGGGAGCGGGCAAGACGACGCTGGCTCGGACGCTGGCCGTGCAGCTCGGGGAAGACCGCGTCCTGCAGATCCAGCACGACGCCTACTACCGGGACCGGCGCGACCTCTCCCCCGAGGCGCGGGGCAGGCTGAACTTCGACCACCCCGATGCGCTCGAGACGCCACTGCTGATCGCCCACCTCCAGATCCTGCGCGCCGGGCACCCGGTCGAGATTCCGGTCTACGACTTCACCGAGCACGCGCGCCGCGCGAGCACGCGCCACGCGGAGCCGCGTCCGCTGATCCTGCTCGAGGGCATCCTGGTCCTGTGCGACGCGGCACTCCGGGAGGCCATGGACCTGCGCGTCTACGTCGACACCGACGCCGACGTGCGCCTGACTCGACGCCTCGAGCGCGACCTCCGGGAGCGGGGGCGCACGCGCGAGACGGTCATGGAGCAGTACCAGGGAAGCGTGAAGCCGATGCACCGGGAGTTCGTCGAGCCGAGCCGGCGCTTCGCCGACCTGATCGTCCCCGGGGACTCGGAGAGTCGAGCCGCAGTCGAGGCCGTGCTGACCAGGATCCGCTCGCTGCTAGAATCTGGCTCGAGCGATTAGGGAGGTCCCATGCCGAAGAAGGTCGTGAAGAACGAAGAGGACTGGCGCGAACAGCTCGACCCGGAGCAGTACGCCGTCTGCCGCCAGAAGGGCACCGAGCCCGCCTTCTCGGGCAAGTACTGGGACTCCAAGCAGCCGGGCGTGTACCACTGCGCCGCCTGCGGGCTCGCGCTCTTCAGCTCCGAAGCGAAGTACGACTCGGGAACCGGCTGGCCGAGCTTCTTCGCGCCGCTCGAGCCGGAGAACGTTCGCAGCGAGGTCGACCAGAGCCACGGAATGATCCGGACCGAGGTGATGTGCGCCGCCTGCGACTCCCACCTGGGGCACATCTTCGACGACGGGCCGGCGCCCACCGGCCAGCGCTACTGCCTGAACTCCGCGTCGCTCGAGCTCGAGCCGGAGTGAGCGACGCCGCACGGTCGCGGAGCGCCCCTCTTCAGGCGAGCGTTCCGAAGTCGCTCCGGTACAGCGCATCGAGCTCTGCGAGCGCCTGCTCGGGCAATGGGCCCATGGCGACCGCCGCGAGCGCCTCGTCGATGTAGTCGAGCTCCGCGAAGCCGACCAGGACTCCGGACACGTTCGGGTGGGCCAGTGTATAGCGAATGGCCGTCTGCGCGCGCGTGCCGTAGCGATCGCCGAGCTTCGCGAAGACCGAAGCGACGCGCTTCTCGTCGAGGTGGACCTCCGAGTTCGGCACGATCGGGATCTCGCGTCCGTGCCGCTGGTCGGTGGCGATCACGCCGGCAGCGAGCACGCGGATGTTCATCACCGCGACACCGCGCTCCGCGCAGCTCGAGATCAGGTCCTGGAAGTCGTAGCCGGACCAGCCCGCCGGAACCGCACGGCCGGCACTAGGGTTGACCAGATTGTAGTAGACCTGGGCCGACGCGAAGCGCCCGCTCTCGATCACGCGCCGGCACGCGGCTGCGTCGCCGGTAGCCGTGAACCCGATGTGGCGCGCAAGCCCCTGCTCGGCCATGCGCTCGAGACCCTCTGCGACGCCCTCGGGGCCGAGCACGGCTTCCACGCCGAGCGAGCGGCGGCCCGTCTCGGGCATCACCGGGTTGTGGAGCTGGAGCAGATCGACCCGAATGCGGAACTCGAATTCGCGGTGGAAGCGGAGCTG
>CAZLBF010000274.1:0-4209 GCA_964557495.1 uncultured Myxococcales bacterium | reverse complement strand
CCCAACCGCCGTATGCGACTGCGAAACTCCATCGTCTCCACCCCAGCGCCTGCCCATTCATAGACAGCCGCGACTCTAAGGATCGGAAACGACAGGCGGTGACTTGAGCCCCCGGGTGGAGCGCCCATCCTCATCGCGCTCGGAGGGATCCTGCGCGTCTTCGTCCGACGGCTCGACCGCGTCGCGCAGCGCCTCCCGCATCTGGTCCCGGCTCTGCGCCATCTGGCGCGCCGCGCCGGCGCAGCGGTCCACCCCCTCCTGGCGTACGCGCATGTCGTCGCGATCGATGAACCGCTCGATCGCGCAGGCGACGCGGAGCAGGAACGGAGTCGGGGTATCGTCCGACCCCGACGAGCCGCAGGCGACGAGCGAGGCCGCAGCCAGTGCAGCGATGCAGCGTCGGCGCGTCATTCGGGTGCGACCTCGTCGAGGAACTCACCGATGCGCGCGAAGTAGGGCCGTCCGCCCGCCTCGACCGTGTCGTTGTGCGAGGCGGCGTGGATCGTCTCGAAGGCCTTCGGCTCGGGCGCCTGCTCGAAGAGGCGCCGGCCGAGGGGGTAGGCGATGATCTCGTCGCGGTCGCCGTGAAAGAAGAGGAGCGGGCAGCGCACCTCGCCGATCTTGGCCGACGAGTCGAAGCGCCCGCGCACCAGCGTCGCGGCGGGCCAGCCGAGCGCGCTGCGCGCGACGTCGGAGGCATTGGTGAAGGTGCTCTCGAGGATGAGCCCCGCCACGTGCCGCCCCCGCACCAGGTCGACCGCGACGGCGCCTCCGAGGCTGCGGCCGAACACGACGATGCGGCTCTCGGGCAGCCCGCGGCTCTCGAGCAGGTAGGCCAGCCCGGCGCGCGCGTCGGCGTACACGCCCGCCTCGCTCGGCGACCCCTCGCTCGCGCCGTAACCCCGGTAGTCGAGGAGCAGCACGTGTGTGCCCAGCCGAACCAGCTCGGCCGCGTTCGGGAGTCGGTGGGATGCGTTGCCGGCGTTCCCGTGCAGGAAGAGCAGCGCGCGCGTGGCGCCCGGCGAGGGGAGGAAGAAGGCGTGCAGGCGCACGCCGTCCTCGGTCACCGGGAACACGTCCTCTCCCTCGAGGCCGAGCTGCGCCGGCTGCAGGTCGATGCCGGGGGAGGGATAGAAGATCAGGGTGTCGACGACCCGGCTGAGCAGACCGACCATCAGTACACAGGTTATCGAAATCGCGGCCAGAGCGAGGCCGGCTCGCGCGCCCTGGCTAGCCACCCGCGCGCACCACGCTGTAGCCGCGCGCCTCGAGCAGCTCCGCCACGGAGTCGCGGTGATCGCCCTGGATCTCGATCACCCCGGACTTCACGGAGCCGCCGCTCGAGCAGAGCCGCTTCAGCTCGCCCGCCAGCTCGCGCAGTGCGTCGGAGGCGAGTGGCAGGCCCGAGATGGTCGTCACGCCCTTGCCCTTGCGCCCCTTCACCTCGCGTCGGATCCGGACGATTCCGTCGCCGCGAGGCGCGCGGGGTGGGACCGGCAGCCTGGAGCCCCTACGCTTGCCCGCCATCGTCCTGCAAGATAGCGGCTTCCGGCAGACGAGGGGTCGATGAGCGCATTGAGACGATACTGGCTGCTCCAGCTTCCCGACGCGGCCCTGAGTGCGCTCGTGCTCTACGCGCTGCATCGCTGGGCCGGAGTCTCGACCGGGCTCGCCGTCGGGCTGTTCGCGCTCTGGCTGCTGGCGCACGTCGCCTACTACCCGTTCGTGAAGAAGGCCTACGGGAGCGCGCCGAGCGAGCACGTCGGCCCCGAGCGAATGGTCGGTGCGCAGGGGATCGCGACGGAGGAGCTGAACCCGATCGGCTACGTCCGGGTGGAGAGCGAGCTCTGGGGTGCCGAGCTCAGTCCCGGCCAGGGTGCCGTCGCCAAGGGGCAGAGCGTCCGCGTGCAAGCCGTCCGGGGCCTCACGCTGATCGTCCGCGCCGAAGAGCCGGAAGCGAGCTGCTAGGATTGAGCTCCGACGGGAGGTTCGACATGGCGAAGCGCGTAGACTGGTACTACCACCGCAAGGGCTGAACGAGCTGTACGAAGGCGTCCAAGTTCCTGGACGCGGAGGGAATCGAGCCGAGGGAGGTCGTTCCGGCGAGCCGCAAGCTCGGGAAGGCCGACGCGGCAGAGCTCGCGAACGCGGCCTCGCAGGTGATCGTCGCGAAGGGGAAGAAGCTCGACGTGTTCAAGCCGGGAGGCAAGGCGCCACCGGCCGTCGTCTCGGCCATGCTCGGGCCCACGGGCAACCTCCGCGCGCCCTGCATCCGCGCGGGCAAGACGATCCTCGTCGGCTTCAGCGAGGAGGCCTTCCGCGACGTCTTGAGCTAGCCGACGGGGACGAAGCGGTCTCGCGCGAGGGCGCGCAGCCGCTCCAGGTCCTCGCGGCGAGAAACGGACAGCGGCCGCGTGCCGTCGACCTCCTCGAGCAGGTGATCGGTGCTTAGCTTGTCGCGCTCGTGGAGGGCGCGGTAGAGCGCGGCGATCACCGCCTGCTCGAGCTCGGCGCCGCTGAAGCCATCGGTCCTGGCGACGATCCGCTCGATCTCGACCGCGGTTGGATCCTGCTTGCGCAGCCCGAGGTGCACGCGCAGGATCTGCTCTCGCTCCTCGGGGGTGGGCAGGTCGACGAAGAAGAGCTCATCGAAGCGGCCCTTGCGCACCAGCTCGGGCGGCAGCGAGAACACGTCGTTCGCGGTCGCGACCACGAACACGTCGGCGCCGCGCTCCTGGAGCCAGGTCAGGAAGGTCCCGAGCAGCCGCCGGCTCACGCCCCCGTCGTTGTTCGAAGGCACGAAGCTCTTCTCGATCTCGTCGATCCAGAGCACGCAGGGCGCCATCGACTCGGCGAGCGCGATGGCGCGTCGCAGGTTCTTCTCGGACTCCCCGATGTACTTGTCCAGCAGCTGACCCGCGTCGAGCTTGAGGAGCGGCATGCGCCAGTCGCGCGCGATCACCTTCGCCGCCAGCGACTTGCCGCAGCCCTGGACACCCGCGAGCAGGATCCCGCGCGGCGCAGTCAGGTTGAGCTCGCGCGCCTCTGGCGTGAAGCCGATCTTGGCCCGCTCGAGCCAGCGCTTGAGGCGGGCGAAGCCGGCCAGCTCGAAGCGGTTGTCCTCGACCGGGAAGTACTCGACGATTCCGCTCTCGGCTACCGCGGCCGCCTTCTCCTTCTGGATCCGGCCGACGTCGTCGGGCCCGAGCCGGCCGTCGGCGAGGATCACGCGGGCGACCGCCTGGCGCGCCTGGTTGAGCGTCATGCCGGAGAGCGCGTCGAGGATGCCGTCGAGGTCTTCGGGCTGGAGCGTCACCTGGACCCTGGAGCTCGAGCCGAGGGACTCGATCACCGACCGCACCACCTCGCGAAGCTCATCCCGGCTCGGCATGCGCAGGTCGTAGCGAGCGGCCAGATCCTCCACGTCGCCCGCGAGCTCGATGCGGCTTCCGGTGAGCACCATCGCCGAGCGCCGGTTCTGGAAGCGGAGCGCTACCTCGCGGAACTTGCGCCCGATCACCGGGTCGGCGAGGTGCGGCGCCAGGTCCTTCAGGTGGTAGATCGCCTCCACCGTCAGGCCCTCCATGTGCTTGAGCAGCCCGAGCGGCTCCGTCGTCGCCGAGATCGGGTGAGTGGCCGGCTCTCGCGTCAGGCCGCGCGTGATCGACCACTCGAAGAAGGTGCAGCCGAGCTCTCCGGCGACGTAGTGGAGCAGCTTCCCCGCTCGCTCCTCCTCGGCGGTCTCGATCGCCAGGATCGGGTGAAATGACTCGATCAGCGTTCGTACGTCGTGCGCGCTCGCGGACAGACCCATCTCACCATCCTGAAAGTTCCGCTGTTCGCGCCATCGGCGCCGCCCGAGGTCGCCTTGAGACGGCGAGACAGGGCACCGCTGGCCCGTTTGACGCCCCCACGGCGCGTGGCTACCCTGCGCCCGAGCCGCGCACGGCGCTTGTCCCCATCGTCTAGCCTGGCCCAGGACACCGGCCTTTCACGCCGGCGACGCGGGTTCGAATCCCGCTGGGGACACCATAAAATCCACTGGAATTCCGAGTAGTTAGGTGCGACTGTCCGGCTCGGAACCTTGTCGCTCGCTTGTCGCTCGCGGCCGAAGCACGGTGACGAGTGCTTGGTCGGAGAGCTTCGCAAGATCCCCGAGGGTCAGGAGAGTTCCACCTTGTCCCTCTCCCCTATGGAAACGCTCTTTCT
>CAZLBF010000273.1:0-19896 GCA_964557495.1 uncultured Myxococcales bacterium | reverse complement strand
AGCAGGAAGAGCAGCGGCATCAGGATCAGGGAGGCCCGCTCGATGCCCCCCCGGATGCCTCCCGCGACGATCAGCGTCGAGACGCCCATGAAACCCGCGTGCCACCCGACGGCGGCCCAGCTGTCTCGCACCGCTCCGAAGCGCGCCCCGGCGTCCCCGTCGAATCCCGAGAGGATCGCCTCCAGCGCATAGCGCACCGTCCAGCCGCCAATCACGCTGTAGTACGACAGGATCAGGAAGCCCGATGCCACGAAGAGCCCACCGAGCGGGGTCCATCCCCTGCCGCCGTAGTGCGCGAGCGCCTGAATCGGGCTCTTGCCCGAGCCGCGTCCGAGTGCGAGCTCGGCCAGCAGTACCGGCAAGCCGATGATGAGCGTGAAGCCGAGGTAGAAGAGCACGAACGCGGCGCCGCCGTGCTCCGTGGCCAGGTACGAGAACCTCCACATGTTCCCGAGCCCGACCGCTGACCCGACCGCGGCGACGATGAATCCGATCCGAGATCCCCAGTGTGCTCTGGGTGCTGCCAAAGCGCCGCTCCTTCTCGGGGGGGCCGGGGAAACTCAGGTTACCGCGCACTCCCCATCCGAGCGACCCAGCCGCCGCATCAGCTCCTGAACGCGGGGTCGCGCTTCTCCAGGAAGGCCGAGGTCCCCTCCTTCATCTCGTCGCGGCTGCACAGCTCGGCGAACAGCTCCGCCTCCAGCTCCAACGCGTCGTCGAGCGGCAGGTCGGAGCCGCCGCGAATCGCAGCCAGCGCCGCGGCCAGCGCGCCCGGTCCGTTGGCCAGGATCTCCTTCAGGAGTGCCTCGCAGCGCTCGAGCAGGGCCTCCGGCTCCGCGACTTCGTCGACGAGTCCGATGCGCAGCGCCTCCTCCGCGGAGATCGGTCGACCCGACAGGATCAGCTTCGCCGCCGTCCCCCGGCCGACCAGACGCGGCAGTCGCTGCGTGCCCCCGAACCCGGGAATGATCCCCAGCTTGACCTCGGGCTGTCCGAAGCGCGCGCGGGTCGAGGCCACGCGCACGTGGCAGGCCATCGCGACCTCGCAGCCACCGCCGAGCGCGAAGCCGTTCACCGCCGCGACGACCGGCTTCGGGAGCGCCTCGATGCGCGAGAAGACGCCCTGTCCGCGGCGTGCGAAGTCGAGCCCGCTCGACCGGTCGAGCTTCGCGATCTCGGAGATGTCCGCACCGGCGACGAATGCGCGTCCCGCTCCGGTCACGATCGCCCCGTGGATCGCTGCGTCGGACTCGATCCGGCCCACCGCGGTGTCGAGCTCTTCGAGCACGGAGCTCGAGAGGGCGTTCAGAGCGTCGGGACGGTTGAAGGTGAGCGTCGCGACACCCTCGGAGACGTCGAGTTCAACCTGTGCCATGCCGTGCTAGACCTCCACTCCCACCCAGCTTCGCAGGGTATCGTCCGGCGTCCTCGCGAGAAAGTCCCCGGCCCCCACACCCTCGGTGTCGCGATCGCGAATCGCGCGCAGCAGACCCACGAGCACGTCGACCATCTTTTCACCGGGCACGCGCTCGTAGAGCACTCTTCCGATGCGCGTACCGTTGCGCGCACCGCCCACCTGGACGACGTGGTCGTTCTTCCCATAGCCGAAGATGCCGATCTCGGCCGTCGGAGGGCGGGAGCACCCGTTCGGGCAGCCGGCCATGCGGATCTGGACGTCCACCCCGCCCAGGCCAGCTCGCTCGATCTCGTCGAAGTAGTGCGGCAGGATGCCTTCGGCGTCGGTCATCGCGAGGCCGCAGGTCGGCTTCGCGGGACAGGCAAAGGACTGACGCCGCGCGAGGCCGATCGCGTCGAGCGGGGGTACCGCGTGCTCTGCGAGCACCCCGTCGACCCAGGCGCGCCGCTCCTCCGGCACGTGGCACAGCAGCAGATCCTGGTTCGGTGTGACGCGCACGCCGAGCCGCAGCTCGCCGACGATCTTCCGCACCGCCGCCCGGCGGCGCACCCCGTCGCGGTCGGCCAGGCGGCCGTTCTCGATGGGTAGCCCCAGGAACCACTTGCCGTTCCCTGCCTCGCGCTGCCAGCCGTGCAGGAGACGGATCGGCGGGATCGGCTGCGGCTCGGAGTCTGCGAGGTCGATGTGGAACCGCTCGCGCAACATCTGCTTCACAGCGTCGGTGCCGAGCCGGCGAATCGTGTACTTCCAGCGTGCCTGACGACGGTCCTTCCGTTCGCCCTGCTCCTTCTGGAGGATCGCGATCCCCTTGGCGGCCTCCACGATCTGCGCTCGCGGGATCCGGCCCAGGTAGAGGCCCAGCAGCTGCTGCGTCTTCGGCTGGTTGTGTGTGATGCCGAGGCCGCCGCCCGTGTAGAGATCGTACTGCACGGCGGCGGAGCCCTCGACGACGGGCAGAAGCCCGACGTCCTGCGTCAGCAGGTCGACCGAGTTGTCGTTCGGATGGGCGATCGCGATCTTGAACTTGCGCGGCATGTATTGCTCGCCGTAGATCGGCTCGTCCTGCGTCATCGGCGCGAGCTTGCGGTCCTGGTCGTCGCAGAGAAAGATCCGGTAGTACGACTCGGCGGCGGCGCGCGGTGCCAGCTCGGCGGCGATCTGGTGCGCGAGCTCGCACGAGTCGAGCGGCAGCTCCGGATCGAGGTCGTCGATGGGGCTGCACATCGTATTGCGATTGATGTCGCCGCACGCACCCAGCGTCGTGAGCGGGTAGCCGCGGTCCGCGTACTCCGCACCGAGGTGGCGGATCAGCGGCCCGAGCTTTCGCCCCGAGACGTAGTGGAGCTGGATGCCCTGCCGCGTCGTCAGTCGCAGGGTCCCGTCTCCGAAGCGCTCCGCGGCATCGTCGATCGCCGCCCACTGCTCGGGAGAGAGCTCGCCTCCGGCGGGGAGCTTGAGGCGCACCATGAAGATGTAGTCGCCCGTCTTCCGGCCGGCCTCGCCCCGCTCCTGCTGCTTGTAGATGCCGAAGAACTTCGAGATCTCCTTGGCGTCGCTGGAGAGCGTCTCCGCCTCGCCGGCGGCGAGGGCCTCGATCTCGTCCGAGAAGGGATGGCGATTCCGGCCCGCCACGTAGAGGAGGCTCTGGCTCTCGGCTTTGAGTCGCTCGACCTTCGACATCTCCGACAGGTCGGCGTTCTGGAGCGTGACGGGTCCGGAAGCGTTCGCTTTGCTCATCTCGATGTTGCGGTCCCGGGTCCCCTGATTCGCGCGCAAACAACGGTAAGCCACTCTGGTACTACCGTCCAATTTCCGCAGTTCCAGAATCGGTTATGCATCGATCCGCGAGTCCCCGGGCACGTCCCGAAGCCGGCGTGTGCTCGCGCGACGGCCTCACGTCGATCGTCTAGATTATGGTCCGGTCGAGACCGGAGCGCGCACCGCGCGCAGTCCGGCAATGTGGGATTGACCCGCTGCAGCACCGGTGAGGAGGAATGGTGACGAGCAAACGCGTGAAGGAGATTCTCTCCTGGTACTCTTCGGAGTGCCCGGGGACGTTGACGAACCTCGCCCGCATCCTGAACCACGGGCGCCTCGGGGGCACGGGCAAGCTCGTGATCCTGCCCGTCGACCAGGGCTTCGAGCACGGTCCGGCGCGCAGCTTCGCGCCGAACCCCCCCGCCTATGACCCTCGCTACCACTTCGAGCTCGGCATCGAGGCAGGCTGCAACGCCTACGCGGCGCCGCTCGGCTTTCTGGAGGCGGGCGCCGCCGAGTTCGCCGGCGACATCCCGCTGATCCTGAAGCTCAACAACTCCGACTCGCTCTACTCGGGCGACGATCCCTGCCCCGCGATCACGGGCAGCGTCGACGACGCGCTCCACCTCGGATGCTCGGCGATCGGGTTCACAATCTATCCGGCATCCGCCCACCGCAACGAGATGTACGGGCAGATCCGCGAGCTGTCCGAGGAGGCCAAGCGCAGCGGCCTCGCCGTCGTGGTCTGGTCCTATCCCCGCGGCTCGGGGGTCTCGAGGGAGGGTGAAACCGCGATCGACGTGGCCGCGTACGCGGCTCAGATCGCGGCGCAGCTCGGGGCGCACCTGATCAAGGTGAAGCCGCCGACGGCGCACATCGAGCAGGAGGCCGCCCGCAAGGTGTACGAGGCGCAGGGCATTCCGATCGAGTCGCTCGCCGACCGGGTCCGGCACGTGGTCCAGTCCGCCTTCAACGGCCGGCGCATCGTCATCTTCTCTGGCGGTGCCGCCAAGGGGCGAGAGGCGGTGCTCGAGGAGATCCAGGGCATCGCCGACGGCGGCGGGTTCGGCTCGATCGTGGGCCGCAACGCGTTCCAGCGCACCAAGACCGAGGCGATCGAGCTGCTGCACGAGATCATGGGGATCTACGAGAAGGTCTGACGCGGACCGCAGCCAGCCTCTCGCGAACCGCTCCACGCGCCGGAGCCCGCCGGGCTGCGAGGCCCGGACGGGTATGATGCGGGGTCCATGCTCGCGAGGAGGCCGAGATGAACGAGCTACTGACCCTCACCCTGATCGAGCTCGCCGAGGCGCTGCGGGAGCGGAAGGCCTCTCCCGTCGAGCTCATGGAAGCGACGCTGGCTCGCATCGACGAGGCGAACGGCGATCTCAACGCGGTCGTCGCCATGCACGACCGCGGGCGACTCCTCGCCGCGGCGCGCGAGGCCGAGGCTCGGATCGGTCGCGGCGAGGCGCGGCCGCTCGAGGGGATTCCGCTCGGCGTCAAGGACCTCGAGGATACCGAGGGGCTGGTCACCTCCATGGGCTCGCTTCCGTTCAAGGACCGCGTGGCCACGCAGGACACGACGCAGGTCGCGCGCCTCAAGGCGGCGGGCGCCATCGTGCTCGGCAAGACCAACGCACCGGAGTTCGGCTACACGGCGATCACGAAGAACCTCGTCTATGGCGTGACGCGGAGCCCGTGGAACCTGGAGCGGACGCCGGGCGGCTCGAGCGGCGGATCCGCCGCGGCCCTGACCTCCGGGATGCTCCCGCTCGTGACCTCGAGCGACGGCGGCGGGTCGATCCGCATTCCGGCCAGCTTCACCGGAGCCTTCGGTCTCAAGGTCTCGTTCGGCCGCGTGCCGACGGGTCCCTCCGACCTCTGGAGCTCCGACGACACGGCGGTCTCGGGCCCGACGACGAGAACCGTCGAGGACGCGGCCCTCTTCCTGGATCAGGTGGCCGGGCCGTCGCCCTGCGATCCGAACTCCCTGCCGCATCCCGGGATCTCGTATCTCGACGCCGTGCGCGGCGACGCCCCCGGCCGGCTCCGCATCGCGTACTCGCCGGACCTCGGCTACGCCGTGGTACAGGCCGACGTGGCCGAGGCGGTCTTCGACGGCGTGAAGGCCTTCGAGAAGCTCGGCCACTCGGTCGAGGAGATCGCGGGCGGTCCGCCTCCGATGGCGCTGGCCTGGGGCCGCTATGGCGGCTTCGAGCTCGCGGCCAAGCTGCACCCGTACCTGCCCCGCTACGAGCAGGAGTTCGGACGGGGATTCCTTGCGGGCGTGAAGCTCGGCTGGGAGATGACTCCCGAGGAGTTCGGCGATCAGGAGCGGCAGCGGGCGATTCTGAATCGCTGGTGCGCGGATCTCTTCGACGCGTACGACGTTCTCGTGACCCCGACCGTCCCCTACGACCCGCCGCCCGCGAAGGGGCCGTTCCCGACGGAGACCGAGGGGCGCCGCCAGCCCATCGCCAGCGTCGCCTCGTTCACGATCCCCTTCAACCTCTCATGGCACCCGGCCGCGAGCGTGCGCGTCGGCCTGTCGCGCGCCGGGCTCCCGATCGGGATGCAGATCGTCGGCCCGCGACACCGTGAAGACCTCGTGCTCCAGGTCGCGCGCGCCTTCGAGCGCGAGCGGCCCTGGCATCCGACCTGGCCGACCTCCTGGTGAGGCCTCCGCGATCGAGCGGGCGGCGGACCCGAGCGGAGCCCTGAGCTAGCGGAGACACGCATGTCCGACGAGCACTCCTCCCCGACCGGTTTTGTCGTTCCCCGCAGCGAGGTGACGGGGATCTGGGCAGAGCGGCGACGGCTCGCGAGCGCGATGCGAGACGTCGTGGAGCACCTGGTGACGAGCGTGGCGCCCGAGAGCGAGCTGAGCGCCGCGGCCGACGCACTCGAGCGCTACGCCGAGCGGCTGCGGACGCATCCGGCTCGCTCGAGCTGGGAGGGCTTCTTCCGCGAGGCCGCCAACGCCGGCGACGTCTCCGAGTTCTTCGACTTCAGCCCGCTGATGGGCCTCTCGAACCCGATCGCGCCTCCCATGGAGCTCTGGGTCGACGGCGACCGAGTGAGGGGTCGGAGCGTGTTCGGAACCGCGTACGAGGGTCCACCGGGTCACGTGCACGGCGGCTACGTCGCCGCCGCCTTTGACGAGCTGCTCGGCTACGCGCAGTCACTCACCGGCAGCCCGGGCATGACCGGACGCCTCGTCGTGCACTACCGACGACCGACGCCGCTCCACACCGAGCTCCGGTTCGAGGGCTTCGTCCGCCGCACGGACGGCCGCAAGATCTTCACCGAGGGCAGGCTCTACTCGGGCGAGGTGCTCTGCGCCGAGTCGGAGGGGCTGTTCATCCGCGTTCCCGCGGACCGGATGATCCACCTCGCCAAGGAGCACGAAGCCGACCCCACCCGCTAGAGCCGATCGACCTCCGCGCCTATCGAAGCTCGCGCTTCAGGATCTTGCCGGTCGGGCCCTTTGGCAGCGCGTCGACGAACTCGACGATGCGCGGGTACTTGTAGGCGGCAACCCGCTCCCGCGTGTAGCGGATCAGCTCGTCCACGCCGAGCTCCTGGCCTGGGCCGAGCACGACCACCGCCTTCACCTCCTCGCCGTGGCTCTCGTGCGGCACGCCGAGCACCGCGGCCTCGATGATGGCCGGGTGCCCGTAGAGCACCTCCTCGACCTCGCGCGGGTACACGTTGAAGCCGCCTCGAATGATCATGTCCTTCAGGCGGTCCACGATCCGGTACGAGCCGTCCTCGTCGCGGATCCCGATGTCTCCCGAGTGGAACCAGCCGCCGCGGATGGCCTCCTTGGTGGCATCCGGCCGGCCCCAGTAGCCCTTCATCACGTTGTGTCCGCGGATGCAGATCTCTCCCCGCTCCCCGTCCGGCAGCGCCTGGTCGTTCTCGTCCATGACGCACATCTCGACGCCCCATACCGGGTAGCCGATCGAGCCGGGCTTGCGGGGACGGCCGAGCATGTTGAAGCTCGCGACCGGCGAGGTCTCCGACAGGCCGAAGCCCTCGAGGATCTCGACCGGGTACTTCGCCTCGAACTCCTTCATCACCTCGACCGGCATCGCGGCGCCGCCGGTCAGGCAGTAGCGCAGGCTCGAGAGGGCGCTCTTCGCCTCACCCGGATGGTTGAGGAGCGCGAAGTACATGGTCGGCACCCCGGCGAACAGGGTCACGCCGTCCCGCTCCATGACCGCGAGCGCGTCTTCCGGCGTGAAGCGCGGCAGCAGCGTCACGGTACCCCCGAGCGCGATCATCGCGTTCTGGATGCAGGTCTGGCCGAAGGAGTGGAAGAGCGGCAGCGTGCCCAGCGCGACGTCATCGGGCCCGAGCGGGACGAGCTTCGGGACGATGACCGAGCAGTTCAGGAGCAGGTTCGAGTGGGAGAGCTCCGCTCCCTTGGGCTTGCCGGTCGTCCCCGACGTGTACAGGATGACCGCCGTGTCGTCCGGCGAGGTGGAGCAGACGGCGTCCACCGGCTCCGCGCCGACCAACTCGGAGAGGTTCGGGCTCTCCCCGCCGCCGGCCCAGATCAGCTCGATGCCGGCCCCCTCGGCGCCCTTGGTGGCCGGATCTGCAAAGAGCGGGTGCGCGATCAACAGCCGGGATCCGGAGTCCTGCGCGTGGTAGGTCACCTCCGGCCCCGAGAGCAGGACGTTCAGCGGCACGACGATTCCGCCCGCGTACAGGATTCCGAAGTAGGCGACCGTGAACTCGGGGACGTTCGGGATCATCAGGGCGACCCGGTCTCCGGGGGAGATGCCCCGCTCGCACAGACCCCGGGCCACGCCTCGAGCCGCCCGGTCCAGCTCGCGATAGCTGAGAGCGGTCTCGTTGAGGCGCACCGCGGGGTGGTCCGGGCGGTCCAGGGCCGCCGCCTGAAGAATGCTCCCGAGATTCAGCGCCATGCGAGCCTCCCCGTGCTCCGTTCCCGGGCCTTGCGAGGACCTCGCACGCCCGGTGGATGGCCTAGTTCCGTAGGTCGTTCCCCCCGCGTCAGAGCCGGAGGCCGGAGCGAGTCTACCAGACCGACACCTGGGGGCGGTCTGGCGTTACTCCCGGTTGGGAGGGGTGGGAAAGGAGAACACCGCTATGGCGAGACTTCGGCTCTGGATCGCTCTCGCGCTCGCTGCGGCCCTCGTGGCCCCCGGTACCGGGGTCGGGGCGCAGGAGGCCTCGCCGGCGGCCGGCAGTGATATGTCGGTGCCCATGCGGCGGGACCCGCCCGCCATCTGGAGCGAGATCCTCAACGTTCGGGACGAGATCTACTTCTACACGGACGAGGAGGACCTCGAGAAGGTGCGGGAGCTGGCCGCGGACCTGAATCAGCTCAAACGCGAGTTTCAGCTCTCGATCATCAACCACATGGACCTCGCGACCCCCGCCAAGCGGGAGGACCCGGCCCGCAGGGAGGACCTCCACCAGCTCGTGTACATCCAGCGGGCCCTGAACTTCCTCTGGACCATCTCCATCAAGCTCCAGTCCGCCGCGGCGAGCGGGATACCCGACAACGTTCGCCATCTGTACCCGGAGTTCGAGCAGCACCTCGCGGTGGTCCAGGAGTGGGTCCCGGACGAGTACCTGACGGGAGCGAGCTCTCCGTCCGAAGGCTAGAGCGAGGGCTAGAGGGAAGGCCACGGCTCTAGCGGCCGCTGGCGCTCGCGGGGGTCTCGCCGAGGCGCAGGATTCTCTCGAACTCCGCGCGGCGGATCGGCATTACGGAGAGGCGCGACTGCCGGACCAGCGCCAGCTCGGCCAGTCTCGGCTCGGCCTTGATCCGAGCCAGCGAGACGGGCTTGCGAAGCGGCCGCACCGGCACCAGATCGACGGCTACCCAGCGCGGGTCGTCCGCGGTCGGGTCGGGGTAGGACTCCCGCGCCACCCGGGAGATCCCGACGACCGCCTTGTCGCTGACCGAGTGGTAGAAGAGGACGAGGTCGCCCTTCCTCATCTCGATCAGGTTCAGGCGAGCTGCGTTGTTGCGCACGCCGTCCCAGCAGGTCCCCGCTTCCTCGACGAAGTCGCCCCAGGAGTAGGCGCCCGGTTCGGACTTCACGAGCCAGTAGCGCCTCGCCATCGGCGCCAGTCTAGCCGCCCATCTCAAGTCCGCGCTCTCATCGGCCGCCCAGAAACGCGGGGAGGAGGGAGCGATGCTCATTCCAATCGGGCACGAGCAGACCGAGGTCCGCCGCGTCCCGTGGCTGACCCTCGCGCTGGTCGCCGCCTGCGTCCTCTCCTTCCTATACGCGCGCCATCAGCAGAGCGCGGTCGAGCCCCAGGTCCACGCGGCTCGGGGCGAGATCTTCGAGTACTTCAGCGCGCACCCCTACCTGGAGCTGGGCCCCCGCGTCGAGCAGATCCTGTTCGAGGGGGCCGATGCCGAGCGCCGGACGGCCGCGATCCAGGCCATGCGCGACGCGCACAGCGAGTTCGTCTTCGACTTCCAGATCCGCGACGAGCAGGCGCACCTCGACGAGCTCTCTGGCGAGCTCATTTCGCTGTTCGACTCGCACCCCTTCCAGCGCTGGGGGCTCACGGCCGGCCGACAGACCCCGGTCGGCTGGCTGACGCACATGTTCATGCACGCGGGCTGGATGCATCTGATCGGGAACATGCTGCTGCTGTTCCTGATGGGCTTCTGCATCGAGGAGCTCTGGGGGCGCCCGCTCTTCTCCGGGCTGTACGCAGGCGCCGGGATCGCGTCGGCGGGGCTCTTCGTGCTGATGTACCCGGGGCTCGACATCCCGTTGATCGGGGCGTCGGGCGCCGTGGCCGGGCTGATGGGGGCGTTCCTGGTTCGCTGCTGGTCGGTTCGGATCAAGCTCTTCTACTGGTTCATCGTCTTCACCGGAACCTTCTCGGCCCCGGCCTGGGTCGTGCTCCCCGTCTGGTTCGGGAACGAGCTGCTCTCCGCCTGGCTGATGGACCGCATCATGCCGGGTACCGGGGGCGGGGGCGTGGCCCACTGGGCGCACGTCGGCGGATTCCTGTTCGGGGCCGCCGCCGCGCTGGGAATCCGGCTGCTCCAGATCGAGGAGCGCTACCTCGCGCCGCAGCTCGAGTCGAAGCTCCAGGTGACCTCGAACCCGACTCTCGAGCGCGCGGGCGAGCTCCGCGCCGAGGAGCGGCACGCGGAGGCCTTCGACCTGCTCGCCCGCGAGGTCGGGGAGCACGCTCAGAACTACGACTCGGGAGTCGCCTTCTGGGACGTCGCGAGCCACCTGGGTCGGGCCGACGAGGCCGTGCCCGCGCTCGGCCGACTGATCCGGCACGACCTCCAGCGCGGCGAGCTGGATCTGGCGCTGCGGCACGTTCGCGAGCTCACGCAACGGGCGCCCGAGGCCCCGGCGGACTTCAGCGTGCTCATGCGGCTCGGGTCGACGCTCCTAGGGGCCGAGCGCGGCCGGGACGCCGCCCTGGTCTTCCGCGCGGCGCTCCACGAGGGCGCCCCGCCGCTTCCCGGACCCGCGGCCCTGCGCGTGGTGCGCGCCGTCCTGGGGTTCGACCTCGAGGTCGCGTTGCGGGCCGCGAGGAGCGGACTCCGAGCCACGGACCTGGACGAGTCGACGCGAGCCGAGCTGGAGGCGGTCCTCGCCGAGCACGACGAGCCGGAGAAGCCGGACCCGGAGGAGGATGCGTTCGACCTCTCCGGTCCCTCGATCGATGCCAGCGGCTCGATCGATTCCCGTGCCCCGGCCGACTCGGGCGCGACGGGAGGCACGCTCGAGGCCCTCGAGCTCGACAGCGAGGGGGATGATGAGGCCCCGCTCGAGCTCGATACCGACTACGACCGCGAGCGCCCCTCTCCGGACGACATCGTCCCACCGCTCGAGCTGGACCCCGACGCCAAGGACTGAGCGGCGCCCTCCCGAACGCAGTCCTGTGTCGGGACCCTAGGGTCCCGCGATGTGCCGGACCGACTCCGGAAGCTGCTTCGCGATGCGGATGATCGGGATGCCGGTCTGCTCGTTCAGGTACATCTCGTGCATCGCGCGCGGCAGGTCCTCGAAGGCGTAGACCTCGCGATGGATGGTCGGCTTGAAGACGGAGCCGTACAGCTGCGTCGCGGCGACGGACCCCGGGATCGACTCGAGGTGCACGTGGTCGATCGTGACCTGCTTGACCGACATCAGGGTCGAGTTGTAGGAGACCTGCTGCCCGAGCTGCCAGCCGGCGCTCACGTTCACTCCCTCGCGGGCGAGCACCGCGAGGCCGGCGCCGTAGACGGGACCGCGGAGCATGTCGCAGACGAGGTGGGCGCCGACACCGTCGGTGCGCTGCTTGACTTCCTTGGAGAAACCCCGGACGTCGTCTCGACCGGCGAAGCGATTGAACTGCTGCTGGTCGACGCCTTCGATGCCGAGCTTCTCGAGCGCGGCGCGCCGCTCCGGATTCCCGGAGCAGAAGAAGGCGCGGTGCCCCTCGCTCCGCGCGAGCATCAGGAACAGCTCTCCGACGCCCCCGCCGAAGCTCAGCACGTTGAGTCGGGCGAGCTCTCGGCGCGGCACCTTGACCCGGAACATGCCCTCGGCCCGGCGCCAGAGGTGGTAGGCGGTCGGCGCCCGAAGCGGTAGCGCCGCCATCTCCCAGAGGCTGAGTCCGCAGTCGAGCGGCGCATGGATGATCTGCCAGTCGCCGACCACCGCCTCCTCGCCGTACCAGCCGATCGACTCGGGCTGATCGTAGGCCCAGATGCGCAGCGCGAAGCCGTATTCGTCCGGCTCGCCGTTCGCGTGCGTCACCACGACGTCCCCCGGCTTGAAGCGCGTCACGCCCTCTCCCACCGCGAGGACCTCTCCCACGGCGCTGTTCCCGGGGTAGATCTTCCCGCCGCGCGACTCGACGATGTTCACCGTGTCGGCGAGCGCTGCGTGGTCGACGTTGTGCTCGCCCGAGACCGCCAGGATCTTCAGGTGCACGTCGCCCGGACCGAGCGGCGGCAGCTCGACCTCATCTAGCTGGATCACGTTCGCCAGGTTCATGGCGTCCAGGTCGTCGTTGACTCGGCTCCGCTCCTTGGCAATGGCGTCGGCGGTGATGGCATAAGCTCGCGGCATCGAAAGTTCCTCAGGTGTCTCCGGCCCCGCAGTGGGACCGCCCTGCCGGAAGGCGCGCATGCGCCTGACCTGGCGAGGTCGCGGCCGCATCATGGTCGTTTCGCCCCTGCGGTTCAAGGGGCGAAGCGCGGTCGCCTCGGTCCCCGCGCCGAGGCCGGATTGTGTCAAACTCTCGACGACGGACCTGCATTGGGAGGCAGGTTGGGAGGCAGAGTTGGCGGTCAGGCGAGCGGGGCGCGAGCACCCGTCCAGCGACCCGGTGTGGCGATGAGCGAGCCCTGGGCCGAGGGAGACGTCGACTTCGGCCGGGTCCGGGTGATCGTCGGGGACCGGGGCGGCAAGTACCCGCACGGGAACTCCCTGCTCGTGCGCGGCACCGAGGAGACGGTGGTCATCGATCCCTCCCTCGCGCTGCTCTCGCGTCGCGCGGAGCTGGAGCCGGTCGTCGACCGGGTCTTGAACAGCCACTGCCACGAGGACCACATCGTGGGGAACCACCTCTTCCCCGATGCGCCGTGGCACATGCACGAGCGCGACGTGGTGGGGCTCCAGTCGCTCGACGACATGATGGCGATCTACGGCTACCCCGAGCCGCTCCACTCGGGCTTCGAGAAGGCGGTCGTCGAGACCTTCCACTACGTGCCGCGGCCCGACGCGGTCCCGTTCGCCGACGGCGACGTGTTCGAGCTCGGCCGCACCCAGATCCGCGTGGTGCACGCTCCGGGGCACACGCGCGGGCACTCGGCGCTCTGGATCGAGTCCGAGGACCTGATCTTCCTCGGCGACATCGACCTCGCGAGCTTCGGCCCCTACTACGGCGACGCCTGGTCCGACCTCGACGAGTTCGAGCGGACGCTCCGCGCGATCCGCGACGTCGACGCGCGCTACTACGCGACGTTCCACCACATCGGCGTCCTGGACGGGCGCGACCGTTTCCTCGAGCGGCTCGATCGCTTCGTCGACGTCCTCCGCAGCCGCGAGGAGCGGCTGCTCCGCTACCTCGCGGAGCCGCGGACGCTCGACGAGATCTCCCGCCACCGGTTCGTGTTCCGGCCCGGCGACGACGTCCCGAACGCCGAGGCGGTCGAGCGCCGCAGCATGCAGCAGCACCTCGACCGACTGCTGCGCGAGGGACGCGTGCGTCAGGTGGACGCGAACCGCTGGACGGCCGTCGGGGGGTAGAGGCGTGCCCGATCCCAAGCCAGAGTCGGAACGGCGTCTCCTCTCCGACGAGCTCGCGGACCGGATCCAGGCGTGCATCCTCGACGGGACCTACCGAGCGGGAGACCGGCTGCCCCCCGAGCGGGAGCTCGCGGAGCAGCTCGGCGCGAATCGCGGATCCGTGCGCGAGGCGCTGAAGAAGCTCGAGCAGCTGCGCCTGGTCGAGATCCAGCGGGGCTCCGGAATCCGCGTGCGCCACCTCGAGGACGCGAGCCTCGAGCTCGTGGTTCCCATGCTTCTCGTCGACGGGCTCCCGAACCTGCCGCTCGTCCGCGATCTCCTGGAGCTGCGCGAGGTGCTGGTACCCGCGGTCATGCGGCTCGCGCTGGAGCGCGGCAGCATGGCGGAGCTCGATGCGCTCGCGAGCCACCTGCGGCACCTGGCCGATCCGGAGATCGCCGAAGCCGAGTACCTGAGCGGCCTGTTCGAGCTGCAGGACCTCGGCGCGCGCATGACGGACAACCGGGTCCTGCTACTGCTGACCAACTCGCTGCGCCGCTTTCTCGAGCGGACTCCTCCCGTCGTTCCGAGCTTCCCGCTCACGCCGCACCGGCAGGCGCTGGCGCCGGGGCTCAAGCGGCTGGCGGTGGCCGTCGACGCGCGCGACACCGAGAGCGCGGTTCGAGCGACGGGCGATCTGCTGCGCCGGGAGTCGGCCGGCCTGCTGCGGGCTCTGGGGGAGCTCTGCGCCACCGAGACCGGGAGCGAATCGCCCTGATTTTTCCGCAAGGTTGACCGGGAGGCTCTCACTCGATACAACCGGCGTGCGCGCGCGCCGCGCCGGGTGTGGGCTCTTCGGCCCGGTTCGAGCCCGAAGAGTGAGAGGATCCAGATGGCGTTGCAGACTCGCCGACGCGCCGCGGCGGCCACGAAGCCGCTCGAGTTCTTCAAGGGCTTCCTCCGGAATCCCAAGGAGGTCGGGTCCGTCATCCCGAGCTCGCGCTTCCTGACTCGCCGCGTGCTCCGCTTCGGCGAGGTGGCGCAGGCTCGCGTGATCGTGGAGCTGGGATCCGGCACGGGCGTGCTGACGCGGGAGATCCTGCGTCACATGCCGCGCAACGGGAAGCTCGTCGCAATCGAGATCAACCCCCAGTTCGTCGATCACCTGCGACGCGAGTTCCGAGACCCGCGGCTCTCCATCTACGACGGCAGCGCCGAGGACCTGGAACGGGCGCTGGAGAAGGTGGAGGAGTCCCGCGCCGACCTGGTCGTCTCCGGAATCCCCTTCTCGACGATGGAGCGCGGTCTGGGGCGGCGAACGCTCGAGGCGGCGCAGCGCGTCCTCGGCCCGACGGGCCGCTTCGTCGCGTATCAGTTCCGCAGCCACGTCCGCCGCATGGCGGAGCCGCTCTTCGGGCCTGCCGACGTGCATCCGGAATTCCGGAACGTGCCTCCGATGCGGGTCTACGTCTGGCGCGCGGACCGTCCGCGCGGCTGAACCTCGAGGGCGCTAGCAGGGCGCCGGACTCCGCGCGCCTCGCTACCGGGGGCTCTAGACCTCACCCGAAGCGATGCACGGGCGGGCCCTCGCGAGCCGCTCGAGCCGCTAAGATCTGGCCCATGGCGGACAGACCGACGAAGCTGGAGCTCCTGGAAGCGGTTCAGAAGTTCCTCGATTCGGAGCTGATGCCCGAGCTCGAGGGAGTGCGCCGCTTTCACACCCGCGTCGCCTCCAACGTGCTGGGAATCGTGAGGCGCGAGCTCGCGCTCGAGGGGGAGCAGCTCCCGGAGCGGTTCGCGCGCCTCGCTGGGCTGCTCGAGCGGAGCGACGCGCCGCCCGCCGATCCGGAGGCCCTGGCTCAGGCGATCGAGGCGCTCGAGACCGAGGTCTGCGAGCGCATCCGGGCTGGCGAGGCGGACGCCGGAGCCTGGCGCGACACGCTGCTACGCCACCTGCAAGCCGACGTCCGGGAGCGCCTCGCGATCGACAATCCCGGGTACGCCGAGTGAACGCGGCGGTCCTCGCCGGCATCGTCCTCGTCGCCTTCCTGCTCGGCTACCGCTTCTACTCCAAGTTCCTGGCGGAGCGCGTCTTCGCGCTTCGGGCCGACGAGCCGGTACCGGCGCGGGAGCTCGAGGACGGCATCGACTACGTGCCCACGCGCAGGTCCGTGCTGTGGGGCCACCACTACACGTCGATCGCTGGAGCCGCGCCGATCGTGGGACCGGCGCTCGCGGTGATCTGGGGCTGGCTGCCGGCACTGCTCTGGGTCGCGCTCGGAACCCTCTTCATGGGCGCGGTGCACGACATGGCCGCACTCACGATCAGCCTCAGGAATCGCGGCCGCTCGATCGGTGACGTCACCGGCCGCGTCGTCTCCCCCCGCATGAAGACGCTCTTCCTGATCATCATCTCGTTCCTGATCTGGATCGTGCTCGCGGTGTTCGCGTTCATCATCGGCACGCTCTTCGTGAGCTATCCGTCGTCCGTGTTTCCGATCAACGTCCAGATCATGGTCGCGCTCGGGCTCGGGTGGCTCGTCTATCGGCGAGGCATCGGGATCTTCGCGCCTTCTCTGGTCGCCTACTTCGCGTTGCTCGTCTCCATCTTCTATGGAGACGCGTTCGTGGCCGCGTTCCCCGGCATCGCCCAGGTTTCAGTCAGCACCTGGGTGTGGCTCCTGCTCGGCTACTCGTTCGTGGCCTCGGTGCTTCCGGTGTGGCTCCTGCTTCAGCCGCGCGACTACCTCAACTCACATCAGCTCATCACCGCGCTGGTCCTGCTCGGCGTGGGCCTCGTCGTGCTGCAGCCGACCGTGCAGGCACCCGCGCTGAATCCGAGTCCGGAAGGCGCCCCGTCTCTCTTCCCCTTCTTGTTCATCACGATCGCGTGCGGAGCGATCTCCGGCTTCCACGGGCTCGTCTCGTCGGGCACGACATCCAAGCAGATCTCGTGCATGACCGATGCGCGCCCCATCGGCTATGGCGGGATGCTCGGGGAGGGCACGCTCGGCCTGCTCGCGGTGCTCGCCACGACGGCCGGCTTCGCGACGGCGGCGGAGTGGTGGGAGCACTACTCGAGCTGGAGCGCCGCGTCCGGGCTGAGTCCCAAGCTCGAGGCCTTCGTGGGAGGCGGCGCATCGTTCGTGGCGGCCCTCGGGATCCCGGTCGAGCTGGCGAAGACGTTCATGGCGGTCGTGGTGATCGCCTTTGCGGCGACCTCGCTCGACACCGGCGCCCGGATCCAACGGCTGATCATCTCGGAGCTGGCCGAGACCTACGGCGTGCGGCCGCTCACCAATCGCTACCTCGCCGGCGCCGTGGGGATCGGCGCGGCGCTGCTGCTGGCCTTGACCCAGGCGGGCGGGAAGGGCGGGCTGATCCTGTGGCCGCTCTTCGGTACCACCAACCAGCTCGTGGCGGGAGTGACGCTGCTGGTCGTATCCGTCTGGCTGCGACGCAGTGGGCGCCCCGTACTGTACACGTTGATCCCGATGGCCTTCGTCGGCGTGGCGACGTTCATCGCGATGCTGAGCGAGGTGAGCGGCCACATCGCGGCGCAGAACTGGCTCCTCGCAGCGTCGGGAGGCGCCATCCTGGTACTCGATGTCTGGGTCATGCTCGAGGGATTGTGGGCCTTTAGGAGCAGCGGCGACTCGGGCGTTGATCAAGGGGACTCGGTCGACTACGCTTCCTGACCTGCGGTCTGCCCCCCCGCTAGACCGTCGGGGGGGTGAATGATCGAGCGCCACAAGCGAGGCGGTAAGCTCGCGCGAGAAGCGATTCCCTTTCTTCCGGTCCCGGCGCCGTCCGTCGACGAGATCGCGAACGAAGACCTCTACGAGCTCGAAGAGCACACGGTCGACACCCAGGACGGTTGGCGGCTGGCACTCGCGCGCTACCGGCCGATCTCCCAGCCGTTTCCTCAGCCCCTGTACGGTGTGCCTCTGCTACTCGTGCACGGCTACACGCAGAGTCGCCGCGCCTGGGACACCGGTGAGTTCATCAAGAACATGCTCTACTTCGGGGCCGACGTGTTCGTGGTCGAGCTTCGCGGACACGGCAAGAGCAGCGTCGCGCGGCAGCGCCGCTACGCACGCGAGGAAGGCCGGCCGCTGCCTGCCGACCTGGACTACCGCTGGGACCTGGACAGCTACCTGCTCTACGACCTGCCTGCCGCCGTCGCCGCGGTGAAGCGGGCCACGGGACGGGACAAGATCTTCTACTGCGGCCACAGCCTGGGTGGGATTCTCGGCTACGCCTACGCGACTCTCTTCGACGACTTGATGGGACTGGCCACCATCGGCTCGCCCTCGAACTTTGCGCGCATGCCGATCTGGATGCGCGCGGCGGGCTGGGCTCCGCCGGTCGCGTTCACCGCAGTCGACGTCGCGCTCTCGTGCCTGAACGCCGCGCGCGTCCTCGGTCGCGCGGTGAAGCGGGCTTCCGGGCCGCCGCGTCCCGAGAAGCCCTTCAAGCCGCTGCGCTTTCAGCGCATACCGTGGCGTTTCGCGTTCCGCTGGGTCGAGGCGCGGCTCAAGGGAACGGCGGAGCCCCCGCTCCCGGCGGGCATGAAGCTCGCGGCTCCGCTGCTCTACCAGCCGAGCAACGTGGCGCTCGGTGCGCTGCGTCCGCTCCTGCGCGAGGGGGCCTACGACGAGCCGCGGGCGACCGCGGAGCAGTTCGCGCGCTGGCTGCGGCGGGGCGAGCTGGTCTCGTACCGGATTCGCCACGATGTCGCCGCGGCTTTTCCGCGCATTCGGGTTCCCATCGCGATCTTCTTCGGCGACGAGGACCCGATGGCCTCGGTCCGCACCACCCGGAACGTCTATCGCACGGTCTCGAGCGAGTACCTGCTCTGGCGGCCCGTCCGCGGCTCGAGCCATCTGGACCTGACGATGGGCTACGACATCCGCCAGATCTGCTACGACGTGAAGAACCTGATGACGTACGCGCTGAATCATCAGAGCGCCCGTCCCTCGCTTCCCCGTCGCCGCCGCCTCTCCGCCGTGCGACGCTGAGCGCCGCGTGGAGATCTACCTGGTCCGTCACGCCGAGGATCGGGCCCGGGCAGCCGAGCGATTTGGCGACGAGGGCCTGAGCGAGCGCGGCCGCGACCAGGCAGGCGAGCTGGGTCGGGCGCTCTCGGACGTCCCCTTTCACCTCTGTTACTGCTCCACGTTGCTGCGCGCGCGAGAGACCGCGGAGGTCGCGCTCGAGGGACGAGATGTCCCGATCGAGTTTCGTGCGGATTTCGCCGAAGGCTCGGTTGGCCGCCTCGAGGGTCTCTCCTTCGCGGACGCGAGGTCTCGCTACCCGGAAGACTTCCGCCTCGGGCGGAGCGTGGTCGCGCGCCTGGCGGCCTCCGGCAGGACCGCGACCGGCGGCGAGGAGCGTTCCGCGTTCCTCGAGCGGGTCGACCGCGCCCTCGACCTGGTTCGAAGCCTGCTCGCGGACGAGCGCGAGGGGCCCGTTCTGGTGGTTTCGCACGGTGGGCTGCTCAACTACCTGCTGCAGCGGCTGCTCTCGATGTCGGTCCGGGACGAGGTGCCGTTCGGGTTCGACTACTGCGCCGGGCTGCACGTCCGCTCCTACGGGGAGGATCCGGGCTTCGGCCCCTTCCCGATGCTCCGGTCCCTTCCCATCGGTCGGTGACCGGAATCGGTGGGTGACGGGACTCTGCGAGGCGCGAGCGGTCACACCCGTCCGAGATCGTTTACTTGATTCCCTTCCTGCGTCCGGCTATATCTCGGCCCGCTTATGGGGCCCCGGATCCTCGCTTTAGTACCCTTGTGCTTGGGTTTATTCTCCCCCGTCGCCACTGCGGTGAGCGAGACGGCGCCTCCTCTCTACGAACTCACTGACGAGGAGTTCGCCGGCCCCGAGCAGCCGATCCTCTTCAGCCACCGAAAGCACTTCGGGCAGCTCAACATCGAGTGCCTGTACTGCCACAACACGGCCGACAAGAGTCAGCACGCGTCGGTCCCCGCGGTCTCGGTCTGCATGGGCTGTCACCAGTGGGTGAAGCATTCGATTCTGCCCCCGGGCACCGGACCGTTGCCGGAAGTCCCCGAGGCGACAGCCGGAGAGCCCCCGCCCGTAGAGGCAGCGCCCCCAGAGCCCGCACCGGCAGAGCCCGCACCGGCAGAGGCCGCCCCCGCAGAGCCCGCCGCCGCAGAGCCCGCAGCGGGAGAGGCCGCGTCCGCAGAGCCTGCACCCGCGGCGCCGGCGCCCGCCGCACCCGCACCCGCCGGTGCGCAGGCGAAGCCCCCGGCACCCGAGCCCAACCCCGGGAGTGCCGATGAGATCGCGAAGATCCAGAAGCACGTGGACGAGGGTCGACCCATCGAGTGGGTCCGCGTCCACTGGGTGCCCGAGTACGTTCAGTTCAAGCACAAGCGCCACGTTCTGGCCGAGCCCAAGATCGAGTGCCAGGAGTGCCACGGCCCCGTCGAGACGATGAACCGCCTC
>CAZLBF010000272.1:0-9519 GCA_964557495.1 uncultured Myxococcales bacterium | reverse complement strand
CCGGCTCGGCCGGTTCGCCCCACTCGATGGACGTAGGTCTCGGGCTCGTTCGGGATGTCGAAGTTGATGACGGTGTCGATGTCCTCGACGTGGATGCCGCGCGCGGCGACGTCGGTCGCGACGAGCACGCGCGTGCGGCCGCTCTTGAAGCCCTCGAGGGTGCGGACCCGGTTGTTCTGCGACTTGTTGCCGTGGATGGCCGCGGCCTCGACGCTCTCGCGGCTGAGGCTCCGCGCGAGCCGGTCCGCCCGGCGCTTGGTCCGGGTGAAGACGAGCGCCCGGGCGATCTGATCGCTCTCGAGGAGCGTGAGCAGCAGGTCGAGCTTGCGCGGTCCGTCCACGAAGTAGACCGACTGGGAGAGTGGCTCCACGAGCGAGGAGACCGGATCGACGGCCACCTCGATCGGCTCGCGGAGGAGCCTACTCGCGAGCTCGCGGATCTCGCGTGGCTGGGTGGCCGAGAAGAGCAGCGTCTGGCGGTCGCGCGGAAGCGCCTTCACGATGCGGCGGACATCGGGGATGAAGCCCATGTCGAGCATGCGGTCGGCCTCGTCGAGGACGAACATCTCCACCTGGGAGAGATCGACCTCGCCGTCGCCCATGAGGTCGAGGAGCCGGCCGGGCGTGGCGACCAAGACGTCGATGCCGCGCCGCAGCGCTGTCACCTGAGGCCGCTTGCCGACGCCTCCGAAGACCACCTCGCAATGGATGCGGCCCCCGGGCGTGTAGCTCCGGAAGCTCTCCGCGATCTGTGCGGCGAGCTCGCGCGTCGGAGCCAGCACCAGGGCCCGGATCGGCCGGCGTCGGCCGGCGGGCTCGATGTGCAGCAGCTCATCGAGGATGGGGAGGGCGAAGGCCGCGGTCTTGCCGGTGCCGGTCTGGGCGCAGGCGTTCAGGTCGCGGCCGTCGAGAGCGCGGGGGATGGCGTCCCGCTGAATCGGGGTCGGCTCGGTGTAGCCGAGGGTCTGGAGAACGGAGATCAGCTCGGGGTCGAGATCCAGGATCTCGAAGCCGCGTGCCGGGGGGCGCGGGCGGGTTGCTTGGTTCATTAGAGAGATAGACAAATGGGTTTCCTGTCGTCGGCGCGCGCAGCAGGCAACGGATGCCTGCGCTTCGCGCTCGGGTCGGCGGGTTCGCCACGCGAGCCCTGTGCCCACGTGGACAGCTTCGAAACGAACACCGGGCCGACTCGCAGACTGAGACGAAGCTCGGAAGGAAAGGCGGGCAGGGCCTGTTTGGAGGCTGGCGGGACCCTAGCGCACCCCGCCGCAACGCGCCCGGGACCCAGGCGCGCGCGGTGCCGTCGGCTCCACGCGGGCGCTCTGGACCGGCAAGGCTCGCGCCCTCGTCGAGGCGCTGCGCCCCACTGAAGTCCGCGAGCGCCAAACGAGCGACAGGGATTCAGAAGACGGAATCGAGCAAGCTCGATCGCTTTGGGGTGGGCCCTCCTGGACTCGAACCCGAGGGAGGGGTCGCAAACGCTAGCTAGATCAGCAGGTTACGAACGCAGATTTGGACTGGCGACAAGCTGGCGACAAGACGGTGCCGCGAGGTCAGCGGCACTTCCCGCAGCACAAGCTCCGGAGGCCCTCCCGAGCGGGTCCACGGGCCCGGCCCCCGAAAAAGGCGACCCTCTGCTCCAAGTCAGGAAGGTCCCGGTGGCTCGGTTAGTTCCCTCGTGGAGCGAGTTCTCGGAAATGCGGGCCTGGATTGCATGCGGTTGACGCCGTTCCGCACCCAGCCGTCCCCGGCGAAGGCCGTTTCCGTCGGCGCCTGCGTCATGAGCAGTAGCCCGCCGGGGTCTTTTCCCAGAATGACCCATCTGCATCACGCGCCGCGGCTAGGAGGCGCGTAGGAATTCGCGCAGTGCCGCCCAGACGTCCTGTTCATCCTCCGCTTGGACCAACCGCTCCCGCGCGCCCGGGGAGCTCATTCGCTCGGCCAGCGTAGCGAGAATCTGCAGCTGGAGACCCTCGTCGCGCACGGGCGTAAGCAGGACCAAAACCAGGTGGACGGGCAGACCGTCGGGCGCGTCCCAGTCGATACCCGCTCGCGAGCGACCGAACGCTAGGACGGGAGCGCGCAGGTCGGGCAAGCGCGCGTGTGCAATCGCGACGCCCTCGCCCAACCCCGTTCCCATGAGCTCCTCGCGCTCGCGCAGAGCATGGATCAGAGCGTGGCGGTCCAAACGCGGATCGCTTTCCGCCGCGCACGCGCCGAGCTCGGCGATCGCAGCGTAGCGGGTTGAGGCCACCAGCTCCCCCACCACGGCCCCGCGCCCGAGGTAGCTGGCCACATCCACCTCCCCGCGCCGGCGAATCGACCAGCTCAGCCACGGCCCCACCAAGAGCGAGGAGATCACTGCAGAAATCACCAGCGCCACGAAGACCGGTACGGTCAGAATTCCGGCTTCTAAGGCGACCGAGGCCACAACGATCCCGGTGACGCCGCTCGGCGTAAAAGCAATCCCCACCGAGGTGCGGTCCTGTCGCGAGAGGCCCGTTCCGAGCGCTCCGAGCCAGGCGCCCGCGAACTTTCCAGCGATGGAGATGCCCGTCACGAACGAAACCAGTCCCAGATCGAAGTTGCCGAGGAAGTCCACGTGCAGGGCGAGACTCGCGAAGTACAGCGGCACGAAGATCGCGTGCACCATCTGCGTGATCACATTGCGCACGTGCTCGGACAGTCGGGCCTCGCCGGCCATGATCCCCGCCAGGAAGAAGCCGAGCAGCGCCGTCAATCCCAAGGCTGCCGTCACGGCCCCGCACATCAGCCCCAGGCACACGACGAAGCTGAGAATCGCGCCCGGTTGCTCCGGCAATCGATCCCCAATAGCGAGGATCAAAGAGCGCACCAGGCGCGGGCCGACCGTCAGAGCCAGAGCCGTAAAACCCAATGTCACGGCCAGTAGTAGCCCGAGCCCGGCCAGGTCCGGAGCGGTACGCGCCCCCACCCCCAGCACCAGGCTGAAGATCACCCAGGCGAGCACGTCGTTGACCGCGTAGCCGCAAAGCGTCACGAGCCCCAGGTCGCTCTTGATGAGATCGAGGTCCCGCAGCACGCGCGCGATGATGACCATCGCGCTGATGGCCATCGCCGTACCGAGGAACAGCGCGAAAATGACCCGCTGCTCCTCACCCGGCAGGTAGCGGGTAGGAAGAGCCAGGGACGCCGCGAAGCCAATCGCGAGCGGGACTACCACGCCGATGATGCCGATGCGGAGCGACGGTCCGCGGAGACGCCAGGCCGACGACAGGTCGACCTCCAGTCCCGTCTCGAGCAGCAGAAAGAGCACACCGAACCAGGCCACCGTCCCGAGCATGGAGATCTGAACCAGATCGGCCGGAAACAAGAAGTGGAACAACTCGGGCGCGAAGCGCCCGAGCAACGTCGGACCCAGCAAGACCCCCACCAGGATCTCGCCGACCAGACGCGGCTGGCCAAAGCGACTGCACAGCTCACCGAGCCCGCGCGCCAGGCCGAGGAGCAGAAGCACCTGGAGCAGGAAGACCAGCAGGTGCTCTTCACTAAGCTGAGGAGCCTCTGGGACCATCGCGCCGCACCTCGAGTCGATCGTAGCGCGAATCAACGCGTGGCGAGACGCGATTTCTGAGGCCTTGCGAGCCTAGCCGCCCATACAGCGACCGAACGCACCGAAGCTGAGCGAAAGTCAACCCGGCGGCATCAACGCGAACGCCGCGCAGCTGGATGGTCGACCCAGATCGGCGACGACCACGTGCGCGGCTCGTCGGGGTTTAGGCACTCGTCGAGGAGGTCGCTGTAAGCCGTCAACCGAAGTTGGACATTTGGGGTCGATGATCTAAGAGAGGGTTCCGGGCTCCGAGAGGAGAAGAGATCCATGGGCAAGAAGGAATAGGCGGAGAAGACGGTCCGGGACATTCGGCGGAAGACCCGACGGCGGCCGCGCCGCCCAAAGTCAACAGCAGGGCGGCCAGGTTCCGTCAGAGGGTGGTTGTGCTCATGTTCGGCTCCAAAGAAGTTGATCGTGCCGGTCATGAGTCACGGCCGGAGCCGTTTGGGTTCAAAGGGCCGTCCGTTGCGCCTTCGCCACTACGTTGAGGACGGCCCGCGCGATCACCTCTGGCACCTCTTCCTGCAGGAAGTGGCCGGCTTCGGTCTCGGTGACCGGCGCGTCGGGAAAGTTGGCTTTCATGGGCTCGAGGCCGGGCCCCAGGATGGGGTCCTTCGTGCCCCACACGATCTCTGCCGGCACGTTCAAGCTCTCGACGTAGCTCTCGATCTGACGTTGGGTGGCGGAGCTCGGGTGATCCGGACCGTCGGGCACCATGCGCATCATCGCCAGACGGGCCTTGGCGTTGCCGCTCTCGGCGATGGGTCGTCCGTACAGCGCCATGATCTCGGCCGTTATGGAGTCGGGGTCGCCCTGCACGTTCCGCAGGCCTTCCATGCCCGGATTCAGCTGCTCGGCGAGCAGCTCGCCCACGATCGGAGTCTTCACCAGGGCATGGATCCGGGAGAGGTCACGCTGCTCCTTCGGCGCGTTGAAGCCCGTGTTCATGGCCACCACACCCTCGAGCACCCCTGGCATGCGGGCGAGCGCACCCATGCCGATGGGCCCGCCCCAATCCTGACTGACGAAGACCAGCTCCTCCAGCCCGAGCTGCGCCAGTGCGGCGGTCATCCAGCGCACGTGGTTCTCGAGCTGATGCTCGCTTGCCGGGATCTTGCTCGAGAAGCCGAGACCCACCAGCGTGGGCATAATGAGCCGCAGGCGGTCCGTCGGCAGCTCCGCTGCCACCTTGCGGTAGAGAAAGCCCGAGGTGGGGTTGCCGTGCTGCAGATAGACGGGATAGCCGTCACCAACCTCCAGCACGTGGATCTTGATGCCGGGCTCGACCTCGACGAAGTAGCTCTTGTAGTCGGGCGTCACCATGGCCGCGGCGTAGTCGGGCAGGGGAAACGCCTCGAACTCGCCGTGCGGGAGGGTTACCCGACCCTCACCGACAGGAGTGACCAGGGCGCCGTCGCGAGTGATCCAGACGACGTACACCGCGGCCAAGACGAGGATCGCGCCAAGCACTATTGAAACCGTCTTCAGCATCGGCCTGGCTCCCTATGCCAGGCGCCGATCCTAGCACTATCGGTGCGGTACCGTTCGCCGCGCCGGGGGGCGTAGAGTCAGGCTGAGGCTCGCGCGATAACCATCGCGCAGGGGCGGTGCAGGGGAGAGCGCGGATGAATCTCGAAAAGTCATGTTCGGGCTTCTCATCGTGCTGGCGCTGAGCCTCAACCTCGCTTTCGTCATGGGCGACATCGACAACACCGAGCACCACAGCATCTGGCTGCTGTTTGACCTGCGAGGACGATGACGGACCTACGGTTGTCGTGGTTCCACGGCGGATCGTGGTACGTGATCGAGTTCGCGAAGCCGGGCGCTAACTGAGGCTCTTCGGGCGGCGCTTGACGAAGTCGAAGATCCGGTAAGAGCGCACCTTCGTGCAGATGCGGACCTGGCGCTTGATCTTGAGGATGTTCAGGTAGCCGTCGGCGGCGGGGCCGAGGTAGCGCTCAACGATGCCGCGGTAGAGGGGGTCCATGCCATCGACGTGCTCGAGCGTGGCATCGCCGTCAATGAGGAGGACTTTGTATGGAGGTGTATCGGAGTCGATGGAGATGGCGACGGCGCCGTTGGCTTCGAGGGCGCGGACCTTGTCGGCCTTCGGCCCTGTGATCATGATGATGTCGCCGTCTTCGTGCGTGAACCAGATGGGGACGACGCGTGGCCGACCGTCGGCGCCGATGTATGAGAGGCGTGCGAGGTTGGGGCCCTCAAGGAGAGATTTGACAACGGGGTCGTCGAGAGGGAACGCGGTCATGGCTGGGCGGACAATAGCACGACGGCGCCGCGGGCCGCGCGAGCGGCGGATGCGTTCGCGGACGAGAGAAGATCCAGGCCTCGCGGCCTGGTCGCCCAGAGACAGCTCCTAAGCCCGAACTGAACAGAAGACCCCTTACCGGAACTCAAGAAACCTGCTTGAATTGCCTATCCGCTGTGGCCCCGATCGGAGGATTCATGGTCAAGAGAACTCTCTTCTTCCTCACCTTCATGCTGGCCGCCTCGATCGCAGGCTGCGGCGGACCGTTCGTTCTTCTTCCCGGCGGTGCGCTCGAGGGCTCGCTGGTTGCTACGCCCGACGACTGGTCCTCTACCAACGCCGTAGACACCGTTCAGCTCGAGACGCGCCCAGCCGACCCCTACTCCGTCAACATCTGGGTAATCGCCATCGGTGAGAGCCTCTACGTCCATGCCGGAGCCAATCGGAGCACGTGGGTAGAGAACATGGAGGCAGACCCAAACGTGCGACTCCGCGTGAACGACTCGATCTACGAACTCGTCGCATCGCGCGTCGAAGGCCAGGACGAGTTCGATCGCTTCAGCGATGCCTACGAACAGAAGTACGGACGTCGCCCGCGCAATGAGAGCGTTGCTGAGGCATATCTGTTCCGGCTCGGGGCGCGCTAGGAGCGGTGCCGGGACTGTTTGGAGGAAATCCTGGTGGGCCCTCCTGGACTCGAACCAGGGACCAAACGGTTATGAGCCGTCCGCTCTAACCACTGAGCTAAGGGCCCGGAGCAGGAATGGGGACGATCCGGCGGTGGGTTCAGGGATCCTCGTAGGGAGCGAGTCGGGTGCGGACGTCGCGCGCGAAGCGGGCGCGGTCCTCGCTACCGAAGAAGGCCGCCCCCATGACGAACACGTCGGCGCCGTGGATCGCGGCCTGCTCGACGGTGTCGAGGCCGACGCCGCCGTCCACGACCAGGTCGACTTCGAGGCGCTCGCTCCGGATGCGCCGCCGGATCTCGGCGAGCTTGGGGAGCGTCTCGGGGATGAAGGTCTGACCGCCGAAGCCGGGGTTCACGGTCATCACGAGCACCTGGTCGACGCAGCCGAGGACCGCGTCGAGAGCGGACGCGGGGGTGCCGGGATTCAGTACGACGCAGGCGCGCGCCCCCGCCGCGTGGATCTGCTGCACGGTCCCGT
Organism: uncultured Myxococcales bacterium; assembly: GCA_964557495.1. Taxonomy (GTDB): domain Bacteria; phylum Myxococcota_A; class UBA9160; order SZUA-336; family SZUA-336; genus CAZLBF01. The sequence continues at coordinate 2,495 of CAZLBF010000272.1, read as the reverse complement.
GCACGTGCCGGCAGGCCTCGATCTGTACGCCGACCGTTCCCGCGCCCGCCTGCACGAAGCGCTCGATGAACCGCTCGGGGCTCTCGATCATCAGGTGCACGTCGAGCGGCAGCGTCGTGGCCTTGCCGATCGCGGCGACCACGTCGGGGCCGATCGTCAGGTTCGGCACGAAGTGCCCGTCCATCACGTCGACGTGGATCCAGTCGGCTCCCGCCGCCTCCGCGTCGCGCACCTCTTCCGCCAGGCGGCCGAAGTCGGCCGACAGGATCGACGGGGCGATCCGGAAGCGGCTCATTGCCGCTCCAGCCGCACGGCGTAGAAGGCGTCGCAGCCGTGGCGGTGGGGCCAGGTCCGGAGCGCGCCGTCGTCGTCCACGAGCTCGCGCGCCACCTCCGGCAGGTGGGGCCGCGGGTCGCCGATCCGGTAGTCGGGAGTCTCTTCGAGGAAGCGGCGGGTCAATTCAGTCGTCTCCTCGGGCGAGAAGGTACACACGCTGTAGACGAGCGCCCCCCCGGGCCGCACGTAGCGGGCCGCCGAGCGCAGGATCGCGTCTGCCCGCTCCGCCGCGCGCGGCACGTCCTCGGGCTGGAGCCGCCAGCGGGCGTCGGCATTGCGTCGCAGCACGCCCAGACCGGAGCAGGGCGCGTCGACGAGCACGAAGTCGAAGAGCTGCTGGCCCCGCAGATCGAACCCCTGTGCCGCGTCCCGCTCCAGGATGCGCAGGTTCTCGAGCCGCAGCCGCTTGGCGGTTCCGGCGACTAGCTTCAGGCGGGAGGGGTTCACGTCGAGCGCGATCACCTCCCCCTTCGAGCCAACCAGCTCCGCGAGCTGCGCCGCCTTGCCGCCCGGCGCCGCGCAGCAGTCCACCACCGTCGCCCCCGGCTCGACACCGAGCAGCAGTGGCACGAGCTGCGAGCCCTCGTCCTGGACCGTGAACTCGCCCCGATAGAAGGCCGGATCCGCGAGGGGATTCCGCTCGAGCTCGGTCAAGCCGCGCGGCGCCCACCTGCAGCGTCGCGCGCCGAGCCGCTTGTGGACGCCTCGGAGGCTCGAGCCCTCGGAGACGCGCACGGTTCGCGGTGCCGCGCGCGTGCAGGTATCGGCCAGCTCGGCGGCCTCCTCGGGGCCGAGCTCCTCGACCCAGCGCCTCGCCAGCCACTCCGGGATCGATCCCCACTGCACCAGGTAGCCGATCGGATCGTCCTCGAGCGAGGGGAACCGCACCGACTGCGCCCGCTGCGCGACCTTGCGCAGCACGGCGTTCACCAGGCCGGCTGCGCGATCGAGGCCGACGCGCTTGGCGAGCTCGACGGACTCCGAGACCGCGGCCCCGTCGTGGATCTTCTGGAGAAACAGCAGCTGGTAGGTCCCGAGCCGGAGCACGTTTCGAATGCGCGCCTCTAGCTTCGAGAGGTCGCGGTCGAGCACGTGCCCGAGCACGGTGTCGAGGCGGCCCTGCAGGCGGAGCGTCCCGTACGCGAGCTCGGTCGCCAGCGCGCGGTCCAGCGCCGAGAGCTTCCCTTCGCGCAGCTCGGCGTCGAGGGCGAGGTCGGCGAAGGCGCGGTCGCGCTCGACGCGGACGAGCACACGCCAGGCGACGGCGCGCGCGTCGTCGTGGCCGCGACGCGGCGGCTTTCGCTCAGGGATGGAGGTGCCCGACCAGCCCCTGCAGCCGCTGGACGCGATCCTCGACGCTCGGATGTGTGCTGAAGAGCTTCGAGATTCCGCCGCCGCTGAGCGGGCTGACGATGAACATGTGGGCCGTCGCCGGATTGGCCTCCAGCGGCACGCGCTGCGCGCCGACCTCGAGCTTCCGCAGCGCGGAGATCATCGGGGTCGGGTCGCCGAGCAGGCGCGCGGCGCCCGCGTCCGCCTCGTACTCGCGCGAGCGCGAGATCGCCATCTGAACGAACATCGCGGCAAAGCCCGCGAGCATCGAGACGGCGAGAACCACCAGGATGTTTCCGCCACCCCCCTCGCCGTCGCGGCTGTAGCCGCCGAAGATCGCGCCCCAGCGGGCCATGCTCCCGAGGATCGAGATGGTGCCGGCGAGCGTCGCGGCGACGGTGCCGATCAGGATGTCGCGGTGCTTCACGTGACTGAGCTCGTGCGCGAGCACGGCGGCGAGCTCGCCGCGATCCAGCACGTGCCGGAGTCCGTCGGTGATGGCAACCGCCGCGTGCGCGGGATTGCGGCCAGTGGCAAAGGCGTTCAGTGCGGGGTTCGGAATCCGGTAGACGCGCGGCATCGGGATGCTCGCGCGCTGCGACAGGTCGGCGACGACGTTGATGAGCTCCGGATCCTCTGCCTCGCTCACCTCTTCGGCGCGGTACATGCGAAGCACCAGCTTGTCACTGAACCAGTAGCTGCCGACGTTCATCACGACCGCGAAGACGAACGCGATCAGCATCCCGGTCTGGCCGCCCAGCGCCGCGCCAGCCCAGATCAAGAGCAGGGTGAGCCCCGTCAGGAGAAGACCGGTCTTGAGGTTGTTC
>CAZLBF010000271.1:0-12234 GCA_964557495.1 uncultured Myxococcales bacterium | reverse complement strand
TGCGATCGGCATGCGCCCGCGGGCCGTCTTCTCGCTCGTGCTGGCCGAGTCCGCGCTGCTCGCCCTGGTCGGGATCGCGATCGGGATCGCGATCGCCATCCCGCTCGTGCTCTGGTTCGGGCAGAACCCGATCCCGATGACGGGGGAATCCTTTTCGCAGGTCGCCGAGGTGTTTCGGGTCGAGCCGGTTATCGTGTTCGCCTTCCGCACGTCCCACTTCGTCGTCACGCCGCTGATCATCTTCGTCGTCGCCATGCTCTCGGCCCTGCCGCCGGCGCTGCGGGCGAGCCGCGGGCGTCCGGTCGACGCGCTGCGCGAGGTCTAGCGCCGTGCTGGTGCGGCTCGCCTGGCGGAATCTCTGGCGCAGCTGGCGCCGGAGCGTCGTCGTGCTGACGGCCATCGGCGTCGGCCTCGCCGCCAGCCTGGTGCTGGTCGCCTGGACGCGCGGGATGGCGGTCCAGATGGCGGACAACCAGATCGACGCGCACCTGGCCGACATCGCGGTACACGCGCTCGGATACCAGGCCGACCCCGACATCGCCAACGGCCTCTCCGACGGAGGTGCCGGAGTGCTCGCCGCGCTCGAGGCGCGCGAGGGGGTCCATGCGGCGCCGCGCGTCGTGGGGGACGGCCTGGTCCAGAGCGCCCGCAGCAGCATCCGAGCCGCGATCGTGGGAGTCGATCCGTCCCGGGAGCCCGAGGTGACGGTCATCGCCGAGTCGATCCTCGAAGGCGAGTACCTCTCCACACGGGTCAGGCCGAAGCACGCGCGGGGACTGCCCCCGATCGTGATCGGGCTCGCGATGGCGGAGCGTCTTCGCCTCGGTCTTCGCGACAAGCTGGTGCTCCACGTCCCCGGCGAGACCGGTCTCGGGGCGTTCCGCGTACGTGGCCTGTTCGCGACGCAGTCCGCCGAGTTCGACAAGAGCTTCGCCTTCGTTCAGCTACCGGACGCGCAGCGGCTCTTCGACGTCGGCGGCGCGGTGACGGAGGTGGCGATCGCGCTGGATCGCCCGTCGCAGGCGGCTGCCGTACAGCAGGAGCTGAGTCGGGATCTCGAGGAGGTCTACGCCGACGCCCCCGTCGAGGTGCTGCGCTGGCAGGAGCGTGAGCCCCAGCTCGCCGCCCTGCTGGACCTGATGGGCGAGACCGCCTGGATCCTCTATGGGGCAGTCTTCGTCGCAATGGTCTTCGGCATCGCTAACGCCGTGCTGATGTCGGTATTCGAGCGCACCAGGGAGTTCGGCGTGCTTCGTTCCCTCGGCCTCGGCGCCAGGCGCCTCGTCGCGCTGATCCTGGTCGAGTCGCTCCTCTTGACCGTGCTGGGCGTAGGCATCGGAGTGGGTCTGGGTGTCCCGATCGTGCTGTGGCTCGGCGCGGTCGGCATCGACCTCAGCATCTTCGCCACGGCACTCCGCGCCTACGGCGTCGGCGCGGTCATGTATCCCAGCCTGGCCAGTGAGGACGTCATTCAGCCCGTGGTGCTCGCCGTGCTGACCGCACTGCTCGCGGGTCTGTGGCCCGCTGTGAAGGTGGCCAGGCTCCGGCCGGCCGAGGCGCTGCGACGCCAATAGGAGAAGCGCCATGAGCAGCTCGATACTGGAGCTCGTCGACGTGGTGAAGGACTACGAGGTCAACTCGGTCGTGACCCGAGCGGTCGACCACGTCTCTCTCGCGATCGAGCCGGGAGAGTTCACCGTGGTGGCCGGGCCGTCGGGGTGCGGCAAGACGACCCTCCTCAACCTCCTCGGCACGCTCGATGCGCCGACGGAGGGCCGCGCGCTCGTCGAAGGAGAGGATACGGGGCAGCTCTCGGAGGCGCGGCGCTCGCAGCTGCGCCTGCAGAAGATCGGGTTCATCTTCCAGGCTTACAACCTGATCCCGGTGCTCACCGCGACCGAGAACGTCGAGTTCGTGCTGCTCCTGCAGGGTCTTCCGGCGGCGGAGCGGCGCGAGCAGGCCCGAGCGATGCTCAGCGAGCTCGGCCTCGCCGATCTGCTCGACAAGCGCCCGCCCCAGATGAGCGGCGGCCAGCAGCAGCGCGTGGCGGTGGCCCGGGCCATCGCCTCCCGCCCCCGCATCGTGCTCGCCGACGAGCCGACTGCGAATCTCGACTCGCACACGGCCGAGTCGCTGCTGGATCTGATGGCGAGCATGAACGAGGAGCGGAGCGTGACCTTCCTGTTCAGCACGCACGACGAGAAGGTCATCCGCCGCGCGCGCCGCGTCGTCCGGCTGAGCGACGGCCGCGTCGACGAGGACGAGACCCGAGTTCCGTGAGACGCGTCGGTCCCGCGCTCGCTCTGCTCGCAGCCCTCCTTCCGGCGGTCGCGAGCGGCGTAGAGTTCGACCATGGCGATCTGCGCGCCGAGCTCTCGGGCCAGCTGCGCACGCTGTTCACGTTCGGCAAGGATCTCGATCCGGAGCGTCTCTTCCTCGAGGGCTCGACGCGCAAGCGCGATGCCGGGCTGCTGCTCACCCGCGCGAGGGTCGCGGCCGAGGCGGCCTGGCGCGATCGCATCTTCGCCGAGTTCGTATACGACAACGAGGTCTTCACCGGATCCGCGCTGGACGGCCTCCAGTTCGCGGTGGCGCAGGAGGTCGGCACCCAGACCTGGTTCAACTGGGACCGGACCATCTCGGACCACGACGATGCTGTCTGGCGCCACCTGATCTACCGCGCCTGGGTGCGCCTGGAGGGGGACCGCTACGACGTCACGCTGGGCAGACAGCGCATCCCGCTCGGGCGGGGACGCTTCTGGAACCCGATCGACCTGTTCAACCCCATCTTCCCCCTTGCGGTCGAGGCGGATCAGCGCATCGGCGTCGACTCGCTGCGCGCGCGCTTCCGGCCGCTGCGGGGCCTCTGGGTCGAGGGCATCTGGGCGCCGCAGGACGACCCCGACGAGCACAAGGCGGCCCTGCGGATGGAGCTTTCTCGCAGCGAGCTGGACGCGGCCATCACGGTCGGGTCCTTCGCGAGCGACTGGGTCTTCGGCGCCGACTTCGCAACCAACCTGCGCGGGGCTGCGGTGCGCGGCGAGGCCACGTTCACGAACCCCGATGTCGGAGACCGCTTCTGGCAGATCGTGGCGGGCGCCGATTACACGTTCTCGCTCGGCTCCGGCCTGTACGTCGCGGTCGAGCACCTGTACAACGAGAACCGCGTCAGCGCCGAGGTGGTGCTCCCGTTCGGCGTCACGGTCGATACGGGTACGGCGCTGATCGCCGCCGCGCAGAGGTCCTCGCTCACCCGGATCACCACCATCACGCTGCACCAGACGGGGGTCATGCTCGGCTACGACCTGACGCCGCTGGTTCGGTTCGACGTCGCCTGTCTCTACGACTGGAGCGGACCGAGCACCGCCTTCGTGCCCAGCCTGACCTGGTCGGCGCTCGACAACCTCGAGCTCTCGGTGTCCGGCCAGCTCTTCTACGGTCCGGACGGGCGTTCCGACTACGGCAGCGAGTCGCCACTCCTGATCCTGCGGGGGGACCTGTACTTCTAGGCCGGCTGCCCGCCGCGCGCGTCGCAGGGAGTTCCCGAGAGGACGCAGCCGTGCGCAGCTGACGCTCAGTGTGCGCCGGAAGCCGCTTCGGTAGCGCGACTTCTCCGCCTCGACCCTCAAGTGCCGCCGTTACCTCGCCGATTTCTGCCTTCTGGAGGGGCGGAGAGCGTGGGAAGAATGCTGGTGCGCCGCCTGGGTCTCGGAATTGCCATCGTCATGGTGTCGTCCTGTGCGACCGTCGCCCCGCCGGTGGAGTCGCTGGAGTTCTTCAAGGAGGCTCCAGCGGACGATCCCTGGCACAACAAGATCTCCGAGTGGCAGTCGCGCCACCGGGTCGACCCGGCCCTTGGTCCCGAGGCCGAAGGCTACGGCTCCGAGCTTGCCGAGGACTACGCGCTCTTCTCGCGGGAGCTCAAGCGCGAGATCGCTGCAGAGGCGGTGCGCTGGACCCAGTCGCAGAGTCGCCGCGTGTACGAGCCGGACGGCTCACAGGACCACTGGGCCACGCTGGGAGAGGTCCTGGACGAGGGCTCCGACGACTGCGACGGCCTCGACCTCCTGACCTTCCAGCTGCTGCGCCGCTTCGGCTTCGAGGAGCGTGAGATCGTGCGCTCGATCGTGGTCCAGAATGGGAGCGGACAGCACCACATGGTGACGCTCTGGTTCGAAGCGGGGGAGGGCGACCGGGATCCCTACGTGCTCGATCCGACGGGCGTCGTCTCATCGGAGATGCGCCGTCTCTCCGCGATCGAGGACTGGGTGCCGATCGAGGCCTTCGACGAAGACGCGCACTACCGCGTCGAGCCTCCCTCGACCCCCGCGTCCGTCGCCGGCCGCTAGGGGATTCTGGCCGGATATCCGCCGGCGGCTCCTTGTTGGTGGGCGGGAGCCCGCCTACATTGGGGTCATGCCGCAGAGTCCGGGGGGGGCAGCCGCGGCAGCGTCGGAGGATCCCGCATATCCGACGACGACGCCGCCCGACTCCGTCTATCCATGCCAGTCGCTCGATCCACTCGGCGCCCCGCTCGACGGGGTGGCGACGCCCGCCATATGGTCGCGCCTGGCGGGTCCGCTGGAGCGCGCGCCCGTCCTGCTGTGGGAGCGTCTCGGCCTGCTCCACCGCGGCCTGCCCGAGCGCTGGTCCTCGATTCACTACGGCCGCATCGCCTTGAACGCACACGGCTGGGAGCGGCTGCGGTCGCGGATGCTCGACGTCGAGCCGGACGCCGCGCTCGTCCTGCCCCGAGACGGCGCCCTGGAGCGCGTGCTGGATCTGGTGGAGTACGTTCGAGTTCGCCGCAGCCGGCCGCGGCTGTCGTCCAGGCTTCCGACCACCCGCGCGCGAGCCGAGGCGGCACTGGAGCGCTGGGCGGGCGTCGACCCGTTGGAGCTCGACGCGGGTGAGCTCTCGCGCGGGCCGCTGGACGAGGCGGCCTGGGTCGCGATCCTGATCCCCTGGCTCGTCGCGCGTCTGCTCGGTGAAGACCGTGCAGCGAGCGAGCGGGTGGTCGAGCAGGCCGTCGTGTTGGAGCAGCGCTTCGGTGCCGAGCTCGGACGCCGGCTGGTGCGGCGCGGATTGGTCGAACGTTCGTCGGATGTCGCCTACCTGACGATCGAGGAGCGCGTCCGCGCGGTCCACGGCGACGTGATGCTACTGCTCGAGGCGGCCGCGGATCGGCGCGAGCGCGTGAAGACCTTCCTCGAGATCGACCTGCCGGCTCGATTCTGGGGCCGCCCCCGGGTCGAGGAGAAGAAAAGTCGCTAGCATCGACCGCTCTTCGGGAGTGGGTGCGAACGAAGAGGTCGAACCAAGCGGTCGAAGACGGGGCAGGTCGGACCCCGGTGGGAGAAGGTCGAGATGGCGGATACTCGGAGCGCGGACACGATCCCGACGGGGACCGAGCCGATCGAGCTACCGATGCTCAAGCTGCCGTCCGAACACCCCTGCGCGAGCTGCGGGGAGTGCTGCCGCTACCTCGCGGTCGAGATCGATGCGCCGACCCACAACCGGGACTACGACCATATCTTCTGGTACCTGACCCACCGCGGCGTCTCGGTCTACATCGACTGGGAGGGCGACTGGTTCGTCGAGTTCCAGACGACCTGCGAGCACCTGACCGAGGAGGCGACCTGCGGGATCTATCGCGAGCGACCCGAGATCTGCTCGGAGTTCGAGTGGGACTCCTGTGAGCGCGCCACCAAGGAGCCCGCCTCGAAGGTCCTCTTCCACACGCCCAAGGAGTTCTTCGTGTGGATGCAGGAGAAGCGCCCGCGCGCCTGGGCCAAGCTTCAGAAGCACCGCGAGAAGGTGATCGCCGAGCGCGAGAAGTCCGCCGCCGCTTCCTAGCGCTCGGTCTCGATCTTGAGGCGGCGCTTGGCCTCCTCGGCGCGCAGCTTGGCCGACTCGCGCTCCCGGTCGATCTCGATGCGAAGCTCCTGACGGATCGCGTCGTCGCGCTCGGTCTCGATCTGGAGGCTCCGGTTGCGGAGGTCGACCAGCTGATTCTCGAGCAGCCGGTTCCGCTGAGCGATCAGTCCGGGTGACAGGGGCTGGGCGTCCGCATTGCGAACGAAGCGAACCGGCACTCTCACCTTCTGCGTCGAGCCGTCGGTCGCTCGCGCGCGCACCTCGACGACGTTCTTTCCCTCGCGCATGGGGACGAGCGCCGAGAAGGTTCCGTCGGCGTTCTGGATCTGGTACGCCGCCTGCTTGCCGGTGGTCACGTTGCGGATCTCGAGCTTCTCGATGTCGGCGAAGTTCATGTCCTCGAAGACCGCTTTCAGGTTCTTCGGCTCCCGGACGGGAGTGAAGATCCCGTTGGTCACGCGCGCCATCTCGACCGCGACCACGGGCTCTCGGAGCGCCTCCTCGCCGATCGCGAAGGTGTCGATGCGGATGTTCATCCGAGCGGCCTTCATGGCGCGCGCAATCGCCATGCGGGAGTTCTCGCGCCGTCCGGTCAGTGGCAGCGTGGGAATGCCGTCGGTGAGGAAGATGATGACTTGACGGGAGTCCTTGCGCGGCTCGCTGTACGCTCCCGTGAATCCCCTCAGCTCGATCATCGCGCGGTCGATGCCCGAGACCATGTTGGTCATGCCCCGGGGGCCCTGATCCATGAGCTCGTCCAGCCCCCGGTGCACCTTCTTGTACTTGCTCGTGAGCGGGACCACCGTGAAGGCGTCCGGCGTCATGGGGTCGTGGTCGCCGTCGAACGAGACGACCCCGACGCGCGTGGAGCGGGGATCCAGCTGATCGAGCATGGTCCGCACCGCCGCGAGCTCCGCGGCCAGTACGCTGTCGCCGGACGAGGAGTAGGGGATCGGGAGTATGGATCCCATCGCCCGGAGCCACCCGGGGCGGCCCGCTCCGTCGACCTTGCCGTCGCCGTCCACGTCGGCACCCGACGGGCTCGACGTGCTCTCGGACGTGTCGATCGCGAACATGATGTCGAACGTCTGGAGCTCGCCAAAGAGCGCGAGCGCCTTGCCCGAGATGAACGCCATGCCGGCGGGATCCCCGACCACGGTATTCGGGGAGGGTGAGTCGATGCCCAGGATCAGCTTGGGCTTGGACTTGTCGGCGCCGACGGATAGAGGTGCGAGCATCACCAGGCCCGCGATCGCCAGGGCCTCGAAGAGCCGGATCACTGCGGGGCTCCCGCGCCCTCTCCCCGTCGCGCAGCCGCCTCGACCGCCTCGGCCACCGCGACGTGGACCTCTTCGTGGAGGATCCCCGGAACCAGCGAGCCGGGCTCGGCGTAGCTGGCGATGGTCTCGGCCGCCGCGATCTTCATCGCACTGGTGATCCGCCGGGTCCGGGCGCTCAGCGCACCCCGGAAGATTCCGGGGAACCCGAGCGCGTTGTTCACCGAGCGTCCGTCTGCCGCGAACACCGCTCCCGCCTCGAGTGCTTCCGTCGGACGGATCTCCGGGTCCGGATTCGAGAGCGCCAGTACGATCTGCCCCTCCCGGACCAGGTCGGGAGAGATCAGGCCCGGCACGCCGGTGGTCGCGATCACGACCTGCGCGTCGGCCATCACGCCCTCGAGATCCGAAGCGCGGCCCCCGATGCTCTCGAAGCGCCGCAGCGCCTCCCGCTTCAGGTCCGAGCCAATGAGCTCCTTGACTCCGAAGGACGTCAGCAGCTTCCCGATCCCCATTCCGGCCGCCCCGAGCCCGACGAGGCCCACCGACATCTGATCCAGCTGGGGGCCGAGCTCGCGCGTCACGTTGAGCAGCGCGGCGAGCGCCACGACCGCCGTGCCGTGCTGGTCGTCGTGCATGACCGGGATCGGCAGCTGCCGTACCAGTCTGTCTTCGATCTCGAAACATTCGGGTGCCGCAATGTCCTCGAGCTGGATCGCGCCGAACGAGGGGGCGATCTGGATTACCGTTTCGACGAGCATATCGACGTCTCGCGTCGGGATCAGTACAGGCACGCCCGAGATCCCGACGAGTCGGTCGAAGAGGACCGCCTTGCCTTCCATGACCGGAAGCCCGGCGTGGACGCCGATGTTTCCGAGGCCGAGGATCGCGGTGCCGTTCGTCACGATCGCGACGGTGTTTCCGAGCGCCGTGTAATCGTAGACTCTCTCCGGGTGGCGGTGGATCTCGTGGCACACGGTGGCGACGCCCGGGGTGTAGATCCGCCGCACGTCCCCGATCCGGTCGATGGCGACCGTGCTCCGCATGCGGATCTTGCCGCCCTTGTGCACGGTGAGGACCGGATCGAACACGGCATCGATGCGGATCCCGTCGAGGCGGCGGACCTCGCGCAGGATCTGCTCGAGCTGCTCGTCGCCGTCCAGGTAGAGCTCGAACTCGCGGACGTTGAACGGGCCAGCCGAACGAATCCTTACGATATCGCCGATGTTCGCCCCGCTGTTGCCGATGGTCTGCGCGAGCAGCCCCAGGTACCCGGGGCCGTCACGGATCGACGCGCGAAGGACGCGAACCTTCTGCTCTCTCATCACCTAGGCGGGCGATTGGCGGCCGCAACCCGCCTGTCCGGGGCGGGCGCGGACACGCGCGCTAAACGACTCGGCCAGGGTAGAGGATGTGGGAACCTGCTGCTACGGTGCTCGCAGGGGTGGAGAGAGGGATGGACGCGAAACGACGGGCGGCGAAGCCGACGGAGCCGCGCGACGCCGGGCTGCGACGCTGGCTGCGCGTCCCCGGGGAGCTGGCGCTTCCCGAATGGGCGCAGCGGCGCCTTCGTGAGCCGGTCGACGCGGAGCAGAGAGCGCGCGAGGGTCTCGCCGCGGGGCGAGCCGTCTTCGGTGTGATCGACCTCGAGACCACGGGCATGGCGTCGCGGTCGAGCTCCATTCTCGAGATCGGGCTCGTCGTCCAGCGCGGTGGCCGGGTGATCGAGCGCTTCGAGACGTTCGTGGATCCGGGAACTCCAGTGCCCTGGGAGATCACGCGGCTGACCGGAATCCAGCAGGCGATGCTCGAGGGCGCGCCCGACGTAGACCGGGCCATGCTCATGCTGTCGCAGCAGCTCGAGGCGCACGCAGTCGATGCACTGGTGGCTCACAATGCGCCCTTTGACCGCTCGTTTCTCGAGCGCGCGTGGACGGAGAGCGGCCAGCTGCGAGAGCTGCCCCCGTTCCTGTGCTCGCTGCGCCTCGCCCGCAAGCTGGTGCGTGCGCCGAGCTATGGCCTGGGCGCGCTGGTCGAACATCTTTCGATTCCGCTGCGCGCGCGTCATCGCGCCCTCGGTGACGCCGAAATGACGGCGCACCTCTGGTGGGAGCTGATCGGACGCGCGCGGCTCGAGGGGATCCATACCGTCGAGGCGTTGAGCGAGCTCGCGAGTCCACGGCGAGGTACCCGCGGCAAGCGGAAGGTCCGCACGCTCGACGCGTCCTCAGGGATCGGATAGGCTCGCGCCGCCTCGCTAGGGAGCCACATGCGAACGAGAACGTCGGCAGCCGCATTGGCGCTCCTCCTCGTTGCGGCGGGGGCGGGGGGAGACCTCGAGGTCGAGCGGCCGCGGGTCGTGGTGATCGATCCGGGGCACGGGGGCGCAGACTTCGGAGCCCGCGGCGTCTCGGGCGACCTCGAGAAGAACGTGGCGCTGCGCGTCGCGGAGCGGGTGGGTGCGAGGCTCGAGGCCGAGGGCTGGCGCGTCGTCTTCACCCGCACCGACGACTCGTTCGTCAGCCTCGCGGAGCGGACCGAAGTCGCCAACCGCGCGCGCAGCGACCTGTTCCTGTCGATTCACGCCAACGCTGCGGACGATCCCGACGCGAGTGGGGTCGAGACCTACTTCCTCTCGCTCGAAGCGAGCGACGAGGATGCGCGCCGCGTGGCGATGGTCGAGAACCAGGTGTTCAACCAGACCTCCGCGGCACCCGAGAGCGCGGACATCGTCGGTGGGATCCTCGGCGACCTGATCCGCACCGAGAACCTGCGCGTGTCGAGCGAGATCGCGAGCGCGATCCAGCACGAGCTGGGTGCGTTGCCGGGGGAGAGCCGCGGCGTGAAGCAGGCGCCCTTCGTGGTCCTCATGGAGGTGAATATGCCCGCAGTGCTGATCGAGGCCGGCTTTCTGACGAACCGCGGAGACGACCAGCGGCTCGGCTCGCGCAAGCACCAGCAGGCCATCGCGCTGGGAATCTCGCGCGCCCTCGCCGGCTACTGGCGCGACGCCCAGGCTGCGAGGGAGGAGTGATGATGCGATCGGACGGACGGGCACCCGACGAGCTCAGGCCGGTGACGATCGAGACCGAGTTCGTCGAGAACCCGACCGGCTCGGCGCTCATCCGCATGGGGCGAACCGTCGTGTTCTGCACGGTGCACCTCACCGAGACGGTTCCGGGCTGGCTCCGTGGTGGCGGACGCGGCTGGGTCACCTCGGAGTACTCGATGCTTCCCGGCTCGACCGACACGCGAACCGAGCGCGAGATCTCGCGCGGGCGGCTCTCCGGCCGCACGCAGGAGATCCAGCGCCTGATCGGGCGGTCGCTGCGGGCCGTGACCGACATGGAGCGCCTCGGTGAGCGCTGCCTCTACGTCGACTGCGACGTGCTCCAGGCCGACGGAGGCACGCGCACCGCGTCGATCACCGGCGGATACATCGCGCTGGCTCGAGCCTGCGAGCGGCTGGTGGATCGGGGGCTCGTGAAGCGCTCGCCGCTTACCGACTCGGTCGCCGCCATCTCGGTCGGAATCCTGGACAAGCGGGTGCTGCTCGACCTCCCCTACGAGGAAGACGCGCGGGCCGAGGTCGACATGAACGTCGTCATGACCGGAAGCGGCCGTCTGATCGAGGTGCAGGGAACGGCCGAGTCTGGAACGTTCGACCGCTCCGAGCTGAACGGCATGCTCGATCTCGCCGAGAAGGGCATCCGCGAGCTCACCGAGCTGCAGCAGCGCGTGCTCGCGGGCTAGCGATGTCGACCCTGATCCTCGCAACCCGCAACGAGGGCAAGCTGCGCGAGCTACGCCCGCTGCTCGACGGCACCGGGATCGAGCTCGAGACGCTCGCGGCTCACCCCGAGGTCGGTGAGATCGAGGAGACCGGGAAGACGTTCGACGACAACGCTTCCCTCAAGGCCAGCCACGCCGCGCAGGTCACGGACTGCTGGGCACTCGGCGAGGACTCCGGCCTGGTCGTCGACGCACTCGACGGCGCCCCCGGGGTCCACTCCGCGCGCTTCGCCGGCGCGCACGGCGACGACGAGGCCAACAACGCGCGCCTGCTGCGCGACCTCGAGGGAGCGACGCGCCGGAGCTGCCACTACGTCTGCGCGCTAGCCCTCGCGCGCCCCGGCGGCGAGATCGTGAGCGTGGTGCGGGGCACCTGTGAAGGCAGCATTCTCGAGGAGGGGAGAGGGGAGGGCGGCTTCGGCTACGACCCGTTCTTCTTGCCCGCAGGCGAGACGCGCAGCATGGCAGAGCTCTCGCGCGACGAGAAGGCGGCGATCAGCCACCGCGGTCGCGCGACTCGCTCCATGCGGCCGATCCTGGTCCGCCACCTCGCGGGCGACTGACCCGGCTCGTCAGCCGCGCCCCGGACTCCGCGCCCGGATACCGCCCGCCCGGCGGTTCGCTACGCTCTCCGGCCGACCGCCCGAGTCGGCTCGGTCCATTCCCGTTCGGCGCGGGCTCCGCCCGCCGGCCCGAACCCGAGCCCGACTCCGGGTACGTCGGGGCGTAGCGCAGGTGGTAGCGCATCGGCTTTGGGAGCCGAAGGTCGCCGGTTCGAGCCCGGCCGCCCCGACCAGGGACGACAGTAGAGAAAACGTTTGAACGTCGGTCACTTGTGTTGTCTGGACGTTCCGTGCTCTCGGGTGAAGGTTCAGCCGCTGCGAGCCGTTGGAGCCGCTGGTGCCGTCTAGTGCCGTCCGGTGCCACTTCCGGGGCTCTGAAGTCGGCAAAGCTCAGGTCATCTTCACGCGACCGGAGCGCGTGTGCGTACTGCCGGAGCGTCAAGCTCGGATCCGCATGGCCGAGTACGTCGGCGACCCAGCGGATAGACCTGCCCGCCTCGAGCGCGAGGCTCGCGAATGTGTGCCGGGCCGCGTGGAGCCGGAAGGGGCGGACCCCTCGCTTCTGTGCCCGGCGTCGAACGCGATACCAGGTTCGGGTGAGGTTGTCGCCATCCAGTGGCCCGCCGGTCTCCGAGCAGAAGACCCACTCGGGCACCTCGGACCAGCCACGCTCGAGGCACTCCCGACGCCGATCTTCGAGCAGATCTGCGAGAGCGGACGCCAGC
>CAZLBF010000270.1:0-14848 GCA_964557495.1 uncultured Myxococcales bacterium | reverse complement strand
TCAGGGATCGAGGCGCACCGGAAGCCCCAAGGCCTCGATTCGACTAGCGAAATCCTCCATCCAGGGGCGAGGCAGCGGGGACAGCTCGCTCGCCTCGGGCTGGAGGGACGGACGGGCGAGCCCGTAGAGCAGCACCCCGCGAACCGGCACCCCCTGATCGACGAGGCTCCGCAGGCAGGCCAGGTAGGCCTCCTGCTCGTCCGCCGACGGGGGCTGGTCGCGTCTGGCGAACACGCAGGTCTGGATCCGGGTCCGGCAGAGCTCCGCGGCGCGCCGCAGCCGCGCGACGTGGCGCTCGGGGTCGAGGGCCGTGCCGCAGATCTGGCGCGCGCCCTCCGCCGTGGCGCTGTCCAGCTTGAACCAGACCTCTCCGTCGAGCTGGGCCAGCCGCTCCAGGGCCCGCTCCACCTCCGGCCGCTGGACGAGCGAGCCGTTGGTGATCAGCACCAGGCCGGTGGAGCCGAGCAGGCCCAGGTCTCGCATCACCCCGCCCACGAGGTCGACGGCCGCACACAGGTCGGGCGAGCTCGTCGGCTCGCCGTTGCCCGAGAACGCGACGTCGACCAGGCGCCGCGCCTCCGGGGGCACGTGCCGCTGCATGAACTCCCCGTCCACGATCTCTCCGAGCAGCTGCCGAAGCTCGCGCTCGAGCCGACCGAGGTCGAGCTTCGGGCCGCGCCCGTACACCAGGTCCGGGACCTGGCAGTAGATGCAGCGCCAGTTGCAGGCGTTGTTCGGATTCAGGTTGACGCCGACCGAGACGCCCCCCGCACGCCGCGAGACGACGGGATAGACGTACCGGAAGCCCGCGGCGTTGCGGTCGTGGTCAGTGACCTTGAGCACCAGCCTCGTCGAAGGCAGAGATCACGATGTCGGCGATCTGATCGGCCTCGTCCTGGGTCGTGCAGAGCGGCGGCGAGAGGGCGACGTTCTCCCAGAGTGCACGCGTGACCAGGTCCTTCTCGGCGCAGCGCACCGTGATCTCGGCGGGGAAGGCCATCGGCTGCCCGCCCACGGGGTCCTTGGTGCCGGGCTCGGTGCACTCGATCGCCGCGAGCATGCCGATGCCGCGGATGTCCGCCACCTTCGGATTCGAGGCCAGCCCCTCGGACAGGCGCTTGCGCAGGTGCTCCCCCACCACACGCGAGTTCTCGACCAGGCCTTCCCGCTCGACGATGTCGAGGTTCGCCAGCGCGGCGGCACACGAGGCCGGATGGTTGCTGTAGGTCAGCCCGAACATGAAGGGCAGGCCGGCGGGGCTCTGGTCGCGGATTCCCTCGTAGACGCGATCGGCGACCGCGATGCCCCCCAACGGCAGGTATCCGCTCGTGATTCCCTTGGCGAAGCAGACGATGTCGGGGAATACGTCCCAGTGCTCCATCCCGAACCAGCGCCCGGTGCGGCCGAAGCCGGTGATCACCTCGTCGAGAATCAGCAGGATGTCGTGCGCGCGGCAGATCTCCTGGAGGCGCGCGAAGTAGTCGGGCGGGGGCACGAGAATTCCACCCGTCCCCATCACCGGCTCGGCGATCATCGCCGCGATCGTCTCCGGGCCCTCCCGCAGGATGGTCTCCTCGACGTCCTCGGCGCACGGCAGCCCGCAGTCCGGAAGCGTCTTGCCGAACTCGCAGCGGAAGCAATACGGCGCGGCCGTCTCGACGTGCTCCGGATCGGGCGAGCTGAAGATGTGATAGATCGGCAGACGCGTTGCCGAGCCCGCGCCCCGCGTGATCCCGTGGTAGCTGTGCCGCCGGGAGAGGATCTTCGTCCGCGTTGCCTGCCCGCGCACGGCCTGGTACAGACGCGCAACGCGGAACGCCGCCTCGTTCGCGTCGGAGCCTCCCGTGGTGAAGAGCAGGTGATTGAGCGTTCGATCGGACGGGAACAGGTGGACCAGGCGCTCCGCCAGGCGGATCGCGCTCTCGGTCGAGAAGTCGTAGAAGGCCGGGTAGTACGGCACCTCGCGCATCTGGCGGTGGACGGCGTCGGCGATCTCGGTGCGCCCGTGGCCGACGTTGATGTTGAAGAGTCCGGAGAAGCCGTCGATCACGCGGCGCCCGTCTCCGAGCTCGAGCCAAATGCCCTTCCCCCCGGTCACCACCCGAGGCCCCTTGAGCTCGTACTTGCGAAGCTCGGTGATCGGATGAATCAGGTGCGCCTTGTCGAGCTCGACCAGCTCTTTCACGTCGGGGGCGGACATGGGTGACTCCTCAGTCCCGTCAAGGGGACGGCCTCCGAGAAGTGTCTCACATCGACGCCGCGCCTACACGGTTTTCGAGAATTTGGGCTTGTCCGGGTCGGGCGGCTCGAGGTACGCGTCGAAGGTCATGGCGATCACGCGCAGGAACAGCCGACCGAGCCGCGTGACCTGATAGGTCCCGTTCCGCTGCTCGAGCAGGCCGTCCTCCACGAACTCCACGAGGCGCTCGTGGAGGTCGGGGACGCGCGTCTCGAGCGACTCCTCGAACTGCTGCTGATACGCGCTCCCGTTGATCTCGCTCTGGCACATGACCCCGTGGATGAGCCACCTGCGGCGCACGTCGTCGTCGTTGAGGTGACAGCCCCGCAGGGTCGGAAGGTGGCCGCCGCTCGAGGCCTCCTCGTACCCGTCGGGGTCTCGAATCGACTGCGCGTAGCTGTCCGCGAGCTCCGAGATCCCGCTGGCGCCGAGTGCGAGCAGGTCCACCCCGGGTCGCACGGTGTAGCCCATGAAGTTCCGCCGCAGCGCCCCGGCCGCGGCCGCGCGCGCCAGCTCGTCGTCGGGCAGCGCGAAGTGATCGAGACCGAGGTACAGGTAGCCGGCGTCCTCGAGGCGTTCGACTGCGTGCAGGAAGATCGCGACCTTCTGGTCGGGCTTGGGCAGATCCTTCTTCTCGAAGCCCCGCTGCGCCTTCGAGATCCAGGTCACGTGCGCGTAGCTGTAGAGCGCGATCCGGTCCGGCCGCATCTCGATGACCTGGTTCAAGGTGTCGTCGAAGGACTCGACCGTCTGATAGGGCAGCCCGTAGATGAGGTCGAAGTTGACGCCGCTCATGCCCATGTCGCGCGCACCCTGCACCAGCGCCTCGATCTGCGCCCGCGACTGGATGCGGTTGATCGCGCGCTGGACGCGGGGCGAGGTGTCCTGCACTCCCAGGCTCATGCGGTTGAAGCCGTGCGCGGCGAGCGCCTCGAGCTGTCCCTGCGTCGTGTTGCGGGGATCGAGCTCGATGCTCCGCTCCGCATCCGCTGCGGGCGGGAAGCAGCGGTCGACGATGTCGGCCATGCGCGCGAGCTCGCTCTCGGAGAGGAAGTTGGGACTGCCGCCGCCGACGGCGAACTGGACCGTCTGGGGGCCGCTGGCGAGCTCGGAGGCGATCATCTCCGCCTCGCGCTCGATCGCGTCGAGGTAGGGCGCGGCGACGGAGTGATCCTGGCTGATCTTGCGATTGCAGGCGCAGAAGGAGCAGAGCCGCTCGCAGAAGGGGATGTGCACGTAGATCGAGCGCTGCGCTCCCGTCGAGCGCCGCAGCGCCTCCCGGAAGGCCTCCTCGCCGAACTCGTCGGTCCAGACCGGCGCCGTCGGGTAGCTCGTGTAGCGCGGACCCGGCCGGTCGTAGCGGGCGATCAGCGTGCGGAGCTGATCCGCGGAGGTCGGGTCTGTACCGGACTGGGTCATGCGAGCACCTCAGGCTAGGCCGCGAGGGGAGCCGCGATCGGCGGCAGGCCCTCTGGCACGAACGGCTTCGTCAGCGGCTCGATGCGCAGCATCTCGCGCACCGTCGGCAGGGGCAGCGGGAAGAGATCCTCGAGGACCAGAGGAGCCAGGAATCGGGCGCGCCGTCCGGCCCGATAGGCGCGCCACAGGTAGGCCGCCAGGGGGCTCCGGAGCTTCCCCGCCCGCCAGGTCTCGCGCAGGTTGCGCCACAGGATGGTCCCGAGGATGTAGCCGATCCCGTACGAGTGCATCTGCGCCCAGCCGAACATCAGGACGCCCAGCTCGCCGATCGGATCGCGGTTGTAGCCGCTGAGGACGTGCCAGAAGTCGTGCACCTGCGTGAGGCGCTGGCCCAGGTAGGCCAGGTCCGGGTCTCCCCCGTCGAAGTCCCGCTGCATCAGACCCGGAGCGAAGTCGTTCTCCTTCATCCACTCCGCAAAGGTGCGCCCGAAGCTCCCCTCCGGAAGCTGTATCAGCGCGTCGAGGTCGCAGTGCTCCGGGTCGAAGGCCGGCCGCTCCGAGAGCAGGCGAACACCGGCCGGGTCGCGCTGGATGCGCCGGAGCAGACGCTCCGGCTGGCGCCCGGCCAGCGCCTCGGTGATCTCGAAGACCATCTCGGTCCGGTCCGGATCCTCGGTGAGCTGCTGCATGGCGGAGCGGGCGATCCTCAGACGGTCGAGCAGGCTGCGGGGCATCCAGGGCGCTCCATTCAGGTGTTACCTCAAGGATAGTGCAAGTTTCGCGGCCCGGGATCGAGCCGCAGTCGGCCCGAGCGGCGCAGTGCCACCGCATGGGAGAATTCGAGCCGCGGCGCGGCCCGAGCCTACTCCGCCTCCTCGACCTCGACCTGGAGGTCCCTGCGGCCGCGGTAGATCTCGTCGAGCTTGCGGCGCCGCTCCATCTCGATCACCAGCTCCTGACGAACCGTCTCGTCGGCCAGGTTCCGGCGCGCGACGTCGTGCTTCATCTGCATGCAGGCGGTCTCCATGTAGGGGCCGCAGGCGACGTGCGAGCAGCAGTAGCCGGTGAAGTCGGCGAACGACTCGATCGGATCCGAGACGGGCGCCTCGTTCCAGGTGTTCACCTGCTCGGGGTTGAGGCCGTAGGCCGAGTCGAACAGGTCTTGAGCCTCCACGAGATCGCCGGAGCGCCAGGCAGCCAGGGTACCCGTGATCTCGAGGACCACCGGGGGCGCGCCGAGACGACGCGCCCGCTCCAGGTAACGCCGCGCCTTCGAGAGATCGCCCCGGTACACGTAGACCTCGGCCAGGTTCGAGTAGGGCATGGGATTCTGGTCGTCGAGCCGCCGGGTGTTCTGGAAGCTGGTGAGGGCGCGGTCGAGGTCTCCCTGGTAGGCGGCGACGACTCCCATCCAGAAGTGCGGCGTGGGCGAGGTCGGGTCCAGGCGCAGGCTCTCGACCCACTCGTCGAGCGCGAGCCGCAGGAGCCGCGTGTAGTCGTCGAGGCGCCCCTCGTCGAGCGCCTTGCGCGCGCTCTGGTAGTAGACCTCTCCGAGCTCGTCCCGGACGTCGGGATCTCGCGGGTAGCTCTCGCGGCGCTGCTCTGCCAGCACGACCGCCTGGTCGAGCTCACCCGCCGCGATCGCCTTCTCCACCTGGCCGCGGGTCGGACCGCCCAAGCCGGTGCACGCCACGAGACTGAGCGCGAGCCCGAATGCCAGCCCGAGCCGGAACGCGACAGCCATTCACTCTCCCTCCCTGGATCGGAGCGCAGAGTGTAGGTAGCGGAGGCGCCACCTGCATCCGCCCGCGGGTCGAGCGTGCACGCCTGTGCGCGTTCGCGACGACCTGGCGACACGAGTCACTGCGGACCCTCGAGATAGGCCGAGAGCACCTCGATCATCGGGGCCACGTCCGCGCTCCCGGCCATCTCGCGGCAGGAGTGCATCGAGAGCATCGGGCTGCCCACGTCGACGGTGCGCACGCCCGTGCGCGCGGCCGTGATCGGGCCGATCGTCGAGCCGCACGGCAGGTCGCTCCGGCTCACGAAGTGCTGGGGCTCGATGCCGACGCGCGCGCAGAGCGACGCGAACAGCCCGGCCGTCTCGGCGTCGGTCGCGTAGGCCTGACTCGCGTGAGTCTTGATCACCGGTCCCCTGCCGATCACGGGGCGGTGCCCCGGCTCGTGGCGGTCCGCGTA
Source organism: uncultured Myxococcales bacterium (assembly GCA_964557495.1). Classification (GTDB taxonomy): domain Bacteria; phylum Myxococcota_A; class UBA9160; order SZUA-336; family SZUA-336; genus CAZLBF01. Next base: position 8,991 of record CAZLBF010000270.1, on the reverse strand, counting down.
GTTCGGATGCACGGCGTGCGCCATGTCGGCGGAGATCAACGTGGAGCGCGCGGTCGCGCGGGCCAGGCCCTGAGGCGCCCCTCCCTTGAAGCCGGAGACCACCCGGTCGAGGGCGTCTCGAAGCAGCGGCCCCGCCGCGCCACTCGCCGAGCGACTCCCGACCTCCTCGTGATCGTAGAGCGCAATCGCGCGAGTGAAGGCGGGCAGCTCGCTCCCGCTCGCGCGCTCGAGCGCGCAGAGCGCCGCGTGACAGGAGGCCAGGTTGTCGAGCCGGGGTGCGTGAATGAACTCGCCGCCCGCACCCGACAGCGACGCCGGCTGCACGTCGTAGAGCATCAGGTCGAAGGCGAGCAGGCAGTCGGCCGCCAGCTGCGCGGTCCCGCGCGCGGCCAGCTCGGAGGCGACCAACTCGGCGAGCTCGGGGCCGTCCTCGAGGCCCACGACGGGCACGAGGTGATCCTGCGCGTTCAGCACGAGCCCCTTCTCGCGCAGCTCGCGGTAGAGATGGATCGCCAGATTCGGCACGCGCAGGAGCGGCCGGCCGAAGTCGAGCAGGAAGGTCTCGGGCCGGCCGTCGACCTGTGCGGTGACGCGGCCGGCGATCGACAGGTCGCGGTCGAGCCAGGTGTGGAGCAGCACGGCTCCGTAGGGCTCGACTCCGAGCTGCCGGTAGCCGTGCGCCTGGACGTCGGCGCGCGGCTTCAGCCGCAGGTTGGGCGAGTCGGTGTGTGCGCCGAGGATCCGGAAGCCCCCCTCGGCCGGCGACGCGGATCCGACCTGAAAGGCGACGACGCTGCCTCCCGCGCGAACCGCGTGTCGGCGCGCACCGGGCTCGAGGCTCCAGGGCTCGTCCTCTCGCAGCGCCTCGAAGCCGCACGCCTCGAGCCGGCGGACCGCCTCCGCGACCGCGTGGTAGGGCGTGGGCGAACGATCGATGAAGCCGAGCAGATCGGAGACGGCGTCGGACACGCGCGAAGCCTAGCAACTCCGCCCGCACCGGACCCGCTCGTGGCCGGAGCGCCCGTGGCCGGAGCGCCGCGGCGGGGCTCCGCGAGGGGGCTCCGCGAGGGGGCCGAGCCACCGCAGGGACGGGTTCTTGTAGAATGCGGCCGCCAGCGGAGGATGCGAGATGCCGACACTGATCGATTTCGCGGAGCGGGCCCCCGATCGACCCGCCGTCATCTACGGGAACGGAGAGACCGTCGAGACCTACGCCGAGCTCGAGCGCCGGTCGCGACGCATCGCGCACCTGCTGCGGGCCCGAGGACTCGAGGAGGGGGACGGCATCGCCGTCATGCTCGGGAATGCGGACGAGTTCTTCGACCTCTACTGGGCGGCGGCCCGCATCGGGCTCTACTTCACCGGCGTGAACTGGCACCTGTCCCCCAGCGAGGTGCAGTACATCGTGAAGAACTCCGACGCCAAGGTGCTCGTCGCCTCGGCGCAGTTCGACAAGGTCGCGGCCGAGGCGGCCCAGGGCGCACCGCTGCTCGCGCACCGGATCTCCTGTCACGGCGACATCGAGGGGTTCCAGCGCTTCGAGGAGGTGCTCGCCGACATCCCCGAGGACGCGCCGCTGGACGACCAGCGCGAGGGCGCCCAGATGCTCTACTCGTCCGGCACGACCGGTCAGCCGCGCGGCGTGCGCCAGCCGCTGCCGCAGAAGCCCTTCGGAGATCCGGCCCTGGATCTCGTGACGCTCGCCTTCGCCTCCTTCTTCGGCTTCGCCGAGGGAGACCGCTACCTGTGTCCCGCGCCGCTCTACCACGCGGCCCCGCTCGTCTTCTCGGCACTGCAGCACCGGCTCGGCACGACCTGCGTGATCATGCGCCGCTTCGACGCCGAGGATGCGCTGCGCACGATCCAGGACCAGAAGATCTCCACCTCGCAATGGGTGCCCACCCACTTCAAGCGCCTGCTCCAGCTGCCAGAGGCGCGGCGGGCTCGCTACGACACCTCTAGCCTGCGGGTCGCGGTGCACGCCGCCGCCCCCTGCCCCATCCCGGTGAAGCGCTCGATGATCGACTGGTGGGGACCGGTCCTGGTCGAGTACTACGCCGGAACCGAAGGCGGGGGGACGCTCATCCGCTCCGACGAGTGGCTCCAGAAGCCGGGCTCGGTCGGCAAGCACTGGGCCGGTGGCGAGGTCTTCGTGCTCGACGAGGAGGGCACCCCGGTCGGCGAGCCGAGCAAGGAAGGGGCGATCTACTTCCCGGCGAACCCGGATCCCGAGGCGCGCTTCAAGTACTACAAGGACGACGAGAAGACCGCGTCCAGCTACCAGGGGGACATGTTCACGCTCGGCGACATCGGCTACGTCGACGAGGACGGCTACCTGTTCCTCACCGACCGCCAGTCGAACATGATCATCTCCGGCGGCGTGAACATCTACCCGCAGGAGACCGAGAACTGCCTGCTCGCCAACCCCAAGGTGCACGACGTGGCGGTGATCGGAGTTCCCAACGACGAGATGGGCGAGGCGGTGAAGGCGGTCGTGATACCCGCCGACGGCGTCGACGCCGGCCCCGAGCTCGAGAGCGAGCTGATCGAGCACTGTCGCGCCGAGATCGCGCACTACAAGTGTCCGCGCTCGATCGACTTCGCGACCGACCTGCCGCGCACCGAGACCGGCAAGCTCCAGAAGCGCCGCATCAAGCAGCAGTACTGGGAAGGCCGCGAGTCCCTGATCTCCTAGGCGCCCGACCTAGTAGACGCGCTTCGAGGGAGTGGTCTCGCGCTCGTAGGTGAAGTCGACGACCACGCCGTCCTGGAAGAGCACGACCAGCTTGTGACGGGTGGCCTTCTCGTACGTCACGTCGAGCGGCGGAAAGAAGTAGCGCCAGCCGAGAATCGCCGCGACGAAGCGCAGCACCTTGCTGACCGAGCTGGTGCTGCGCGTCTGAGTCTCGGTGAAATCGTAGCCCCAGTGGACGGATCCATTCGCGTGCTGACGAACCAGCCCCGGCTCTCCGAACCAGCGGCGGACGTCATCCTGCGTGCTGAGACCGGGCGTGATCCGGTTGACGGAGTCGACGTCGAAGCGGGTCCCGCGCGTGGCGCAGCCCAGCGCAACCGCGAGCACGAGGATTCCGGCAACGCAGAGCTTCATGGTCGTCTCGTCGGCTCCTCGGGCCCGCTGGCGAGCGCTCGGTGGGAGGGGCGTGGGTGGCGCGCGCGGCGGGCATTTCTCACTCGGGTCCCCTCCCACCCGATCTCGCGCAGAGTCTACCGCACGGGGGCCGCGGCTCGAGCCGGACGCTCCGGGGGCGGGCATGGACGCCGGCGCTTCTCTATCGCAGATTGTCTGCGGCGGCGTCGCTGCGGAGCGGCGCCGAAGCGGAGAAGACAGCTTGGCTTTGTTGAGCGAAAGCGGAATCGCTCCGGGTCTGCTGCTGGCGATGCCCCAGCTGCTGGATCCGAACTTCCAGCGGGCCGTGGTGCTGATGGTCGAACACGGCGACGAGGGCTCGTTCGGGCTGGTCCTGAATCGGCCGACGCCGGTCGAGGTCGCCCGGGTGCTCGAGACGCTTCAGCTGGAGTGGTGCGGCGACCCGGATGCCACGGTCTGGTCGGGGGGACCGGTCTCCCCCCGCTCGGGCTGGGTGATCCACGAGCCGGTGGGCGGCGCCGTCCCCCCGGGCCTCGAGGTCGCGCCCGGTCTGATGCTCTCCACGTCGCCGGAGCAGCTCAAGCTCCTCGCGGCCGAGCCGCCGCCCCGACTCCGCTTCCTGATGGGCTACGCGGGCTGGGGGGGCGGTCAGCTGGAGTTCGAGCTGGCCGAGGGGGCCTGGGTTCACGCAGACGTGGAGCCCGATCTGATCTTCGGCACGCACCCCGACGAGCTGTGGGCGGCCATCCTGGCGTCGATCGGGATCCAGCCCGCGAGCCTGGTGCCCGGTACCGGGGTGCACTGAGGCTCCGCGCCTCGCGCGCCGCCCCGCTGCCGCGAGCCCGCCCGTCAGAGTCGGGCCAGCTCGCGCTCCAGGATCCGGCGCGTAATCGCCATCGCACACGCGTAGGTGGCGTCCATGCCGAAGGCGCCGAGGCTCTTGGAGAGCAGGGACTGGCGCCGGCTGTAGGGCGTGTCGGACGCGTAGTGGAGGACTCCGACCTCGAGGCCGCGCGCGCGGTCGCTCATGTCGACGATCTGGTCGTTCGGGTGACGCCTCGGGTCGACCTGCTCGTAGATCGCCGACATGTACGGCCCGGTCTCCATCTCGAGAACCGTGTAGCCCTCGCGATAGAACACGCCCATGTAGTTGGGGTTCTGGAGGAACGCGCCTCGCACGGTCACCGCCTTCTGACTGTCGAGCACGCTCCCGTGCTCGAGGTACGGGGCGACGTCTTCGGCCGAGAAGGCATTCTGGAACAGGTAGGTGTTCTCGGAGTGCACGTCGTGCAGCGCGCGCGAGAGCATCACGTCGCCGACCTGACCGTTGAGCGTCGCCGCCTTGCCCATCACGTAGACGCCGAGCAGGGCGCCGACCTCCTGGCCCACGCGCGAGAGCAGGTGGTAGGCGGCCATTCCGAGCGGGTAGTCGATGTTCAGGATCACCGCGTCGCTCGCCGCTAGTCGCTCCAGGCCCGGCATCGCGAGGCGGGGATCGATGCGCTCGGGACGCAGCCGTCCGATCTCGATCACCTGCCCGTCGACCTCCACGTGGGCGCGGTTCTGCACCGAGAGGATCCCCGACTCGGCGTCCGACGCGAGCACCTCCGCGAGCGCGTCGGAGTCGCCCTTCAGGTGGCTGCGCAGCCGGAAGTAGAGCTCGTTGGGCGAGCCCTCCCCGAGCCGGTCGCGATTCGCGAGCGCGTAGCCGCCGAGCAGGTTGGCGAGCGAGTGCATGTTCGAGGAGACGAAGTAGACCGGCCTGCGCCGCGCCCCTGCGTCGCGCAGGTAGACCGACTCGATCTCCGACCACCAGAGCTGGGCCGCGTGCTGGTACTCGCTGAACGAGCCGGCCAGCAGGCGCACCCGCAGGTCGAGGGGGTGCTCCGCCAGGGCGCGGAGCGACGCCTCGGCGTCCTCACCCAGCGCCTCGCGCAGGCGCCGCTCGTCCTCCTCGGAGATACCGAGGCCGGCCTCGCTCCGGCGCAGCAGCGCGTGCATCTTGTTCCACTCCACCTGGTAGGCGGTGAGGATCGGCACCAGGTCGTCGATGTCGGAGGCGCTCGCGATGTAGGCGGCCAGGGTTCCGCGACCGTCGTACTGCAGCAGGCGGCGGCGGCCCCGCGTCTGCGCGCGGTCCCAGCCGCTCACCTCGTACTCGAAGGCCCGGAAGGTATCGACCGACTGCCCGAGGATCACCCGCTCGACCGCCGGCATGCACTCGGGCAGCCGCGCCGCGGCGTACCCGAACGCGGCGATGTCGGGCTCCTCGTCCCGGCTTCCGGGGTGCAGGCTCGAGTGGCTGAACGCGTGCGACTCCTCGAAGGAGCGGACGCGCACCTCGCCCGAGCTGCGGAGGAGCGAGTAGTAGGTCCGGATGTAGAGGTCGATCTCGTTGGTCGTCGTGTCGGGCTTCTGACGCTCCAACGTGGCTAGCGTCCGAGCTCCGCGCGGAGCGCCGACTCGAGCTCCGGGTGCAGGAACCGGAAGCCGCCGGACTCCAGGCGTCCGGGCCGCGCCCGGGTGGAGGCGAGCGCCGTCTCGTCCGCCAGCTCGCGCCCCATCGCGAGTCGCAGGAGGACGGCCGGCACGGAGAGCAGGGACGGGCGGCGCAGCACGCGCCCGAGCGTGCGCACGACCTCCGCATTCGGAGCGGGATGGGGCGCGGTCGCGTTGACCGGCCCGGACAGGCTCTCGTCGAACAGCGCGTGGTGGATCACTCCGACCAGATCGTCGAGAGCGATCCAGGACATGAACTGCCTGCCGTTTCCCAGCGAGCCGCCAAGCCCGAGGCGCGCCGGCCCGAGCATGATCCGGAGGACGCCCCCCGCGGGCGAGAGGACGATGCCGATCCGCAGCTTCGCGACCCGGATCCCGGCCTCCTCGGCCGGCCAGGTCGCCGCCTCCCACTCGCGGCACACCTCGGCCAGGAAGCCACTCCCCAGGGCGCTCTTCTCGTCGAGCAACTCGTCGCCGCGGTCCCCGTAGAAGCCGATCGCCGAGGCGTTGACCAGCAGCCGCGGGCGGCGCTCCAGACGGGCCAGTGTCGAGGCGAGCAGGTGCGTGCTCTCGATGCGACTCGAGCGAATCGCCGCCTTGCGCTCCGGACTCCAGCGCCGCCCCGCGATGCCCTCGCCTGCGAGGTGGACCACGGCGTCCACTCCCTCGAGGGCGCGCGCATCGAGCTCACCCCGCGCCGGGTCCCAGCGCACCTCCCCGTCGGCCTCCGGCTCGCGGCGCACCAGCCGCACGACCTCGTGCCCACCGCCGGTCAGGAACGCCGCGAGCGCCGAGCCGACGAGTCCCGAGGCGCCAGAGATCGCGACGCGCAGCGAACCTCGATCCGAGACCGCGGCGTGCCGTGCCAGGTCGTTGCGCACGCGCGCGTGCCGGAACTCGAACAGGCGGCGCAGCTGTCGCTCCGTGCCGCGACCGCCGAGGCTCGCCCCCAGCCACCCGAGCGGCAGCTCGTAGTCGACGTGGTCGACGTACTCGCAGGCCGTCTCGCCGATCGGCTCGAAGCGGTGCGTGTGCATCCAGCGCGCGAACGCGCCGTAGACCTGCTCGTCCTGAAACTGCTGCCCCTCCTGGTAGCCGCTGTGGACCGCGACCCAGTGAAAGCGCAGCGGACCCCTCCCGAGCCGCATCACCCGGTGAGCGCCGTCGCGGATGCCCCCGGAGGCCGAGACCGTCTGCAGGCTCGATCCGGGCGGCGTCAGGCGCTCGAACGCACCCGGCCGCTCGTGCCAGGCGAACGCCTCCCCGGCCGGGACATCGAGTCGGCTGCGCTTCTCGAAGATCGGCATCCGCCGCAGATCCTAGCCCACTTGCTGCGGAATTCGGGCTAGCGCACCGCGAACTCGGCGAACTCCCCGCTCGCGGACTCCCAGGTCGCGGTCACCCGCTCCACGCGCGCGTACTCGGGACCGTCGCGGAGCCACGCGACGAGGCTCTCGACGCTCGCCCGCTCGCCCTCCGCCACCACCTCGACCCGGCCGTCCGGCAGGTTCCGCACCCAGCCGGTCACCCCGAGCCGGCGCGCGCACCGCCGGGTCGAGTCGCGGAAGAAGACCCCCTGAACCAGACCCTCCACCAAGCAGTGTGCGCGCACCGCAGACATCTAGGTCCGCGTCCGCCGGGTCGCCTTTCGCGTCGCACGCACCCGTCGGATTGTAGCTGCTACCCTCGGCGCCATGTCGCACCTGGAGCAGATCTTCGGACTCCGCGGACACGTGGCCCTGGTCACCGGAGCGTCGAGCGGACTCGGGGCCGAGTGCGCGCGCGCGCTCGCGAAGGGGGGCGCCGACGTGGGCCTGGTCGCGCGGCGCAAGGATCGGCTGGAGGAGCTGGCGGCAGAGCTGCGGGCGCTCGGCGTACGCGCCTGTCCCGCCCCCGCCGACGTGACCGACGAGGCCGAGATCGACGCGGCGCTCGCGACGGTGGAGTCGGAGCTCGGGCCGGTCGACATCCTGCTGAACGGCGCGGGCACCGCGCCGCTCGGGCGCGCGGAGCGCCACACGCGAGAGCGGTTCGAGCTCGCCCTCGAGACGAACCTGACCTCCGCCTTCCTGGTCTCGCAGGCCGTGGCCCGGCGCATGATCGAGCGCGGGAGCGGCGGCAACATCATCAGTCTCTCCTCGGTGACGGGCGGTCTCGCCAACCCGGTCCACCCCACGGTCGGCTACGCCGCGAGCAAGGGGGGCCTCACCAACCTGACGCGCCACCTCGCGGTCGAGTGGGCGCGCCACGACATCCGCGTCAACGCCATCGCCCCGGCCTACTTTCCGACCGAGATGACCATCGACCCCAAGTTCGGCGAGGTGCGCAGGGACCAGGTCGAGGTCATGGAGCGCTTCACACCGATGGGCCGCCTCGGTCGACCCGGCGAGCTCGAGAGCGCGGTCCTGTTCCTGGCGGCGCCCGCCTCGAGCTACGTCACCGGCTCGATCGTCACCGTGGACGGCGGCTGGACGGCCTGGTAGTCCGGCAGGCCCCTCAGCCCTGCCTGCCAACCATCGCGAGATCCCAGTAGTGACGCATGAGCTCGATCTGGTAGGCGAGCATGACGACCGCGGCCAGCAGGCCGGCCAGCGCCAGCCAGGTCGGGCTGCCCGAGACGTACAGGACCACGCCGAACAGAACCAGTCCGCTCACCGAAGCGATGGGAGCCGCGAAGTCGCGCAGCTTCGCCCGCTCCACGTTCTCGAAGAACTCGCGGTTCTCGGGGTCCTGGCGCGCCCGCGTGAACATCTTGTGGCTCTCCCGGGCCGAGACCGCGAAGACCAGCGCGAGGATGCAGAACCAGGGCGCGAGCATCTCGGGGCCGAGCAGGTCGATGAGCGTGAACTCCAGGATCCCGATCACGAACGGCAGGATCGAGTCGCGCGTCGAGGGAACCCAGCGAAAGCGCATGACCAGGCTCGTGTAGAACAGCCAGATCTGGAGGATGCCCAGCAGCATCACACTGACCTGCAGCCAGCCCAGGATCGACTGCCAGCCGCCCGCCCAGAGGTAGGGGCTCTCAGCGAAGCTCGCCCAGAGCATCTCGAGAGCCAGCGCCTGGATGATGCTGAGCAGCGTCAGCAGCACGGAAGGGAGCAGGTCCTTCGAGCGGGTGCGCATCGTGTCCATTCGAGATCTCCCAGGTGGTGTAGTCTCGCCGGAGCTTAGAGGAGGTGGCCATGCGTCGCGTGCTTTTCTGGCTGGTCGGAATCGCCTTGGTCCTGATCGTCAGCGGCGCCCTGCTGATCCGCGTTCCCGCGCTGCAGGATCGCGTGGTCGAGCGCGTGCTCGCCGCGGCAGTGCGGTCGTCGGCGGACGACCTGCTGCGCGAGGACGCGCTGCGCGTGCTGCTCTGCGGGACCGCCTCGCCGCTGCCGCAC
>CAZLBF010000269.1:0-27365 GCA_964557495.1 uncultured Myxococcales bacterium | reverse complement strand
AGAAGGCGACCCGCAAGAAGGCCCGGCGCAAGAAGGCGACTCGCAAGAAGGCGACTCGCAAGAAGGCCGGGCGCAAGAAGGCGACCCGCAAGAAGGCCCGGCGCAAGAAGGCGACTCGCAAGAAGGCCGGACGCAAGAAGGCCGGACGCAAGAAGGCGACCCGCAAGAAGGCCCGGCGCAAGAAGGCGACTCGCAAGAAGACCACTCGGAAGAAGGCTGGGCGCAAGAAGGCAACGCGCAAGAAGGCCCGGCGCAAGAAGGCGGCTAGCAAGAAGGCGACGCGACGTAGGCCGCGACGCAAGAGCTAGCGACTGGCTCAATGCCAAGAAGCCCCCGTTGCCCCCACTGGGCAACGGGGGCCTTCTTTTGGCCTGCAGTCGCTCCCGGCCGCCCGTTGACGGGGTTCGGGAAGCGGCTAGGATCCTCCCACCATGGCACGTATCACGATCGAAGACTGCATGAAGGCGGAGGGGAATCGCTTCTCCCTCGTCCTGATGGCCGCAATTCGAACCAAGCAGATCATGCGGGGCGCCCGGCCCTTGGTGCGGGCGGAGGAGAACAAGTCGGTCGTCGTGTCCCTCCGCGAGATCGCAGCCGGCCACGTCCACGCCGACGTCTTGCCTGCGGCCGAGGAGCTGGCCGAGCCGGACGCCGGCTAGGAGGGCGACCAGGAGTCGGCCCGAGACGGAGTCTTGGGGCAGACTCCCAGGGGATCAGGCCAGCTTCACCGGCAGCGTGAAGCCGAACCGCGAGCCGCGACCGATCTCGCTCGAGATGCCGATCGCGCCGCCCATGCGTTCGACCAGGGCGCGCGCCAGCGTGAGTCCGAGCCCAGCGCCCGAATAGGAGCCGTCCCGGGTCGGGTCGACCTGGAAGAACTCCTCGAAGATCTGCTCCTGGTCCTCTGGAGAGATGCCGATCCCCGTGTCGGTCACGTTCACGAGCAGCTGTCCCTCCTCGAGCATCACCTCGAGCTCGACCCGTCCCCGCCGTGTGAACTTCACGGCGTTGTCGAGGATCAGGAAGAGGATCTGGCTCAGCTTCGCCACATCGGTGCGGATCTTGGGCAGCGACCCGGGAAGTCGCTTCTCCAGCTCCACGTCCGGGTGCAGGTGATCTCGCACGTTGAAGACGGCCTCTTCGACGACCTCGTAGAGGTTGACGTCGTTCACCTGGATGTCGACGCCGTCCCGCTTGGTGCGCCACAGATCCTGCAGGGTCTGAAGCGTTCGGAGGACGCTGTTGCCGTCATCGAGCGCCTCCCGGAGCGCCTTGCGCGCCGGGTCGCTGAGGCTCTCGTGCTCGGTCGAGAGCACGGAGATGATGCGCTCGAGGATTCCGTTGATCGGCGTCCGGAGCTCCTGCGAGGTCTTGTCAATCAGGTCGTCGTGGAGCTGCTCGACATGGTCGATCCGCTCCGACTTCTTGATCAGCTCGATGTCCTGCGCAAACAGCTGCTCGGACATCTGGAGTACCTCGTCCGGCGGCTCCTCCGCAGCCGGGCTCGACTCCCGCGCTGCACAGTGGTCGAGGACCAGCCCGAGCTGCCCCAGAATCGAGTCGATCTCCGCCTTGCGGATCCGGGGCCAGGGGCCCGGGCACCCGACCATGGCGACTCCACGCAGGCCTCCGCAGTGGCGCAGCGCGAAGCCGTACACGCCTCCCGCCGCCCGCGCCCAGATGCGAGGGGGGGCGTCGGGGGCCTGGATCAAGATCGGTGCTTCGGCGATCGCGATCCGCTTCCGGAACTCCGCCAGGTGCTCACCCGCCGCCTGGGCGTCTCGCGCGCAGGTGAAGCCGGCCCAGCCGTCAGGCTCGGTCGTGTCGCTCTCGGGTCGGTACACGAGCGCGAAGCCCTCGACGATCGCCGCCAGGTGGCGAGCGCCGGCGGCCAGTGCCGTCGGTAGCGTCTCGGGCGAGGTGTAGAGGGCGACGATCTCCACGGCTGCGCCTTCTAGAAGCGGGTGTCCTCTCCGAGCTCGACCTCGCCCGACTCCTCCTCCTTCTCCTCGTCGTAGCTCTCGTCGCCATCGAGCGCGAGCTGGGTCTGGAAGTCGGCAGGATTCGAGGCGGCATCACGTGCGGTCTCAAGCGTCAGCTTGTTTGCTCGGTAGAGGTCTAGAAGGTGCTGGTCGAACGTCTGCATCTGCAGGTTGTCCCGACCGCGTGCGATGTGGTCGGACAGCTCCACCGTCCGGCTGGGATCGCGTATGCACTCGCGCAGCATGCGAGTCGTCCGCATGATCTCGACCGCGGGGACGCGGCCGGTCTGCTTCTTGTTGGGCAGCAGCCGGAGCGAGATGATCGCCTCGATGTTGTCCGCGATGCGCTCGCGGGTCGTCGGCTGCTCCTCGGCCGGGAAGAAGCTGACCAGTCGACGCAAGGTCGCCGTCACGTCCGAGGTGTGGATCGACGAGAGCACCGCGTGCCCGGTCTCGGAGGCCTTGAGAGCGGTGTCGACCGTCTCCGCGTCCCGCATCTCGCCCACCATGATCACGTCGGGGTCCTGGCGGAGTGCGGCGTGCATCGCCGCGGGGAAGCTCGGTGTGTCGGTCCCGATCTCGCGCTGGGTGATGATCGAGTGCTCGTGCTTGAACATGAACTCGACCGGGTCTTCGATCGTGATGATCTTGCACTTCCGCGTCAGGTTGACTTCCTGGAGCATCGTCGCGAGCGTGGTCGACTTCCCCATTCCGGTCGCGCCGGTAACCAGCACCAGTCCCCGGTGCACGAGAGCGATCTCGCGCAGCACGGAGGGCAGGTTCAGGTCCTGGAAGGGCCGGATCTCGATCGGAACGACCCGAAGCACCACGTTGAAGTGGCGGCGCTCACAGCAGATGTTGACCCGGAAGCGTCCCTCGCCCGGAAGCTCGTAGGCGAGGTCCGCCTCCGAAACGTCGTCCAAGGACGTGATGGGGCTTCCCTCGGTCAGGATCTGGGCGATCGTCTCGGTATCGGCCGGCGTGAGCTCCTTGTATTTGAGCTCAACCAGCTCACCGTTGAATCGGTACAGGGGCAGATACCCGACCTGGAAGTGGATGTCCGAGGCGCCCTTCTCGATACCGAGGCGCAAGAGGCGGTAGAGTCGCTCGTGATCCATCCCTGGAACCAGCCCTTCAGCAATCGCGACGGCCGGGCCCGCCAGCGGAGCGGCGTGCGCCCGCGGGTGCGCCTGGCGCACGCCGTGCGAGAGACCTGCGTGTCCTCTCCTCTTTCGGTCCCTCCCCGCCGGTGCTTGATGGCTGAGGGACGCGCGCTTAGCCTATGGGGCATGTGCCTCCCCATCGCGCTTCTGCTCGTGGTCTGCCTGGCGATTCCCCTGACCGGCTTCGGGGAGGAAGCTGCGGCGGCGGACTCCACGGCCGATGAGCAGGTGGAGGGCAAGTCGGACTCGAAGCCGGCGCCGGCGCTCGACATGAACCGGCTGCTCCAGGTCCCGGAATCCAGCGTGCCCCCCCGCAGCGAGCTGCTCGGTGGCAAGTCGCGCGAGACCTGGACGCAGGAGTTCAGCGAGGCGCGCCTCGAGGTTCGCGAGCTCGAGACCCAGATCGAGCAGACGACGCTGAAGCTGCGCGCGAGCTCACCCGACGACTGGAGCTTCAGCCCCACCGGCGGAGGGCCGCAGAGCGACCCGGCGGTGATTCAGCTCCGGTCGCAGCTCCGGCGCGACCGGCAGTCCCTGGAGACGGCACAGCGACGCCTGCGCGACCTCGAGATCGAGGCTTCGCTGGCCGGCGTTCCCGAGCCGTGGAAGTTCCCGGAGGAGGCGAAGTAGGCGAGCGCCCGTCCTCCAGGTGACGGCTTGTGTCACCGGAGCCGAGGTCCGTCACCGATTCTGCGCAAAGCCGGCGACTGCGACGCCAGCTGGGCGCAAGCGGGCCGCACGACTCCGGCATCCCGCTTGCTGTTACGCTGCGCATGCGTTCGATTCCTTGCCGCCGGCTGCTCTTTCTGGGGGCGGTCGGCGTAGTGCTGCTGGGGCTGGGCATAGTGGCGATTCGGCCCGTCCGCCTCGACCCGGCCGAGCTTCGCGGGGTTCTCGAGCGCGAGCTGGGCGGAGCCGCCAGCATCGGCTCCGCCCGCTGGTACTCGGCGCCGAGCCCCCGCCTCACGCTCTCGCAGGTCGGGCACACCCGGTCGCTGCTCGATCGCTGGCCCCTGAGTGTCGCTGCCGACCGCGTCACCGTGGAGGGCCTGCCCCTGCCGCGGCCGGGGTGGATCGGCTCGGATGCCAGGCTCTCCATCGCCGCTCCGGGGGGTCCACCCGGGTACCGCCGCATCTCGGTCGAGGGGCTCCGCCTCGAGATCGGCCCGCTCGAGCTCGAGCGCGGAGACTGGACGCTCACGCGCGATGCCGACCGCCTCCGCATCGCGGGATGGGCTCTCGGCGCGAGCGGAGGGCGAGTCGACGGCCGGGGAGAGATCGACGCCAGGGGCCGCCCTGCGCTTCGCATCTACCTGTCCGACCTGGCTCTGAGTCCCTTCCCGCGCCCGACCGGAGCGTCCGGGGGCGCGCTGCACCTGGGAGGCACCATCGCTCTGTCCGGCGCCGGCCGCGAGGCGGATCGGTTCGACGTCGACCTCCGCGCGGAGGGCGTCCGCGGCCCGGGCCAGGAGCGCTGGCTCGATGCGGACCTCCGCGGCGTCCTGGAGCGCAGTGGTGGAATGCTGCTCCCCGGCACCCGGATTGCGGCGGTGGGCACCCTGCGTGACGTCGCGGGTGCGCACGACCTGTACGCCGTGCACGGACCGGCCCGCGCGACTCTCGCACTGGTGGGGCCGACCGACGCCCCGCGCGTCGATCTCGTCGCCAACCTGAGCGAGTTGCGCATGCGGCTCGGCGAGGCGTTCGACAAGCCGGCCGGTGTTCCGGCGTTCGTCCGTCTCGAGGGGCGCTGGTCGAAGGGCGAGCTGCGCAGGGCTCGCGGCCGCCTCGATCTCGGACCGACGCGAATTCGCATCGAGCAGGCCGACGCGAAGAGCTGGAGCTTCAGCACCTCATGGCTGTCGATCGACCGGCTGCGCGCGCTCGTGCCGGCCCTCGATCGGCTTCCCGAGGGTCTCGCCGGGACCGTCCGGGCGTCCGGTCGCTGGGAGCCCGAGCGAGGAGTCACGGGGGAGGTCGAGATTCGCGACGCGCGGCTCCGGCTCGACGACGACGAGGTCCGCCTCGCAGCGGGGCGCGTTCTCTTCGATTCCGATTCCATCTACATCGAGGCGCCGGGTCTCCAGCTCGAGGAGGAGCAGCTCGATCTGTGGGTCGACTACTCCGGAACGATCGGCGATGCGCCGCTCCGGCTGCGGGTCGGAGGCCGCGCGGCGGCTCTGGACCTCGGGCGCGTCGCCGACGTGCTGGAGCCGCTGCTCGGGGCGCCGCTCGTCGATCCCACGCTGGAAGACGTGCTCCGCGAGGTGGTGTCCGAGCTTCGCGCCCGGCCCCGGCTGCTCCGGCGGCTCGAGATTGCGCCTTCGGTGCTGCGCGTGGACCGGCTACGCGGGATGGGGATGCACGCGGACGGCGCGCTCATTCGACTCGAGTTCCGCGACCAGACGCTGCATCTGGGTTGCGCAGACGGCGAGGGTGGGATGCCCGATCAGAGCGTGGCGATCGAGTTCACGAGCTGGGCGCCGCGGGTGACCGCCGGTAGATAGCGGCGTCGCTCGTCCGCTTCCCGCCGCAGCGTGACGCAAGTGCGGTAGCCCACTGCACACCGCCGCGAAGCCGCGTGCGCACCACGGCTCCGCATCGCTCTGCCCAGCTCCGCCGTTCGCGTCGTTACGTGGCCAGTTGCCGGCATTCTACGATCGGCATGGCAACTGCAGACGCCTTGGAGCGATGCGTGGCGGGCATGCTCAAAGAGTCGTCGTAGCGGGAGCGCTGTCGCTCCTGTTCGCCGGCTGTACCACGGCTCCGTTCTCGACCTCGGACTCCGGGGACGGTCCGGATCCTCACCTGCGCAAGCTCACCCCGATCGTCGCCGGCCTTCAGCTCCACCTGCGCGACGACACCTATCGCCACGACCGTGCGCGTGGTGCGGACGGTCAGAACGTGTTCGCCGTGGCGCTCTGGCGACTCGATCGGCTCCAGCGCTCGCTGGGGACGATGGAAGAGGCTCCCAGCAACACCGGCCTGGTGATCGAGTTCGCTCGGGCGCGGGCGCTCGAGCGGCTGCGCCGGTACTCGGACGCTCGCGCCGCATACCTGCGAGTTGCCAGCTCCGGATCGATCCTGGCCGAGCCCGCGCAGGAGGCCGCCGGGATCCTGGAGCGCTTCGCACTCCGCTCCGGCGGCGCAGCTGTGGACCTGACGACGCCCCAGGCGGAGATCGAGTTTCTCGAGCAGCGCGTGCGCGAGTGGAACGAGCTGGCGTTCGAGTACCGGGGCACCCCCTACGCACCGCTGGCGCTCGAGGAGGCCGAGGCCTGGTCGACGCTTCGCGTGGACCGCTACGCGCACCATCGCGGGCCCGAGGCGGCGATCGAGCCGTGCGAGCGGCTCGTGGAGACGCATCGCGCCTCGAAGCACTATCCCAAACACCTGATCCGGCTCGGAGACCTCTACGCTGAGGCCGCGCGGGAGCAGGTCGTGCGTCACCGGGCGCGCCGCGACCCCTTTGACGCGGGACGCTACGAGCAGCACCTCGATCGGGCACTCGCCGCCTACGAGCTGGCCGGGGACGAGCGCAAGGCGGAGACCCGGGCAGAGGCGGTCAGCAAGATCGAGGCGCTGCTGGCCTACCACGATGGGGTTCGAGCCTATGCTCCGTAGTCACGAGGATACGGTTCGAGTCGGGATGTGGATCGCCATCGTGATCGCGACCGTCGGCTTCCTCGTCCTGCTGCTGACCGGCAACGCGTATCCCGCCGAGCCCGCGGCGGTGCGCACACCTGCGAGCTTCGAGCGCGCGAACGAGGTCGAGAGGATCCTGCTCCAGCGGGCGGCGGTGTCCTCCGCCGAACGCGTCTCGGAAGCGCGCGCGCTCCTCGATCGCGAACGCCGCAGCCGGCTCGCCCGACTCGCGCGCGCCGTGACCGAGGTGGGCCTCCGCGTGGCCTCGGGTAGCTCTCCGCGGTCGCTCTACTCGAGCGCGCGAGGCATCTGGAAGCAGGCGCGCAGCTGGATGAAGATCTCTCCGGCCGAGCGGCGCGCCCTCGAGCTCCTCGAGCCGGAGATCGAAGCGGGCAGGGCGGACGCGAGCATGCGCGCCCTGTACGAGACGCTGCGCGAGCGCGAGAGTGCGGCTCTCGCGAAGCGCAAGCTCGGCGCGGCGAAGCGCGCACTCGCGCGCGACAAGCTCGGACGCGCGCGCAGGCGACTCGCCGCCGCGCGCAGGCACGACCCCAACTCGCCGCGTCTCAAGGCCCTGACCCGCAAGCTCGCGGAGCGTGAGGAGCTGCGGCGGATTCCGGCGCCGGAGCGGCGCTTCGCGATCCAGTCGGAGCTCTCTCGCGAGGAGCTGCGGCTGGCCGTCCAGTTCCTGCTCGGCCACTACGAGGCTCTCGCCGGCTCCGACGGCGAGACGGACGAGCGGCGCCTGATGCGGGCCGTGGCGAGCTACCTGGACGGCGAGGTCGATCGCGCAGTCGCAGAGCTGCGAGAGCTGGCCAGCCGCGAGAGCGAGGTGGGCAGTCACGCACGTGCCTGGCTCGCCGACCCGAGCATCGTGGACGCCGACCTCGAGCTGCGCCGCGCGAGTCGTCGCCACCGCCTCGAGCGCGCGCTCACCTGGGTCGGCGGCAAGCGGCTGCGGTCGCAGGGAGCCAACCCCTCTCTGGCCGGGCTCCGCGCCTGGGGCGAGGCGCTGACTCCGCTCAATCTCGCGCTCGCGCTGCCCGCGCGCGCGCTCCGCGGAGACGATGCACCGACCGAGGGCGTTCGCGATGCCGCGGCGCTCTACCTCGAGCTCCAGCCGGACGGCCCGCTGGCGGACGAGTCGCGCGCCTGGATCGGTCGTGCGGCGCTCTCGGGTGAGGGGCAGCGAAATGGGGCCGCCTGGGACGACGGCCGGCTCGTGCTGCCACCGGCACGAACTTCCTACTCTCGGATACTCGGACGCCCGATCCTGGTTACGGCGGAGCTCCTGGAGCGTGCGGGCGTTCCGGCGTTGGCCGAACGGGTCGGGGCTGCGCAGGCGCTGCTGCTGGCGACGAGTCGGCACGCGCTGGCCGGGGAGAGCGAACCCCTCGATCGCGATGCGGCGCTCGAGCTGATCGCCGAGCTGGCGCGAGGTATCGAGGCAGCCGAGGTCAGGCCGTTCGGGCGCAACCGCCGTTCGGCTCTCGAGACACTGCGTCGCCTGGACGGCGCGATCCGCTCCGGGCAGGTGCAGGCGCGGGTGCTCGCCTGGTCCGAACAGCCCGACCGCGCCCGCCCGGCACTCCGCGAGCTCTTCGCCGACGGCGACGGGTATCGGGTCGCCGACGTGGACATCGAGCGCGGAAGCAAGGAGCTGCGCGCCTCCCGCGCGATCCTCGGTGGCGAGGTCAGCTGTCCGGCACAGCTGGTCTGCGTGGGCCAGAGTCGAGCCTGGTCGGGCCGGGCGTTCGCCGAGGTCAAGCCCAGTGGCTCCGTTCGTCTCCGCACGCGTGCCAGCTTTCACGGCATGGCGGTCTCGCTCCAGATCAACGAGCTCGTGCCCAGCGCATCGGTGTCGATCCCCATCGGCCGCTGGCTCCGGATCGACCGCTGGCTCCCACTGGGAGCGCGCCTGGGAATCGGGCTCGGCGGCGTCTCGTTCGGCGCCACGATCCGGGACTTCGACGGGTTCCGGCAGGCGGAGGACGGCGTCGCCTCATCCGAGCTCTGAGGGGGAAGGCGCCGTCAGGGTGCGAGGCTTCTGAGGGCCTCGAGCAGGCGATCCACCACGTCGACGCGCGCGTTGTGTCCCATCAGGCCGATGCGCCAGATCCGTCCCGCGAGGCTGCCGAGGCCTCCACCCACCTCGATCGAGTAGTCGCGTAGCAGCCGGCGGCGCACCGCGGCCTCGTCGTCGAACGGGGGGATCACCGCGTTCAGCATCGGAAGTCGATACGCCGGCTCCACCAGCATCTCGAATCCGAGCTCGGCAAGGCCCTCGACGAGCCGGGCGTGCGCCTCTCGGTGACGCGCGAAGCGCGCCTCGAGTCCCTCCTCGTGGATGAGTCGCAGCGCCTCGTGTAGACCGAAGATCATGTTGATGGGCGCGGTGTGGTGATACACGCGCTCGCTCCCGAAGTAGGCGCCGATCATCCCGAGGTCGAGGTACCAGCTCTGGACCGGCGTGCGGCGCCTCTCGATGCGCTCGATCGCGCGCGCGCCAAATGTGACGGGGGCGAGTCCGGGCGGGCAGGACAGGCACTTCTGCGTGCCCGAGTACGCGGCGTCCACCTGCCAGTCGTCGATTCGAACGTCCATTCCCGAGAGCGAGGTGACGCAGTCGAGCACCACGAGTGCGCCCGCGCTGCGTGCCGCCGCAGCGATCTCCGGGATCGGCTGGGCGACCCCGGTCGACGTCTCGGCGTGCACGAGCGCCACCAGGTCGGGACGGTGGGACTCGATCGCCTCGACGAGGCGCTCGGGCGGGACGATCTCTCCCATCGGTGCCTCGACCCGAATCGCCTTGCCCCCGGCGCGCTCCACGATCGACGTCATCCGCTCGCCGAACACGCCCTGGACGGCGATGACCGCGCTGTCACCGCGCTCGAGCAGGTTCACCAGACATGCCTCCATGCCCGAGCTTCCGGTGCCCGAGAGCGGGAGCGTCAACGCGTTCTCGGTTCGGAACAGGCGCCGCAGCATCTCCTGGACCTCGTCGAGTAGCGCGAGAAACGCCGGGTCGAGATGTCCGATGACCGGCCGGCCCAGGGACGCGAGGACCGAGTCGGGTGCGTTGCTGGGCCCGGGGCCGAGCAGAAGTCGTTCGGGTAGGGGTGAATCCGTCATGTCGCCCTCATTCGGTGCGGCGCGATTATAGGGGCTTCCGCAGGTGCGGACGGATAGGCCTGGGCTATCCTGGCCGCTCCTCGGAAGGGGGTCGGGTGCTTCGCCTGCTTCTGGTCATCCTGTGTCTCCTGACGGCCGTGATCTGGGTCGATGCGAGCTGGAACTCCGACCAGCGTGCGCTCGTCCTCAGGCTGCGCGAGGGCTCCGAGATCGTCGAGGTCCTGCGCGACCGCTCGCGCGCGCTCGGCAGCCGCGTGGTGGATCGCGTGCGCGATCAGCTTCCCTCCGTGGGCGCTTCTCGAGAGGAGCGCAAGAAGGCTCGCAAGCGCGCGGGCCGGGCTGCCGGGGAGGGCATCACGTCGGAGGATCAGGAGAAACTGGATCGACTGATCGCGGAGACGACACGGGATCGCTAGTCCGCGTGAGGCTGCGGGAGGAGCTCGAGAGGACCGAGGACGGGCTCCTGGCTCCCTGGGCCGAGCGCTCGCGAGGGACGCGCGGCCGGCTGCACGGCGGGTCGGAGCATCCCTACCGCACCGCCTTTCAGCGCGACCGCGATCGAGTCGTCCACTCGACCGCATTCCGACGCCTTCAGTACAAGACGCAGGTCTTCATCTACCACGAGGGCGATCACTTCCGGAACCGCCTCACGCACACGCTCGAGGTGGCGCAGGTGGCGCGTACGATCGCGCGTGCACTCGGGGCCAACGAGGATCTGACCGAGGCGATCGTCCTGGCGCACGACCTCGGCCACACGCCCTTTGGTCACGCGGGAGAGCGCGCCATGCACGCGTTGATGCGCGAGCACGGCGGCTTCGACCACAACCGCCAGAGTCTGCGTCTGGTGGATCTGCTCGAGATCCGATCCGACCGCTACCGGGGCCTGAATCTCACGCAGGAGACGCGCGCGGGAATCCTCAAGCACGGTGAGCCTTCTTGGCAGGAGGGGCACGCGGTCTCCCTGCCCGAGCTGGGCAAGAGCGCGGGCGTCGAGGCGCAGATCGCCGACGTGGCAGACGAGGTCGCGTACTACAACCACGACATCGACGACGGGCTGCGCTCCGGGCTGATCGAGCTCGAGGCGCTCGACGGGTTGCAGCTCTGGCGCGAGGCCCTCGAGACGGCCCGCACGCGGGGAGGGGTCGATGCGCGAATCCTGCGTGCGCGGGCGATCGTCTGCCTGATCAACCGGCTGGCCACCGACATCGTCGAGGTATCGGTACAGAGGCTGGAGGCGTCTGGCGTCCGCAGCGCGCGGGACGTCCGCGACCTGAGCGAGCGGGTGGTCGGATACTCGGCCCGGTCCGAGGGCGCGGTCCGGGAGCTCGCGAGCTTCCTCAGCGAGAACCTCTACCACCACCACCGGGTCGTTCGCATGGCGGTGAAGGCGGAGCGAATTCTCCGGGACCTCTGGACCGCCTACACGAGTGATCCCCGCCAGCTGCCGCCGCAGGTGCTGGAGCGGGCGCCCGAGGAGTCGCTCGAGCGCAACGTCGCCGATTATCTCGCGGGGATGACGGATCGCTTCGCCATGGACGAGCACCGCAAGCTCTTCGACCCCCACGCGCACCTCTGACTGGAACGTTCCCAGGTTTGTGCGACCGTAAGGGCGCTCCTGAACCGACGGGAAGGGAACTGGAATGGCGATGCGAAGACGAGGCGGGCGCGGTCGAAGCCAGGCTGTGCGGCTGATCGAGCGCCTCCGCGAGGCCCGAGGTCTGGCGCTGCACGCTCTCGAGCCGATGGAACGCCCGCCCGGCGCGCCCGAAACGGTCGAGCTCGCCACCGGCCTGACCGAGGGGGAGCGGCCCGTGGCCCTGGCGGCCAGCTCCCGAGACGGCGGCGACCTGGCGGGCTGGGGCCTCGTGGCTGCCGCGCGAGCGGAGGGTGAGCGAGAGCAGCGCGAAGTCTGCCTGGTCGCACCGGTCTTCACCTCCCAGACGCGCCGCTCGGCCGCCCGCCTCGCCGAGGCGGGGGCGCGCATTCGCCTCGTGGCCGTCCCGGGTCTCGCCAGCGGCGAGGACGAGGTCTACACCGAGGAGCGCCATCCCTCGAGCGCGCCGGCCTCGCACGCATCGGGTCCCGGCGTCGCACTTTCAGACCGGCTGCTCCGCGTGCTCGACGGTGCCGCGGCTCTGAGTGGCTCCAGCGAGCTCCGCTCGGTGCCGGGCGGCTTCGTCCTGTACGTGCGAGGGCGGCTCGTCATGCGCATCCGCCAGAGCGGGGAAGGCATCACCCTGGCAGTCCTCGCTCCCGAGAAGCGCGAGGTACACGTGACCGAGGCCGGCTTCCCTCGCTGGGCGGTCGAGCTGCACGAGCTGGTGGTCGGGTTCGCACGCGATCCGCGACTGCTCGCGGATGGCGGGGCGCAGCGGGAGCGGCTCGCCGAGGGCGCCGCATCGCAGGCGGGTGTCCGGATCACCACCCGCTGGCTGCCCCGCACCGAGGAGGCGTCGGACCCGGTGGACTGGGTCGCCCTGGATCCTGAGCTGCGACCGGTGCTAGGCGTGGTCAGCCGCAGCGTCGGCCTGTCGGAGGTTCCCGGTCTGGTCGCCGCGCTGCATCGGTTCGAGGATGAGCGCGAGCTCTGGGCTTCGGGCAGCGTGGGATCGCCGCGCATCCTGCTCGTCACCGATTCCCTCGACGCCCAGGCCCGGGCGCTGCTGCAGAGCATCGAGATCGACGTTTCCGTCGCCGGTCAGGCCGAGGCGGCGGAGGAGGCCTCGGAGGCCGAGCGGGCTCGGTTCGAGTCGCCCGGTTCGCCCGAGCGCAGGGGTCGTCGCCGCACGCGCCGTCGACGCCGCGGGCGCGGCGAGCTGCGAGGCGCGGGCGACGAGGATCGCGAGGTCGACGCGGACGCGCCCGAGCGGATCGAGCCCGAGCGCGACTCGCAGCCGGCGACGGCCGAGCGTGCGGACGAGGCTCCCGGCGAGTCCGAGCGGGTCGAGCAGGATCGGGTCGAGCAGGATCGGGTCGAGCGGGAGCCGGTCGAGCAGGAGCCCGTCGAGCGGGAGGCTCGGCGCGAGCGGGCTCCGCGCTTCGCTCCAGTCCCCCTTAGCGCATTCCCCGGCGAGGAAGAGCCCGAGCGAGCGGACGAGCCGCAAGCAGAGGAGACCGAGCCGAGCGCCGCGTGGGAGGACCGCCAGGCCAAAGAGCTGGGCGCGGCGTTGCCGGAGCCCGACGAGCCCGACGGCGAACGCCGCGCGACGGAGCTGGACTCCGACGCGGCGGACTCTCGCGAGGAGGCCGAGGCGGCGCTGGCCGACCCGGTCGACGCAGAGATCGAGGCGACGCTGGCCGAGGAGCCGGAGGCCGCGGTGTCGGAGAGTCCGATCGAGGCTCCGGTGGTTCGCCGCCGGAATTCCCGCGCCGCGTTCGTGGTCTGCGACGATCCCGACTGCGTGCTGGCAGCGCTGGTGCTCGCGCGGGAACGACGCAGCGTCGTGTCGTTCGTGGTCTGCCCGCAGGACGGCCTCATGGACTACTTCCGGACGCGGGCGACCGACATCGGAGACAACGTCGACCTCCTGCTGGTCGGCTTCAATGCGCAGCCGATTCCGAACGAGGTGATCTCGACTGCCGAGCTGTATCGAGGCCGGCTCGAGTGGTTCGATCACCACGAATGGCCCATCGAGGACCTGGAGATGCTGCGAGAGGCGATCGGGGCCGAGGCGATCCAGATCGTGGAGGGGGCGGCGAGCCCGCTCGCGGCGGTCATGGAGATCTCCGAGCGCCGCAGTCGCTTCACCGACAAGCTGATCGACCTCTCGGGCCGCCGGCTCGGCCAAGGCGACATGGAGAAGTGGGGCTTTCGACTCGCGGGTCTGCTTGAGCACGCCGCCAGCACACCGGGCGACCACCGGGCCGCCATCGTCCCCGTTCTCGCCGGCAAGCCGGGCGAGCTTCCCGAGCTGGAGGGGGTGTACGCCGGGGAGCAGGCCTGGATCGACAGCCAGGATCCGCGGCTCGTCTACTTCGGCGAGTACCAGATGATCGTGGTCCACGTGCCTGAGAACCTCGACGCGGGCGAGGTCGCTCGCCGCCTGCGGGTCAAGACGGGCGCGCGCCTCTCCATGGCGACGCGCGCCGGCGACGACCTGATCCAGATCGCCTGCAGCGAGGAGAAGCGGCACGTGAACGTGGTCGGCGTCGCCGAGCAGCTCGGCGGACGGATCCCGTGGGCGGAGTCGAGGCCGGCGGGCGATCGCACCGGGCGCCTCCAGATTCAGGACCTGGCGCGACACCCGGAGCGCGCGGAGATCGTCCTGTCCGAGGTCGTGCGCCACAAGTCCATTCTGTATGGCTAGCCTGCGGGTTCGCGAGCTCTATCGCTCGATTCAGGGAGAGTCGATGTTCGCCGGCTGGCCCTGCGGGTTCGTGCGGACAGCCGGCTGCGACATCCGCTGCGTCTACTGCGACGAGGCGCACGCCTTCAACGGCGGAGAGCAGATCTCGCTCGACGACCTCGAGGAGCAGGTCGCGGAGCTGAGAGTGGGGCTCGTCGAGATCACGGGCGGGGAGCCGCTCGCCCAGCCCGCGACTCCGGAGTTCGCCGCCAGGCTACTGGACCGAGGCTACACGGTGCTGATCGAGACGGGTGGACACCACGACGTCTCGGTGCTCGATCCGCGCTGCCACGTGATTCTCGACGTGAAGACGCCCGGGAGCGGCATGGCGGAGCACGCGGACTTCGAGAACCTCGGTCGCCTCGGGGAGGGGGACGAGCTCAAGTTCGTGCTCACCGGCCGCTCCGACTACGAGTGGGCCCGCGACCTGGTCCGCACCCGGGCGGTCCACGAGAAGCTTCCGGTCCACTTCTCTCCCGTGCACGGCCAGCTCGATCCCGCGGACCTCGCCGGGTGGATCCTCGAGGACGAGCTTCGGGTGCGGCTCAACCTCCAGCTTCACAAGTACATCTGGGGACCGGACGCGCGCGGAGTCTAGCCAGCGCTGGCTACGTCCCCCGGTAGGAAAGCCGGCCTAGCTCTCCGCCAGGTAGATCTCGCTGCCTTTGGAGCGGAACTCCTCAGCCTTCTCCGCGAGGCCCTCCTTCAGCGCGACGCCCTCCTGCAGGCCGTGCTCGCGCGCGTAGTCCCGCACCTCCTGGGTGATCCGCATGCTGCAGAACTTGGGTCCGCACATGGAGCAGAAGTGCGCGACCTTCGCGGACTCGGCCGGCAGCGTCTCGTCGTGGAAGGCGCGCGAGAGCTCGGGATCCAGCGACAGGTTGAACTGATCCTCCCAGCGGAACTCGAAGCGCGCCTTCGAGAGCGCGTTGTCGCGGAGCTGGGCTCCGGGGTGTCCCTTGGCGAGGTCCGCCGCGTGAGCCGCGATCTTGTAGGCGATCACGCCGTCCTTCACGTCCTGGCGGTTCGGCAGGCCCAGGTGCTCCTTCGGCGTCACGTAGCAGAGCATGGCCGTGCCGTACCAGCCGATCATCGCGGCGCCGATGGCCGAGGTGATGTGGTCGTAGCCGGGCGCGACGTCCGTGACGAGGGGGCCCAGCGTGTAGAACGGGGCCTCGTGACACACCTCGAGCTGCCGGGTCATGTTCTCTTCGATCTTGTGCATGGGGACGTGGCCCGGTCCCTCGATCATGACCTGCACGTCGTGCTCCCACGCGATCTTCGTGAGCTCGCCCAGCGTCTCGAGCTCGGCGAACTGCGCCGCGTCGTTCGCGTCGGCGATTGATCCCGGCCGCAGCCCGTCTCCGAGGGAGAACGCGACGTCGTACGCCTTCATCACCTCGCAGATCTCGTTGAAGTGCGTGTAGAGGAAGCTCTCCCGGTGATGCGCGAGGCACCACTTGGCCAGGATCGCGCCGCCTCGCGAGACGATTCCCGTTACGCGCTCGGCCGTCAGCGGGACGTGGCTCAGTCGCACCCCCGCGTGGATCGTGAAGTAGTCCACCCCCTGCTCGGCCTGCTCGATCAGGGTGTCGAGGAAGAGGTCGAGCGTCAGGTCTTCAGGGACGCCGCCGACCTTCTCGAGGGCCTGGTAGATCGGGACGGTTCCGATCGGGACGGGCGAGTTCCGCAGGATCCACTCTCGGGTCGAGTGGATGTTCGCCCCCGTCGAGAGGTCCATGGCCGTGTCCGAGCCCCAGTGGATCGCCCAGATCAGCTTCTCCACCTCCTCCTCGACCGAGGAGCTGACCGCCGAGTTCCCGATGTTCGCGTTGATCTTCACCAGGAAGTTCCGGCCGATGATCATCGGCTCGCTCTCGGGATGGTTGATGTTGGCGGGAAGAATCGCGCGGCCGCGCGCGATCTCGCTGCGCACGAACTCCGGCTCGACGTTCTCGCGCAGTGCGACGAACTCCATCTCGGGTGTCACGATTCCCTGCCGCGCGTAGTGCATCTGCGTCACGTTTCGACCCGGCTTCGCGCGCAGCAGCTTCTCGGCCGCGCCCGGCCAGCGCGCCGTCGCAGTGCTGCGCCGTCCGTCGTCCTCGGGTTTCGCGAGGCGCCCCTCGACCTCCTCGACGTCGCCACGCTCGCGGATCCAGTGGCTCCGAAGCTCGGGCAGACCCTCGCGCACGTCGATCTTCATGGCCGGATCGGAGTGGAACCCGCGGGTGTCGTAGAGGCGTAGCGGCGGGTCGGCGCGGTCGGATCCCGCGTCGCTCGACGCGGTCAGCTCGACTTCGCGCACCGGGACGCGCAGGTCGTCGCGCGAACCCTGGATGTAGATCCGCCTGGAGCGCGGGAATTCGAAGGTGCGTTCCATTGCTGCCTCTCCCGGGGGCACCGCGGCCGCCACCCCTCGATCCGGTCGTTCACCCCAAGGTACACGAACCCCCGAAGTGCCGTAAGGGAGCGCTCGGCGGGCGAGGTCCGGGATGCTACGAGGCCGCGTACTCCTCGTCGGCCCGAGGCGTGTGTCCCGCCAGAGGCCCGGTCACGTCGATGTACGCCGCCTCGGAGTGGAGCACCAGGTCGAGGCCGACGCTCTCGTCCTCCTCGCTTACCCGCAGGCTTCCGAACAGCGCGCGGAGGACCAGCAGGATCAGAAATGTCAGACCGCACGCGAACAGCGCCGTGAACCCGACGCTGGCG
The DNA here is from genome assembly GCA_964557495.1 of uncultured Myxococcales bacterium. GTDB lineage: Bacteria > Myxococcota_A > UBA9160 > SZUA-336 > SZUA-336 > CAZLBF01. The sequence goes on along the minus strand of CAZLBF010000269.1, from coordinate 10,385 downwards.
AGCTGACGCCAGACCTGCTGTCCCCAGCTCACGGATGCGTCGGTCGCAAAGCTCGCGGCGAAGAGCCCGGTCGCGATCGCTCCCCACATGCCGCCCACGCCGTGGACTCCAAAGACGTCGAGCGAGTCGTCGTAGCCCAGCGCGGGCTTGAGCAGCGTCACCGCCGCGTAGCAGAAGATGGACGCTCCCAGGCCGATCGCGAGCGCTCCGCCCGGAGTCACGAAGGCACAAGCCGGCGTGATCGCGACGAGCCCGGCCACCGCCGCCGTCGCTGCGCCCAGCACCGTCGGTCGGCCGCGGTGGAGCCACTCGATCGCCACCCAGCTCAGGACGGCCATCGCCGTGGCCGTGTGCGTGGTGAGGAAGGCCAGCCCCGCGACACCGTCGGCGGCCAGCGCACTCCCGGCGTTGAATCCGAACCAGCCGACCCAGAGCAGCGCCGCGCCGATCACGGTGAGGGGCAGGCTGTGGGGCGGCATCGGCTCCCGTCCGTAGCCGCGCCGCTTGCCGAGGTAGAGCGCGACCACCAGCGCCGAGAAGCCGCTCGACATGTGGACCACCAGGCCGCCTGCGAAATCCAGCGCACCGAGCTCCGCTCCGATCCAGCCGCCCCCCCAGACCATGTGGGCCAGCGGCGCGTAGACGACCAGCAGCCAGATCGTGATGAAAGCGAGATAGGGGCCGAAGCGCATGCGCTCGGCGAAGGCGCCGATCATCAGGGCCGGGGTGATGATCGCGAACATGGCCTGGAACATGACGAAGACGTACTCGGGGATCGTGCCCGACACGCTCTCCGGAGTGATCCCGTTGAGCGCGAACTTGCCGAGGCCCCCGATGAAGCGGTTGCCCTCGTCGAAGGCGAGGCTGTAGCCGACCAGGATCCACAGCACGCCGACGAGACCGGCGGAGATGAGACACTGCATCAGAATCGACAGCACGTTCTTGCTGCGAACGAGTCCCCCGTAGAAGAGGGCCAGGCCCGGAACGGTCATCATCAGCACGAGCGCGGAGCTGGTCAGGACCCACGCGGTGTCGCCGGCGTTAATAGTCGGTGCGACCTCGACCCCCTCCACGACCTCTTCGCCGAACGCAGCCCGCGCCGCCAGGATTGCGACGGCGCCTGCGGAACCGGTGAGCAGACTCCGAAGCCTCCCAGGCATATCGACCCCTCCCTCGAACGCGGGGGACTCGCCCTCGCGCCGAAACGGACAGTCCAGACGGCCGAGCCCTGTGCAGAGGTCGTGCCACGTGTCGCAACGCGTCTACGGCCGGCAGCTGCCTGTGGTCTGCTCACTTCGTGGGCAGGAGCTGCATGGAGCCTGGGCAGCCTGCGTCGCATCCGTCGGCCTCGCCCGAGCTGGACGCGTCGGCTGAAAAGGAAGCGACCCGCCGAGCTCCGGGAGGGGTTGGAGCGGGCGGGCCGCGCTGCGTGGCCCGTCGGCCTCGTGGGAGACGCGGCCGACGGGCCAGAAGAGACTGGGGCTTTCCCGGGATGGTTGGGAGTGGGTCATTGGCGGTGACTGCTCCCGGTCGGCCCCGTTTTCACTCAGGTTTACTAGGTGAGAGGCATGCTCCTTCTCGCGATCGCTCGCTGAGGCTCGCGATCGAAGAATTTGCTCCGGACGCTGCGAACCGTGCGTCTGCGCTCTACGCCACCGATCCGGCAACCAGCGCCAGGCTACGGATCTCAGATTAGGGCGGGGGAGGGGGGCTTGCTTGAGCCGCGCGTGAGCCTTTCGTGAGGAGTTCGTGAGCGCTCACGAGGTCCCGCCGCGCGTGGCGGCCGCCCCGCGGGCCGCGGACTTCAGCCGCTTCCGGAGCGCCCGGGCGCGCGCGACCAGCGGTGCCATTCCCAGCTCGCTGGCGGTCGCGAGCGCCTGGCTCACGTGCTCGATCGCGACCTCCCGGTCTCCGCGGTGGCCGCGCGCGGCGAGCATCCGGGCCCAGTCGAGCTGGGTCGCGGCCACGTAGGGCCGCGCGCCCATGCTCGAGTTGGCCGCGAACGCCGCCTCGAACTGGGCGGATGCGTCGTCCCAGCGCTCCAGCGTCGTCGCGAGCAGGCCCAGATAGCGCGCCGCCGAGCCGTAGCAGGCGACGCCCGGACTCACCGAAACGGTCCGCGCCGCGTGGGGCAGCATCAGCTCGTAGAGCGCCTCGGCGCGGGGAGCGTCGCCGAGCAGGGAGCAGGCCTCGGCGAGAAAGGCGATCGAGACGAGCCAGGTCAGGTCCTGCCGCAGGTCCCGGAAGTCCCTCGAGGCGAGCTGGTCGAACTCCGCCCGCGCCTGGGCTTCCCGCCCCAGCAGTGCGAGCGTCAGACACAGCTCGCAGCGCCAGGTCGGCACCCACGGAAACTGCTTGCGGAAGATCTGGAGCGCGGCCGCTGCCTCCTCGAGGCGCCCCTGGGCGCGCTGAAGCGCCGCCGTCTGGACGCCGTACCACCCGACGGCCGTCTCGCGGTGCACGCGCTCGCCGATGGCGTGAGCGCGGCTGGCGAGCTGCTCGCCCTCCTCGAAGTGACCGTTCATGTGTGCACGCATCGTGCGGAAGACGAGGGCGAACCACTGGTGCTGGGGCCGCTGCAGCTCGTCGGAGAGCCAGGCGATGGCGTCGATCTCCGCGTCGACCGCCGGGATGTCTCCCAGTTCGAGCAGGTCGGCGAGTCGGAACTGCCGGCCCTGGAGCGCCAGCACCGGGTCGTCGATATCCTCGGCGAGCTGGACGATCTCGACGGCGGCGGCGAAGCGATCCTCGGTGTTCTCCGGGCCCCAGAGGGCCCAGTGCCGGGCGACCAGGGACTCGGCGAGCGCCGCGCTGTCGCGGACGCGCCGCGCCATCTCGACGCCTCCGTGGCTCAGGGTCTCGAGCCGCTGCCACGGAGCGGTGAAGCGGAGCTCGCGAGCCAGGCGCCCCATCACCCGCGCCCGGAGCGCGGAGTCCTCGTCGTCGAGCAGCTCGAGGGATTCCGCGAGGAGCCGCACGAGCACCTCGTCGACGATGTCGTCCTGATCCCAGACGCCGAACCCGAGAGCCGCGCGGGCCAGTAGCTCCGGCTCGCCGAGCGCGCGGGCGACCTCCGCGGCGCTCAGGTAGCGCTCGCGCGCGCGTTCCCCCTCGGCGGCGCGCCAGTGCGCGGCACCCAGCGCGATCAGGAGCTCGCAGCGGCGCCGCTCGTCGGCCGGTGCGAAGGGCAGCGCGCCGAGCGCGCGCTCGTAGTGCGCGACCGCGGGCTCGTACGCGAGCTGGGCCGTGGCACGCTGGGCTGCGCGAACCGAGTACTCGATGGCCAGACTCGCGCCGCCGCCCGGCGCGGCCTGCACGAAGTGATGGGCGAGCTCGGCCAGATGCGGCTCCGGGCTCGCGCCGTAGATCACGGCGAGCGCCTCGCCGACGCGCCGATGTAGCTGCACGCGCTCCGCGGCGGGCAGCTCGCCGTAGAGCGTCTCGCGAATCAGCGAGTGCGAGAAGCGGAAGTGGCCCACGCCTTCGGCTACCTCGGAGACGACGCGCGCGCGGACGGCCTCGCCGAGCCTCTCCAGCAGCTCCTCCGACGGGGTGTCGCTTGCGGCGGTGAGTGCCGCCAGCGGGAACTCGCGTCCCACCACCGCCGCCACGCTGAGCGCGGCGCGGCAAGCCTCGGACAGCACATCCAGATGTCGGCGGATCGCCTCGCGCACGCCCTGCGAGAGCGGGACCTCCCAGGAGCTCTCTTCGTCGGGCTGCTCGAGCCGTCCCTCGTCCTCCAGCAGGTGCACCACCTGGCGCAGGAAGAACGGGTTCCCGCCGGTCTGCTCCCAGAGCGAGGTCACGAGTGACTGCGGCGCCGGTCTGCCGGTCGCCTGCTCGAGAAAGCTCGCCACCTCCGAGCGCTCCAGCCCGTCGAGCTGCAGCGACCGGCTCGGGTCCTCCCGGACGATCTCGCCGAGCACGCGGGCGAGCGCCGGGTCGCGTGCCAGCTCTGCGTCGCGATAGGTTCCCACGATCAGGATCCGCGAGTCCCGAAGCTCTCGCACCAGGAACTGGAGCAGGAGCAGAGAGGAGCGATCCGCGCGATTCAGGTCGTCGAGCACCAGCACCAGAGGCCGCTCGCGCGCCGCGTTCTTGAGGAACGTGGTCAGGCTGTCGAACAGCCGGAAGCGGGCCTGGGCCGGCTCGAGCTCGGGGGGCGGCTCGATGTCCCCGAGCTTCTCGGCGACCTCGGGGATCGCCTGAGCGATGACCGCCGCGCGCGTCCCGAGCAGCGGCTCCAGTGCGCCCCGGTTCCGCCCGGCGAGGAACCGGCGCACGATCTGAACCCAGGGCCAGTAGGCCGGTGCGCCCTCTCCCTCGACGCAGCGGCCGACCAGCGTTTCGGCGCCGGAGCTGCGCGCCTCGGCCGCGAGCTCCTCTGCGGTGCGGGTCTTCCCGATGCCCGGCTCGCCGACCAGCAGGACGACCCGGCTGCGCTCTCCGAAGGCCTCCCAGAGGTTTTCCCGCAGCCGTCCGAGCGCGCGCTCGCGGCCGACGAAGAGCTCTCGCTCGACCGCACTCTGCGACGGTCTCCGCGCGCCCCCGGCCTTCCCGCTCCGCGCTGCCGTCGGGTCCGCGCGCTCCTCGACCGCACCGATGAACCGGTAGCCGCGCCGACGCACGGTCTGGATCAGGTGCTGCCGGCTGCCGTCGTCGCGGACCGCCCGGCGCGCCTCCATGACGGCGTGCGTGAGCGCGGTCTCGCTCACCACCTCGTTCGGCCAGACCTTCTCGAGCAGCTTCTGCTTGGAGACCACCCGCTGGTGGTTCCGCAGCAGGTAGGCGAGCAGGTCCAGGACCTTGGGCTGGACCGGGACGGGCTCGGCGTCGCAGCGCAGCTCGAACAGGCGCAGGTCGAGCTCGAACTCACCGAACGCGTAGATCACTCTGTTGCCTCGCCCTCCCTGACGCCGCCCGAACAGGTTAGCGGAATCGGGCGTCGGCGTTTTGCGGGACCCGCCCGCGGGCGAGTCGAGAGCTCACTCCCGCGAGAGGCAGAAGCCGTCGCCGTGAAGCCAGCAGGTCTCTGTCCGCTCGTGCGGGCTCCGGATCAGCCTGCGCACGGAGGTGGCTTCAGCCTCGCGATAGGCGCGCTCCAGGCGCCGGTTCGTCTCCGGATCTCGGGCTCCCATACAGGGGTAGATCCCGACCGCGCCGATGAACCGGGCTTCCCAGTCCGGGTCGCGTCGGACGACCTTCAACATCCGCCCGAAGCCCCGCCCCTGCCCGTCGCGGGCCACCGTCAGCGGGACGACGAGACGCCCGCTCGGCCGCAGGGAATCCAGCCACACCGGGGAGAGGTGAGTGGCCCCGGCATTCACCAGGATGGCGTCGCAGGGCCCGGAGTCGTGGCTGCTCCCGTCGGAGCACACGACCGTCACCTGGGGATAGCCGGCGAGGTTCTCGCCCGCCCGGGCTGCCAGATCCGGCTCGCACTCCAGGGCGAATACGTGTCCCGTTGGGCCCACGACCTCCGCCATGATCGCGGTGTAGTAGCCGGTCCCCGCACCGACGTGTCGGACGCGATCGCCTTCGGCGAGCTCCAGTGCCTCGAGCCAGGCGGCGAGACTGGATGGCTGTCCGTTGTTGAGGCGACGCTCTCGATCGATGCTGACCAGCACGTCGCGATAGAGCTGCTCCGGAGCGGTCTCTAGCGAGGTGTCGGGCTTCAGGGGATTGCCGCCGACGACCGGTGCGATGACCCTCCAGGGAGGCGTGCCGAGGAACGCCTCCCGCGGAACGCGCGACAGGGCGTGCACCAGCGCCTCGGATCTGAGGCCGACGATCGATCGCAGCTCTGCGGCGTACCTCCGCCGCGCCGCATCGAGATCGGTGATCGCCTCCGCCGCTGAAGCGCCTGGCTGTCTCACCGTGACGTCATCGACACTCGGGTCTGCGGCTTGAGCACGCCCGCCAGCGACCTGCGGGCGATGCCCGGGCTCGCGCGCCGCGCGGCTCGAGTGGTTTTCAACCTCGGCGAAGTTCTCTATTCTCAGCGGCGGTTCTTCGTTTGCTTGCGAGTCAGTCCGATGCGCAAGCCGGGCGGGCTCGACCGCAGGTGGAGCCGGGGGTGAGCTGATGTCGGCAGCGGATGCGGGCGATCCGTCCGGGTCGGTCCTCGTCGAGCGTCGGGATTTTGCGCGGCTGTTCGAGGTGCTTGTCGAGCGGGGCTACCGGGTCGTGGGGCCGACGCGCAGGGACGGAGCGATCACGTACGAGGAGATCGGCTCCGTCGACGACCTTCCCATCGGCGTGGCGGATGCGCAGGAGGCCGGGACGTATCGGCTCGAGGCGCGCGACGACGCCGCGCTGTTCGCGCACGCCGTCGGGCCCTACGCCTGGAAGAAGTTCCTGTATCCGGCGGAGCTTCGACTCTGGAGCGCCGAGCGCCGCAACGGGGTGATGCGCATGATCCCCGAGCCGCAGGACGCGCCGCAGTACGCGTTCCTCGGCGTCCGCGCCTGTGACCTGCGCGCCATCCAGATCCAGGACAAGGTCCTGCTCGGGGGCGAGTACGTGGATCCGGCCTATCGCGCGCGCCGCGAGGGCTGCCTGATCGTCGGCGTCAACTGCGGACGGGCGAGCGGAACCTGCTTCTGTGTCTCGATGGACGCCGGGCCCGAGCTGAGCTCCGGCTACGACCTCGTGCTTACCGAGGTGCTCGACGCCGACCGGCACTACTTCGTCTTCGAGGCGGGCTCCGAGCGCGGAGGCAAGATCCTGGCCGACCTGCCGCATCGCCCGGCCGACGCGGAAGAGACCTCGGCCGCAGCGGCCGTCGTCGAGCGAACCGCGTGGGAGATGGGTCGCAGGCTCGAGACGGAGGGCCTGCGGGAGTTCCTGCGCGAGAATCGCGAACACGCGCGCTGGCAGGAAATCGCGTCGCGCTGCCTGAACTGCGCGAACTGCACCATGGTCTGCCCGACGTGTTTCTGTACGACCGTCGAGGATACGACCTCGCTCACCGGCGACCACGCCGAGCGCTGGCGGAAGTGGGACTCCTGCTTCACGATGAGCTTCTCCTACGTCCACGGTGGGAGCGTGCGGCCCTCTGCGGCGGCGCGGTACCGCCAGTGGATGACCCACAAGCTGTCCGCCTGGCACGACCAGTTCGGCTCCTCCGGCTGCGTCGGCTGTGGGCGCTGCATCACCTGGTGTCCCGTCGGAATCGACATCACCGAGGAGGTGCGGAAGATGCGGGCCGGAGGCGGAGTCGATCGACAGACCGCCTCCGCGGAGGGATAGAGCATGGAGAGCTTGGAACGAATCCTGGCCGAGCAGCCCTTCTTCGAGGGACTCAGTCAGGAACAGTTGGAGACGCTCGTCGGCTGCGCCAGCAACGTGCGCTTCGCCGCGGACGAGTTCATGTTTCGAGAAGGTGGAGACGCCGAGACCTTCTACGTGATCCGCGAAGGTCGGGTGGCACTGGACGTCTTCATGACACACAAGGGGCCCGTCACGTTGCAGACGATGGGCGAGACCGAAGTCGTGGGGTGGTCATGGCTGATCCCCCCGTATCGCTGGCATTCCGATGCGAGGGTCATCGAGCCGACGCGCGCGATCGCGCTCGACGGCAAGTGCCTGAGGTCAAAGTGCGAGGCGGACCACGGCCTGGGATACGAGCTGATGAAGCGCTTCTCGCACATCATGGAGCAGCGGCTCCAGGCTTCTCGGATGCAGCTGTTGGATCTCTATGGCGTCTATGATTGAGGCCGGGGTGCCGAGCGAGGTCGCGCCCGGCGACCCCATGCTCCCACGTCCGTATCGCATTCGGCGAACGAGTCGGGAGCTCGAGGACACCTTCACGCTCGAACTGGCTCCACAGGACGGCGGCGACGCGTGTCGCTTCGCCCCGGGGCAGTTCAACATGCTCTACGTCTACGGCGTGGGCGAGGTTCCGATCTCGATCTCCGGCGATCCCCGCAAGGAAGGCGGCTTCGTTCACACGATCCGCGCCGTCGGCAGCGTCACGCGGGCGATGCAGACGCTCAAGCGAGACGCGCTCCTGGGTGTGCGGGGTCCGTTCGGGAGCTCCTGGCCGGTCGAGGCGGCCGAGGGGCGCGACCTCGTGATCGTCGCCGGAGGCATCGGCCTGGCACCCCTGCGCCCGGTGATGCTCCACGTCCTGGCACACCGCAACCGCTACGACAAGGTGCTGCTGCTGTACGGCACCCGCCGGCCCGAGGACCTGCTGTTCCGGCGAGAGCTCGAGCGTTGGCGCGCGCGCCTCGACCTCGAGATCTTCGTCACGGTCGACCGTGCGACCGAAGCCTGGCGCGGAAACGTCGGGGTGGTCACGACCCTGATCTCCAAGATCTCGTTCGATCCGGCCCGAGCGCTCGCGATGGTCTGTGGCCCCGAGGTCATGATGCGCTTTACCGCCCTCGAGCTGGCGAATCGGGGCGTTCCGCCCGAGCAGATCCACGTCTCGGTGGAGCGCAACATGAAGTGCGCGATCGGCCTCTGCGGCCACTGTCAGTGGGGGTCGAACTTCATCTGCAAGGATGGTCCGGTCTTCCCGTACGGTCGGGTCCGCGAGCTGCTGAGCGTGTGGGAGCTCTGAGATGCCCGCTACCCGAAAGCCCAAGCTCGCGGTATGGAAGTTCGCCTCGTGCGACGGCTGCCAGCTGTCGCTGCTCGACTGCGAAGACGAGCTTCTGGCAGTTGCGGACGCGGTCGAGATCGCCAACTTCCCGGAGGCATCCCGGGCGGTCGTGAAGGGTCCGTACGACCTCTCGCTCGTCGAGGGCTCGATCACGACGCCCCACGACGCGGAGCGCATCCACCAGGTGCGGCGCGTCTCGAAGTTCCTGGTGACGATCGGCGCCTGCGCCACGGCCGGTGGAATTCAGTCGCTGCGGAACTTCCGGGACGTTCGGGAGTTCACCTCGGTCGTCTACGCCCATCCGGAGTACATCGAGGCGCTCGCCAAGTCGACGCCGATCGGCGATCACGTCAAGGTCGACTTCGAGCTGCGGGGCTGCCCCATCAGCAAGGCCCAGCTCGTCGAGACGCTCTCGGCGTTCCTGAACGGGCGGCGGCCGAACGTGCCGCTCCACGCCGTGTGCGTGGAATGCAAGCAGCGGGGCGCGACCTGCGTGATGGTCTCGCACGGCACGCCGTGTCTCGGTCCGGTGACGCAGGCGGGCTGCGGCGCGATCTGCCCGGCCTATGACCGCGGCTGCTACGGGTGCTTCGGGCCGAAGGAGACCCCGAACACGCAATCGCTCGCAGAGGGTTGGAGGCAGTGCGGCGCCACGGACGTCGATCTGCTGCGAGCCTTCCGGGGCTTCAACGCCTATGCGGAGCCGTTCCGGAGAGAGAGTGAGGCGCATGAGCGCTGAGCGCGCAGCCAAGCGGGGCCGTTCGGGTAAACGGGGCCGCTCAGGAAAGCGGCGAACCATCAAGGTCGACTACCTCGCCCGGGTCGAGGGCGAAGGAGCGCTCCTCGTCAAGCTCAAGGACGACGAGGTCACCGACGTCAAGCTGAAGCTGTTCGAGCCGCCGCGCTTCTTCGAGGCCTTCCTGCGCGGGCGTGCGTTCACCGAGGCGCCCGACATCACCGCGCGCATCTGCGGGATCTGTCCGATCGCCTACCAGATGGGCTCCGTCCACGCCATGGAGAGCATCTGCGGCGTCACAGTCGATGGGCCGCTGCGGGAGCTGCGACGTCTGATCTACTGCGGCGAGTGGATCGAGAGCCACGCCCTCCACATCTACATGCTGCACGCGCCGGACTTCCTCGGCTACCAGGACGCGATCCAGGTCGCGGGGGATCACCCGGAGATCGTGAAACGGGGGCTCCGGCTCAAGAAGACCGGCAACGACCTGATGACGCTGCTGGGTGGACGCGAGATCCATCCCGTGAACGTGAAGGTCGGCGGCTTCTACAAGGTTCCGGAGAAGCGGGATTTCGACGCCCTCGCGGACGAGCTCGAGTGGGCCCGCGACGCTGCCCTCGAGACCGTTCGCTGGGTGGCCACGTTCGACTTTCCCGACTTCGAGCGGGACTACGAGTACGTGGCCCTGTCGCACCCCGACGAGTACCCGCTCAACGAGGGTCGCCTCGTGTCGAACCGGGGGCTGGACATCGCGATCCAGGAGTACGACGAGAACTTCGACGAGGAGCACGTCGAGCACTCCACGGCGCTGCACTCGAGTCGACGCCAGGGAGGTAGCTACGTGGTCGGTCCGCTGGCTCGCTACAACCTCTGCTTCGATCGCCTCCCCGCCGTCGCGCGAGAGGTGGCCGCGGAGGTAGGGCTCGGCCGAAGCTGCAACAACCCCTTCAAGAGCATCATCGTGCGTGCGGTCGAGACGGTCTTTGCGTGCGACGAGGCGCTGCGGATCATTCGCGACTACCAGCGTCCGGAGCGGCC
>CAZLBF010000268.1:0-11465 GCA_964557495.1 uncultured Myxococcales bacterium | reverse complement strand
CGTGATCGTGACCGGCGCGGGGCGCGCCTTCTGCGCGGGCGCCGACCTGGGCGGCGGAGGTCACGCCTTCGACCAGAGCGAGCGCGGGGAGCGTCGCAGGCCGGTCCGCGAGGTCTATCCCTACCAGGTCAACAAGCCGGTGATCGCGGCCGTCAACGGACACGCGGTCGGCGTCGGCCTCACCTACCCGATGCTGTGCGACGTCCGCTTCGTGGCCGAGGAGGCGAAGCTGCAGTTCGCGTTCGTGCGGCGCGGCATCGTGCCGGAGCTGGCCTCGCACCTGATCGTCGCGCGTGTAGCGGGGCTCTCGAACGCCGCGGACCTGCTGCTCTCCGGCCGCATGATCCGCGGGCGCGAGGCCGCCGAGCTCGGCCTGGCGACGAAAGCGCTGCCCGCCGCCGAGGTGCTGCCCGCCGCGCTCGATTGGGCGCGCGACGTCGCCGTGAACGCGGCCCCCGTCTCGGTCGCCATCGCGAAGCGTCTGCTCTGGGAGGACCTCACCGCGTCGATGCCCGAGATCCGGCAGCGCGAGAATCTGCTCCTCGCCTGGGCCGGCCAGCAGGCCGACGCGCACGAGGGCGTGGTCGCGTTCCTCGAGCGGCGCGAGCCGAAGTGGAAGCTCTCCGCCTCGCGCGACCTGCCCGACCTGCTGAAGGAGCCCTAGAGAATCCCTTCCCAGGCGATGCGCTCCTCGTCGAGGGGCGCCGTGGCGAGCTCGGGCTCGCGGTCGAAGATCAGCGTCGCGCGGCGGTCGGCGTCGTAGGTCTCCCAGGTCGGCAGACCCGGGTGGTTCGGGTCGCCGCTGCGCGCGAACGCGATCCAGGCGTCCATCATGCGCTCCGACAGGGTCTCCGCGTCGGGCCCCTTGCCGGCGAAGCGGTCCATGGTCGGGGCGTCGAGCGTGCCGAACATGAACGGCAGCTCGAGCGCGTGGCAGGCGCCGAGCGCGCCGCGCAGCGCGGGCGACTCCCAGGTGAACAAGTAGGCGTAGCTTCGCGCGGGATGCGGCGCGTGCGCCTCGAGCAGCCGGATCGCCGGGATGCGGAACATCCGGTCGGAGTCGATCGCGTCGAAGATCTCGAGCGGCTCGGTCGAGGCGCGCCCCTCGCGCGCCTTGCGGTAGGCCTCGATCAGCCGGGGCGCCTCCTCCTTGCGATCGAACAGGCGCAGGATCCCGCGCACGCGCTTGTGCATCACCTCGTCGTCCATCTCGCTCGCCTTCGGCTCGGCCATGCGGAAGAGCTTCGCCTCGTCGCGGTTCGTGCCCACGATCAGGTCGACGTCGCGCACGGCCCCGTTCGAGATCGCCTCGAGGGGGTGGCTGGGCAGGCTCGCTCCGTCGACGACCGGCGCGAAGGTGAGCGCGTTGAACTCCCGCTGCACCTTCAGCATGCAGCGGTCCTGCGCCGCGATGAGCTGATCGATCGGAGCTCGGCGCGCCTCTTCGAGGTCCCGGGCGCCGAGCTCGTCGAGCAGCACCTCGACGACTCGCGTGGCGCTGGCCGCGCTGTGCGTGTGGTGGGCGGCCCCGCTCTGGGGGATGGCGCGGTGGAACAGCCCGCGCGCAGCGGGCATGGCGAGCAGTGTCGTCACGGCCATGCCGCCGGCCGACTCGCCGAAGATCGTGACGTTCGAGGCGTCGCCGCCGAACGCTCCGACGTTGTCGCGCACCCACTCGAGCGCCGCAATCTGGTCGAGCTGTCCGACGTTCGCGTCGGCGCCCTCGGTGTACAGGTAGCCGAGCGCGCCGAGCCGGTAGTTCAGCGTGACGACCACCACGTCGCCGCGCGCCGCGAGTCGCCCCGCCTCGTAGAGCGCCTGCGAGCCCGAGCCGTTCCGGAAGCCACCGCCGTGGATCCAGACCATCACGGGGCGCCGTCCCCGGTCCGCGGCCGGCGTGAACACGTTCAGGTAGAGGCAGTCTTCGGACTGCTCGTTCACGGCCATGCCCGGGAGGGGGCTCGGGGGCTGGGGTGCGGCGGGGCCGAAGGCGCTCGCGTCCCGCTCGCCGCTCCAGGGCTCGGCCGCCTCGGGAGCGCGGAAGCGCAGCTCGCCGAGCGGCGGCTTCGCGAACGGAATCCCCCGGAAGTGCTGATGGTCCGGCTCCTGGACCCCGGCGACCCGGCCCGACGTCGTCTCTGCAGTGACTGCCATCCTCGATCTCCTTCTGCGTAAGCTCGGCTGGGTCAGCTGGATCCGTCGGGTGCGTCGGCGATCTTTGCCGACTCCCGCGCGGCCCAGCGATAGATGCCCCGGGCCATCAGCGACAGCTCCGACTTCCGGCGCTGCTCGTAGATCTCGCTCCGCGCCGCGTGCGCCTCGCGGCTCTCGGGCTCCGCCTGGGTCGCGAGCTCGATCAGCTGACAGGCGACGCGCTCGTCGCCGCTCTCGGAGAGATCTCGCGCCCGCGCCACCAGCGCCTCGACGCCGCCCGCGAGACCCGCCACCTGCTCGGCGAACGCGCGCTCGGCTGGAGGCTTCAGGTGCGCCGGGTTTCCGTCGTACCAGCCGCCGTAGAGCCGCCAGATGTTGCGCACGACGAACTCCGGCTCGTCGTAGATGGGACGCAGGTAGGGCTTGTCGAGCAGCTCGCGCGGGAGCGACACCGAGTGGAGGATGGTGTCGAGGCGCGCACCGTCGTTCATGAGCCCGAGCGTCTGCTCGACGAGCGACTCGAGCGCGGAGGCCAGGTCGTCGAGCACCCCGCGCACGCGCTCCGCGCCGCCGATCGGCAGACCGTGCGCCGGCAGCAGCAGCTCGGCGCCGAGGCCGGCCATCTCGCGCAGCGCGCCGGCCCACTCGAGCGGATAGCGCTGGACCTTCTGCGGGTTGCCCGCGTTGGGGAAGACCCAGGTCACGAAGTCCCCGGCGCAGATTGTACGCAGGCCCGGCAGCCAGGCCCACAGGTGGTCGTCGGTCTCGCCCCTCGCGTGCCGGTACTCGATCTCGACGTCGCCGATGCGCGTGCGCAGCCGGTCGCGGAACGTGGTGTCGGGCTCCACCCAGGCCGCCGGCCCGAACGAGAGCTCAGCGCCCCCCGCCATGCCCCCGCCGATGCGTCCCCCGCCGAACTGGCGCGCGTTGATCACGGCGTTGTAGCCGTTGGTGAGCTGATAGCGGGCGAAGCGAGCGGGCAGGTTCTCGTGAGAGACCACCTTTGCGTCCTGCGCGCTCCTGCCCCTGGATTCGTCCAGGATCGCGCGCGCTCCGCCGACGTGGTCGACGTGTCCGTGCGTGTAGACCACGGTGTGAACCGGCGCGTCGGTCCAGCCGCGGAGCGACTTCAGGATCCCCTCGGCGAACATCTCGAGGCTCGTGTCGAACAGCACCAGCCCGGCGTCCGTGCGGAACACCACCACGTGGGAGAACGCCTCGATCACCGCGATCCCGTCGGCGACCTCCGAGAGCTCGGTGGTCACGCGGTTCGCCGGCTCGTCGGAGTTGCCCTCGTCGATGAGCCGGGCCGACAGCTCGAGCAGATCCGCCACTAGCGCTCCGCCGCCTCCTCGCAGGGCGTCTCCGCCACCCGGCGCAGCTGGATCGCTTCGGAGATCGTCGGGTTCATGGCGCTCATGGTACGCGAATTCGCGCCGCGCGAGGTTGACCTACAATCGGGGCGTGAGGGAGAGCGGATGAGCAAGCGAGAGGCCTGGAACGCGCGCTACTCGGCGGCGGAGCTGGTGTGGGGGGCCGATCCGAACCGCTTTCTGGAGGCGGAGCTCGGCGACGTGCCGCCGGAGGGGCGGGTGCTCGACCTCGCGTGTGGCGAGGGACGGAACGCGATCTGGCTCGCCGCCCGCGGCTGGCAGGTCACCGGCGTCGACTACTCCGACGTCGCCATCGAGCGCGCGCGGGGTCTGGCGGCCCGCGAGGGGGTCGAGGTCGAGTGGGTCTGCGAGGACCTGACGCACTGGACGCCCGAGGCCCGGGACTTCCAGCTCGTGGTAATCCTCTACCTCCAGGTGCCGGGCGAGGATCGCCGCCGAATCCTCGAGCGCGCCGCCTCGGCACTGGCTCCGGAGGGTGCGCTGCTGATCATCGGGCACGCGCGCCGCAACCTGGCGGAGGGGACCGGCGGCCCGCAGGACCCCGACCTGCTCCTCGAGCCGGAGGAGGTCGCGTCGGAGCTCGAGGCAGTGGGCCTGCGCGTGGAGCGCGCGGAGCACCTGCGCCGGCCCGTCGAGACGGATGCCGGCCCGGTGGACGCGATCGACGCGCTGCTCTACGCCCGGTGAGAACCGCCTCCGCGTTGACGCCGCGCGCGGATCGCATAAGATCACTCGTTCGATGATTCAGAAGGGAATCACACCTCGATGACTTGCACCGGCATCCAGCTCGCGCGGTCCGCCGCGCCACGCGCGGTCCAGCGGCCGCGCGTCGAGCCGGACCCCCGGAGACCGGCCGGGGTGATGGTTGGCCGTGCAGCCCGGCCGCAGGAGGTGCGGGCGCCCTAGAAGTTCCGAATCCCGTGTGGAGCGGGCCTTCCGGGTGCCAAAGCCGGAAGGCCTTTTCTTTTCCGCGAACTCCCAGCGAAGAGACTCCACATGACCACACAGACCAGGGATTCGGACCTCGAGATCATCCGCCGCTACACGGATCAGCCGGAGCGACTGCCGCTCGAGCTGCGCCGGCGGATCGAGGACGCCTGGGGCGGCGAGCCCGTCCAGCTCTACGGGCTGGCCGACCTCGACGCCTCGCTGCACCTCGCCAGGACCTGGCTCGCGCTCGGCCCGACGCGCGTCGCCGTCGCTCGCGACGGTGAGGACGCGGGCATCGAGACGTTCGAGCGCTGCCAGGTGCGCTCGATTCGCGAGACCTCGGGGCTCTCGTCCAACGCGCTCGCGATCCTCGGCGAGCCGGGGAGCGCGCCTCTCGCCCTGCTCCGCTACACGCAGCGCCAGCGCAAGGCCCTCGAGAGCATCGCCTTCGTGCTGCGGCAGGAGATCGACGGCGTCGAGGTGCCCGCGGTCGACCCCGACTCCGAGTATGCCGAGAGCCTGGTCCGCCCCATCCGCGATGCGCAGGCGCTCGTCGCGCACCGCCGCATGGCGGTGGTCTGGCGGCTGCTCTCCTACCTGCGGCCCTACCGGCGCGACGTGATCGTGGGCATGGTTGCCGCGGCGCTGTTGACGCTCTGCGCCCTGGTTCCCCCCTATCTGAGCGGCTACCTGATCGACTCGGTGATCGTGCCGGTCCGCTCCGGCTCGCTCACTCTCGAGCGCGCGACCCTGATCGCCTGGATCGCGCTCGCCGGCATGGCTGCGGTCTACGTGCTGCGCCAGCTCTGCAACTGGGTCCGGCTCCGCCTGATGACGGTGCTCGGCGAGTACGTGGCGCGCGACCTCCGCACCGAGCTGTACGAGCACATGCAGGGGCTCTCACTGAGCTTCTTCGCGCGCAAGAAGACCGGAAGCCTGATCACGCGGGTGAGCTCGGACACGGACCGGCTGTGGGAGTTCCTCGCGCTCGGGGTGGTCGACGTGTCGCTCGCTGCAGTCACGCTGCTCGGCCTCGGGATCGTGCTGGTGCATCTGGACTGGCGTCTCGGGCTGGTGATGACGCTGCCCGTGCCCCTGCTCTGCTGGCTGATCCACCGACACGGCGTCCGCATGAACGAGATGTTCCTGCGAGCCTGGCGCAAGTGGTCGAGCGTCACCGATCTGCTCTCGGACACGATTCCGGGCATGCGCGTGGTCAAGGCATTCAACCAGGAGGACCGCGAGAAGCTCCGCTTCGGCGCCCGCAACTACGACGTGGTGGGGGAGTTCAACCGGATTCACGGGGTCTGGACCTCGTTCTGGCCGGGGCTCCTGTTCGCAGTGCACGCCATGGTGCTGGCGGTCTGGCTGATCGCGCTTCCGCGGCTGCTCGGCAGTGACGGCGCCGCGGGGTCGGCGCTGAGCACGGGCACCTTCGTCTCGTTCCTGCTCTACATGACGATGTTCGTCGCTCCGATCGAGATCATCGGGCAGATGGCGCGGGTCATGAACCGGGCGACGAGCTCGGCGCACCGCGTCTTCGAGGTCCTCGACACCCGACCCGAGATCGTCGACATCCCGGATCCGGTGCGGCTCGAGCCCGTGCGCGGCCGGGTCACGTTCGAGAACGTGACGTTCGGCTACGACGGCGTGCGACAGATCGTCAAGGGCGTGAGCTTCGACGTGGCGCCGGGTGAGATGGCCGGGCTGGTCGGGCCCTCGGGGGGCGGCAAGAGCACCCTGGTCAGCTTGATCGCTCGCTTCTACGACGCGACCGGCGGATCCGTCCGCGTCGATGGCGTGGACGTGCGGGATCTCGACAGCGGGCACTACCGCCGGCAGATCGGGATGGTGCTTCAGGAGCCCTACCTCTTCTACGGCACCATCCTCGAGAACATCTGCTACGGAAAGCCCGAGGCGAGCGTCGACGAGGCGGTCGAGGCAGCGAGGGCGGCGAACGCGCACGACTTCATCTGCAAGTTCGCGCACGGATACGACACGATCGTCGGCGAGCGTGGACAGTCGCTCTCGGGCGGGGAGCGCCAGCGAGTCTCGATCGCGCGCGCCATCCTGCACGACCCGCACATCCTGATCCTGGACGAGGCCACCAGCAGCGTCGACACCGAGACGGAGTGGAAGATCCAGGAGGCGCTGATGCGTCTGGTCGGCGGTCGCACGGTCTTCGCGATCGCGCACCGGCTCTCGACGCTGAAGCGGGCGGATCGGCTGTTCGTGATCGAGGACGGTCGCATCTCCGAGGAGGGCTCGCACGCGGAGCTTCTCGCGCTGAAGGGAACCTACTCGCGGCTGCACCGGATGCAGCTCGAGCTTCAGGAGGCAGTCTGATGTTTGAACTCAGGCTCGAGCGGCGAATCGACGGTCTGCTCTGGGCAATTCAGGACGGCTGCGAGGTCGCGGTGCGCGTGTGCCGCTGCTTCCCGTGGTCGGACCCGACGCGCTTCATCTCGCTTCGGGACTTCGACGACGAGGAGGTGGCGCTCGTGCGCTCGGCTGCGGAGCTGGACCCCGGGTCGCGCAAGGTGCTCGAGGAGGCGGTCGTCGAGGCCGGCTTCGTGCTTCAGATCGAACGCATTCTCGCCATCGAGGAGGAGATCGAGATCCGGAGCTGGAAGGTGTGCACGCGCCAGGGGGAGCGCTCGTTCCAGACGCCGCGCGACGAGTGGCCGCGAGACGTCCCGGGCGGTGGAATCCTGGTGCGGGACGTGGCGGGCGACCTGTATCACATCGCCAGCCCGGAGAAGCTCGACGGCACCAGCCAGCGCCTGCTCTGGGCGTTCGTCGACTGACCCCGCGCGAGGCGCTCAGAGCCCTTCGAGGTGCTCCGTCTGGTTGAAGCTCAAGAGCCGGGGCTCCGGCTCGATGCTGAGCTCGCTCACTGCGCAGTTCTCTACCACGCGGCCCCAGCTCGCATAGTCGTCGTCGAGCAGCGCTCCGAGCGTCATGCTCAGCGCGCCCCCGTGCGTCACGACGATCACACGCTCGCGCGGATGCGCCCGCGCGATGCGCTCCAGCGCGCGCGTGATTCGTTCCACCACCTCGCGCGGCGTCTCGCCGCCGTGCGGGGCGAACTCGGGATCCGCACGCATGTGGTGCCACAGCCGGTGCTTCTCGTAGAGCTCTCGGTAGCCGATTCCCTCCCAGCTTCCGAGGTGATACTCGCGCAGCTCATCGTCGAGCCGCACCTCAAGGTCCAGCGCGCCGCCGATCGCACGGGCGGTGTCGTGGGCCCGCTGCAGGTCGCTGCTGTACAGAGCCGCCGCGTCGCGGTGTCGCTCGCCGAGATGTGCGGCGACGCGCGCCGCCTGCTCGAGGCCCAGCTCCGTGAGCGGGGTGTCGGTCGAGCCGTGCCAGACCCCTTCGATGTTCGCGAGCGTCTCGCCGTGCCGAACCAGGGTGAGGATCGTCTGCTCGGGCACTCCGGCCTCCTAGGCTCCGCGCCGATCTCGCGGGACCTCGACACCGAGCTCGCGGAGCACCTCCGTAGCGTAGCTGCCCGGGGGCAGCGCCAGCTGGAGTCGCACGCCCTCCCCGGTCGGCTCGAGCGCTGGGGTGTCGAGAAAGCGCACGATCAGCGCGCGCCGCTCGCCGCGGCTCTCGAGCGGCCCCCCCTTGTCGAACCACTCCCAGGCGACGCCGGTCGACATCGACCAGTGTCGCTCCTGCTCGAGGATCGGGTCCGCTGGACCGAAGCGGTTGGTGCCCGGCATCGGACCTGTCGCGCAGAGCTCGAGCACTCCGGGGGCGGCGCGGCGGTTGATCTCGTCCAGATCCTCGGCGGCGCACACGAAGCAGGCACCGCTCGGAATGCGGGCCACGTCCCCCTCGCGCAGGCGGTGAAGCAGGCCCTCCCGACTGCGCGCCTCGAGCACCGCGTTGAAGATCGCACCCTGGGCCGCACTGAAGACCAGGCGCCGGTAGCGCGGGTCCCGGCTCGGGGGCTCGCCGCGCCCCCAGGCCTGGGCCAGCGCGAGCGTGCCGCCTTCGATTCCGAAGCGCTGCTCCCCGAAGCGGTTCGGGATGCCGCGCTCGGCGAGCTCGGCAAGCCGCGCCTCGAGCTCGCCCGGCGGCTCGTGTCCCGCGAGCTCGAGCGTGAAGCGGTTCCCGCGCAGGTGGCCGACCCGCAGCTTGTTGCGGTGCCACTCGGCTCTCAGCACCTCCAGGCGACCATCGGCCTCGGGGGAGTCGAGCCGCTCGAGCGAACCCTCCGGAGCCCGGTGGACGCTGAACCACTGGCGCGCGACCGCGTGGCGATCCTTGCGCCCCGCATAGCCGACGTCCCGCACCGGCACGCCGCAGGTCCGGGCCAGCGCGCGAGCCACCGCGTCGGTGGTCAACCCCTCCTTCTCGACCTCGACGTACAGGTGCTCGCCGCTGCCGCACGGCGCGTAGGCGGGTAGCTCGGTGACGCGGAAGTTCCGGCTGCCGGGAGCTAGACGCATGCCCGCCAGCCTACCCTGGCTGCGCTGCCCGCGCTGTGAGAGGCGCGATCTGTGTGGATGTGGGACGAGCCCCCCGAATTCTCGGGTCTGCGAACTCCGGGTTCGGACGCGATAACGCTCGCTTCGTGGCTCGAAATCGGGGCTTCGGAAGCCGGGACTCGCAGTCACCGGCGCGGGCGGAAAAAACCCTTGTAACTGCGAGTGCTTGTGTTACAATATCCGGGTTCGTTTGGTCGTGGCCCGCCTCCGGCGGGCCTTGTTTTGGTCCGTCTATTTCGCTTTTTGTTCGTGCTTCAAGGGGCCGATCCATCGCGGGGCGACCCTACCTCGCGGTGCGGCGACGGCTGGAGCGGGCCACCCCGAGGTCGCGCAAGATCTCGCGAGCGGCGTTGCGACCACAGGCGCCCATCACGCCGCCTCCCGGGTGGGTACCGGCTCCACACAGGTAGAGCGAACCCACGGGGGTCCGGTAGCGAGCCCAGTCGGGCACAGGGCGCAGGAACAGCAGGCGGTCGGGAGTCATGGCGCCGTGAAAGATGTTCCCGCCGGTCAAGCCGAACTCGGACTCGAGATCGGGCGGTGCCAGCACCTCGGCCTCGAGGATCGAGTCGCTGAAGCCCGGCGCGAGCGTCTCGATGCTCTGCACGATGCGGTCGCGCATGCGATCTCGCAGCGCCGGCCATTCCGCATCGTCCATAGCGCGCGCCGGTGCGTACTGCGCGAAGACCGACGCGACGTGGCGTCCGGCGGGCGCGAGGCTCGGGTCGACGACAGAGGGGATCGTGAGCTCTGCGAGTGGAACCTGCGACACGTCCCCGCTGCGCGCGTCGTCAAAGGCGCGCTCGAGTGCGTCGAGATCGGTGGCGCCGACGTGGACCGTGCCCGTCAGCGGCGCGCTCTCGCCATCGTGCGTCCGGAAGCGGGGCAGCTCGCTGAGCGCGAGGTTGAGCTTCACGACGGGGCTCCGGAAGTCGAGGCCGCGCACGGCGCGCACGAACTCCTCGGGGAGCGCGCTCGCCTCCAGCAGCCGGAGAAACGTGAGCGCAGGATCGAGCGACGACACCACCGCGTCCGCCGAGATCTCGTCGCCGTTCGCGAGCGCGACCCCCGACGCCCGCGATCCCTCGACGCGGATGTGTGCGACGGGAGCCTCGGCGCGGATCGAGGCGCCGGCCGCGCGCGCGGATGCGGCGAGCGCCTCGGAGAGCTCGCCCATGCCGCCCTGGGCGTACGCCCAGATGCCCCGCTCTCCGGTCACCGAGCCCATCACGTGGTGAAACAGCACGTAGCCGGTCCCCGGCGCCGAAGGAGGGGCGAAGGCGCCGATCACGGCGTCGGTCGCGAGCGTTCCGCGCAGCGGCTCGGAGTCGAACCACTCCTCGAGCAGGTCGCGCGCCGGGCCGAGCAGCAGACGCGCTGCGCGCGGGAGCTCTCGACGCAGCCGGAGTCCGGCCCGCAGCGCGAGCCACCAGGGCACCGCGTCCCTCGGCCCGCGCGGTGAAAGCTCGGGAGGTGGCGCGTCGAGCGTCGGCTCGATCGCCCGAGCCACGCGCTCCACGAACGCCTCGAAGCGCGGGAACACCTCGGCGTCGCGCGCGGAGAAGCGGCGGATCTCCTCCACGTCGGACTCGAGGCCCGCACCCAGGACCAGCGAGCGCCCGTCCGGGAGCGGGGTGAACGAGGCGGGAGAGCGCGGCAGCAGCCGCAGTCCGTGTCGCTCGAGCTCCAGCTCCCGCGCGATGCGCGGCCGCAGCAGCCCCACGACGTAGGCCGCCCGCGAGACCCGGTAGCCCGGCCAGAGCTCCTCGGTGACGCAGGCGCCGCCCACGCACGGCCGCCGCTCGAGCACGGTCACCTTGAGGCCGGCGCGAGCCAGGTACGCCGCACAGGCGAGGCCGTTGTGCCCGGCCCCGATCACGACCACCCCCCGTTCGGCCATCGCGCACCAATGTAGCCCACCGCTCGCCGCGACCGATCGCCTCGAGAGCTCGGAGCGAGTTGTTCCCCGCAGCCGAATCGCGTAAACGGGGCCGGTGACCTGGGAGATCGTGGACCACACCGGAGATGTCGCGGTGCGACTGCGAGCGCCCGACCTCGCGGGACTCATCGCGGCAGGAGTTCGTGCGCTCCGGGCCCTGCTGTTCGAGGGGGAGCCGGCCCCCGAAGCGGCTGACCTGCGCGTGGAGCTCCGCGCCACCGGCATCGACCGCGAGGATCTGCTGGTCCAGTCGCTCTCGGAGGCGCTGCACGCGATTCAGGAGGACGGGATCGACCCGTCGCGGGTCTGTGTCGCGGTCCGAAGCGACACCGAGGCGGAGCTGACCCTGCGCGGTGCCCGCGCGCGAGCCCCGCTCCGCCTCGAGATCAAGGGCGTGACCTACCACGCCGTCGCGGTGCGCGAGCGGGACGGCGCCCTCGAGTCCACGCTCGTGCTCGACGTCTAGGTCGAGGGAGTTCCCGCGGCGCCCGCAGGCGTATCGAGCGCTCGGCGACCCGGCTAACCTGAAGGGGTGAAGCCGCTCGCACT
>CAZLBF010000267.1:0-4860 GCA_964557495.1 uncultured Myxococcales bacterium | reverse complement strand
GATCCACCCGATTCCTCTGCCGTCCGTCGGTGGATTCGCAAAAGTCGCCATCCCGGCGACACCTCGACCCGGAAGCTGCCACTCCCTGACAGGTGGTGAAATTTCCGAAGCAGTTCTCGTCGGTGCGCTGGTAAGATCCGGAATTCTCGACGCTGCCGTTGGCGAAGTTTCCAAACTCCAGGGAGGGGAGATGAGCGGAGGGGGGACGACCCTCGAGGATCAGCTACGCGACCTGGCGGAGCGCGTAGACGACATCGCGATTCGCGCGACCCGCGAAGGCGTCGTCGAGTACATCACCCGGAACGCCTGCCAGCGGCTCGGTGTGGAGCAGGACGAGGTCATCGGGCAGAACGTGAGCGAGCTGCTCCACCCCGACGACCGCCAGCGAATCCTGTCCCAGCTGTGGGAATCCGCCGAGCAGTCCGACGGTGTGCGGGCCGAGGCGCGCCTGCAACGCGCCGACGGGACCTGGCTCCGGGCCGACGTGACCGGCATCGCCCACGTCGACTCCAGTGGCGAGAAGGCGGTCCTGATCGTCGGCCGCGACCTGAGCGAGCGGGCACGCGAGGAGGCGATGCCCCACGCGGGAGACGAGCAGATGCGCCTGCTCGCCGACACCGTGCCCGCCATGCTCTGGATGACGAGCGACGACGGCCACATGCTGACCGTGAACCGCGCCGCCGCGGATTTCCTGGGGAGGGATCCGGCAGACCTGACCACGGACCACATGCTGAGCTTCTACCATCACCTCGAGGACCAGGAGAAGGTGCGCTCGAGGCTCGAGGCTGCCGTCGAACGCCACGAACCCTTCAGCGTGATGACGCGGGTGCGCAACGCGGACGGCGAGTACCGCAGGCTGCTGCTGCGCGGCAAGCCCCGCTTCGACAGCGACGGGGAGTTCCTGGGCCTGGTCGGAGCGGCGTTCGACATGACCGAGATCATGGTCGCCAAGGCGTCGCAGCACCGCTCGGAGCGGCTCGCCACGATCGGCACGCTGGCGACGGGCATCGCCCGCGAGATCGACAACCCGCTGGCCGCGATCCGCTCGGCGGCGGAGGGTGCGATCACCTCGCTCGATCGGGTGCCCAACTTCCGCTGCATGGAGCAGAGCCTGAAGCGGATCCTGACGCAGGTCGACCGCGCCTCGAAGATCTCGCGCAACCTGCTCCACTTTGCACAGAGCGAGCCGGGCGAGCGAGAGATCCGCGACCTGAACGCGCTCGTCATGGAGATGGTCGATCAGCTGCGCGGGAACATCCGCGCCGCGCAGGCGAGCGTGGAGTGCCAGCTCGATCCGAACCTGCCGCACGTCCCGCTGGCCCGGACCGAGATGGTCTACGTGATCACGAACCTGCTCCAGAACGCGGTCGAGTCGAGCGAGCGGCCGGTGCACGTGAGCGTGCGGACCGAGCTGCGGGGCGAGCAGGTGCTGCTCACGATCTCCGACGACGGCGACGGGATCCCCGAAGACATGCTCACGCGGATCTTCGATCCCTTCTTCACCACGCGCCGGCACGGCGGCGGCACCGGCCTGGGCCTGTCGCTGGTGCAGCGGATCATGCGCGACCACGAGGGCACGATCGAGGTGCAGAGCACCGTCGACCGCGGCACCTCGTTCATCCTCAGCCTGCCGACCGACCACGCCTGAGCCGGGAGCAGCGACTCTGGACCGCGCCGAGCTGAGGGCAGCCGCGCTCCCGTTCGCTGCGGTCAGGGACTGAGACTGGAGTCGGAGCCGCTCGGGCTCGGAAGTGCATCTGGCTCTGTGCCATCGTCCGTCAGGTCGAGCCGCCTCGAGAGGCTCTGCAGGTGTGTGAGCGACAGGTGACCCGGGTCGAGGCTCGGCCCGGTGTCGAGCGTCTGGACGTCCAGCTCGGTGCGCGTGCCCCGGATCAGGTCCCGCATGACGACCCGGCGCGGCAGCCAGGCGCCCGGACCCAGCTCGGCCAGCGAGGCCGGGTCTGCCTCCAGCCTGCGGCTCAGCCGTCCGTGGCGCTCGTACTCGACGCGCAGCGGAACGAACTCCCCCCGGCTGATCCACGAGGTTCTCCGGAACGATCCCGGTCCCGGATTCCATTCCTCCGTTCGGATCACGAAGCAGTCGATGCCGTCGACCGACGCGTTCGCGAGTCGCTCGTGCCTGTAGTCGTCGAGATCGCCCGCCCCGAGATCCTCGTAGCTGAAGTCGGTGCCGAGCACGCGATCGCCGCGCTGGCCGGCCGCGATCCGCCGAACTCGGCGACTCACGGGCAGGTACAGGAACCGGTCGTCGTCTCGTCGTCCGTTTTCGAGGACCAGCAGAGTCGTCCCGCGCAGATCGGGCGGGTAGGTCATCCGGATCAACGTTCTCGGCTGGTCGTCGACGCGGACCCGGAAAGCCTCGAGCTTCCGCTCCATGCGCCTCCCCGATCGGGAGACGACCGCAATCCGGATGGTTGCCGAGGTGTCGTAGCGAGTCCAGTTCTCGTGTGCCCGCTCCACGATCTCCCGAGCCGACGGCGACTCGGGAACCACGTCGGCGTCGCCGGCGGCGCCGAGCAGTGCGGCGGCACAGCTTGCGATCAGCCACCGCCTCATAGCAGTCCGTGCTTCCGGAGTCGATGCCGCAGCGCCCCGCGGCTCAGGTTCAGCTGCCGCGCGACCGCTGAGACGTTCCAGCGGTTGTCGTTCAGCAGGCGCTCGTAGCGGTCGCGCTCCTCGTCGATAAAGGTCTCGCGGCGTGAGGGCAGCGCGCTCGCCGAATCGCCCAGCGCCTGCTCCACTCTCTCGAGCGTCACGGGCCTGCCCCCTTCGCAGAGAATCTCGAGGCGCTCGATCGCATTCTCCAGCTCCCGGACGTTCCCGGGCCACGGATGAGCCTGGAGCCGCTTGATCGCCGCGTCGGTCCAGCTCAGCGAGGCGCCGAGCCGCTTCGAGAGTGCCGGGATCAGCGTCGACAGATCGCTGGCACGGTCGCGCAGGGCCGGCACCTGGATCGGAAGCACGTTGAGGCGGTGGAAAAGATCGTCCCGGAACTGGCCGTCGTCTCTCAGCTCGACGAGGTTGCGGTTGGTCGCGGCGACGATGCGGACGTCGACCGAGATCGTCTTCAGGCCGCCGACGCGCTCGAACTCGTTCTCCTGCAGCACCCTTAGCAGCTTGGCCTGGGTCGAGGGCGGTGCGTCGCCCACCCCGTCGAGGAAGAGCGTCCCTCCGTCGGCGCGCTCGAAATGGCCGATCTTCCTGGAGGTCGCGCCGGTGAAGGCGCCCCGCTCGTGTCCGAAGAGCTCGCTCTCGAGCAGGCTCTCGGTCAACGCGCAGCAGTTGAGCGCGATGAACGGTGCGTCGGCGCGGCGACTCTGGCGATGGATCTCCCGTGCGACGAGCTCCTTGCCGACTCCGCTCTCCCCGGTGATCAGGACCGAGACGTCGCGCTTGGCGATCTGACCGATCCGGGTGCGCATCTCCTGGATCGAGGGATGCTCCCCGACGATCGGAGAGAGCTCGCCCGCCGCAGGTGCGTCCTGGGGCAGGTGCAGCGTGATGCGCTCGGCGAGTGCCTCCGCCGAGATCGGCAGCGTGATGAAGTCGATTGCGCCGCCCCGCATCGCTTCGACCGCGGTCGGAACGTCGCCATGGGCGGAGAAGAGGAGCGTCGGAGGACCATTCGGCTGGAGCCGCTCGAGCAGGCCGAGGCCATCCAGACGGGGCATCCTCAAGTCCGTGACCACGAGGTCGATCACCGCCCGCTTCAGCAGGGCGAGCGCCTCCAGCCCGTCGGCCGCCTCGAGCACTCCGTAGCCGAGGTCGTTGAGCTGCTCGCGCAGCACCTCTCGAACGGATTCGCGATCGTCGACGACGAGGATCTGTATCGCTCGGTTACCCATCCACCACTTTCGATGATTCCACCGTCACATCCGCGTCCATTCTGGACCGCGCGTGACCGACGACTCAAGTGAACCCGCCTCGCAGCCCCCGGAACTGGCCAAATTTGGCCGATTTCGCCCCCGAATTGCCGGTCCGGCCCGCCCGCCCCGTAGTCTGGCCGCGTGACCTGGATCCTCGAACGCGGCATCGAGAGCCTGGCGCACCTGCTCGCGCGCATGACTGCCGGGTGCCTGCGCCACCGAGGGCTGGTGCTGGCGCTGGCCGCGGTGCTCTGCGCCTGGCTCGGGGTGGGTGTCTCGCGGCTCGATTCCGTCTCGTCGATTCGCGGCTTCATGCCGGCGGACGATCCGGAGCTGGCGAGCTTCGACCATTTCCTGAGCGAGTTCCCCTCGGACTCGGGCATTCTCGTCGCAGTCAAGTGCCGGGACTCGAGCCGCTGCCGATCCGTCCTCGAGCCGCCGATCCTGGGAGCGCTGGGCGAGCTCGAGGCCGAGCTGTGGGGCGTCGAGGGCGTTGCCACGGTCACCGGTCTCTGGAGCGCCCCGCCGCTCGATTCCGACGGCGACACGATCTCGCCGCGCTACCTCTCCGAGATCGACCTGACCGATTCCAGTTCCCGCCAGCAGTTCATCCAGCAGCTTCTGAACGAGCCCCTATTAGAGGGCTCCGTGCTTTCGACCGACCAGTCAACAGCGGGAATCTTGCTCGAAGGGGCATTCTGGAGATACAGCGAGAGTAGCAGCCAAGACCGAGAGCAACTCGTGGACGCGCTGCTTTCGATCGCTTCCCGCTTCGAGGTGGCAACGGGAGCGACAGCCTACGTTGTCGGTCCGGCCGTCGGCACTGTAATCACCGGGCGCAATACGCGGGCGGATCTGCGCTTGATCATGCCGCTGCTCTTCGGAGCGGTGCTGCTGACCTTCGCCTGGATCTTCCGCGGCCTGGTGGTGTCGGTGGCGCCCGTCGTCGCGGTGGGGGTCTCCACGCTGCTGG
>CAZLBF010000266.1:0-11282 GCA_964557495.1 uncultured Myxococcales bacterium | reverse complement strand
GCGGACGGATCCGGGACGCGATGTTGACGCCGTCTCCGTAGACGCGGCCGCCCTCGGTCAGGGTCTCGCCCAGGTGGATGCCGATCCGCAGCCGAAGCTCGGGGTCCTCGCGAAGCTCGGCCTGAGCTGCGAGCGCGCAGTTCACGGCATCGACCACGCTCTGGAAGCTCGAGAGCGACTCGTCTCCGGTCTCCTCGATCCACTCGCCGCGGTACTGCTCGACCAACGGCCGGAGCAGCTCGCGGTGTCGCTCCCGGACGCGGAGTCCCCGCTCCTCGCTCTCCGCCATCAGGGTCGTGTAGCCCACGATGTCGGTGAACATGATCGCAGCGAGCCTGCGTTCAGTGGGAACGGAGGGCACCCGGCTACTCCTCCTTCAGCCCGGCCTTGCGCAGGCCGTCGACTAGGCGCTCGATGAAGGAGGGCTCGAAGGTGCCGGAGAACACCCTGACGCGGGCCAGCGAGAAGTCTGGCTCCAGTCGCAAGTACTCCTGCAGGGCAGCCCTTGCCTGGTCCGTCGCGCCCAGGTGAGCGTAGCTGGCCGCCAGGTAGCGGTGCGCCCGTGCGTTGGCCGGGTTCCGCTTCAGGCTGCGCCGCGCCCACTCCACGGCTTCGGCGTAGCGCTCCGCCGCGAAGTGGGCCATGGCCATGATCCCGAACGTGTTCCACATGAAGGGATCCCGCGGACTCAGGCGGATCGCCCTCTCCAGCCTCTCGAGCGCCTCTTCCACTCTCCCCGAGCCAAGGAGAACGAAGCCGAGCCCGGAGTGGGCCAACGGATCGCTCGGGCTGAGCTCGGTCGCTCGCTCGAGGGCGGCGATCGCCTTCTCTTGCTGGCCTGAGACCAGGTAGGAGGTTCCCAGGACGTTGTGCCCGAAGGAGTTGTTGTCGTCGAGAGCCACGGCGGTCTGGGCAGCCCGGAGCGCTGAGTCGATCGAGCGTCCCGGATCGTCGGTCCACAGCAGGCCGGCATCGATGACATGAGTCTGCGCGAGACCGGCGAACGCCCGGGAGGAGTGCGGGTCCAGCTCGATCGCCCGCTCGAAGAAGGAGCGCGCCCTGGCGCTCTCCTCCCTCGTCATGTGCACGAGGTGCCAGAGGCCGCGCTGGAAAGACTCCCAGGCGTCCAGGCTCTCGGGCGCCCTGCGCGCCACGCGCTCACGCTCGGAACGTGCCCACTCCGGGTATATCGAGCCGACGATCGCTTCGGTCACCTCATCCTGGACCGCGAAGACGTCCACGAGCTCGCGGTCATAGCGCTCCGCCCAGACGTGCTGACCCGTAGTGGCGTCGATCAGCTGCGCGCTGATCCGGACGCGCTCGCCGGCTCGGCGCACGCTCCCCTCCACCACGTAGCGCACGCCCAGCTCGCGGCTCACGCGCTTCACGTCGACCGGCTCTCCCTTGTAGGTGAACGAGGAGTTGCGGGCGATCACGGGGATGTGGAAGCTGGAGAGCCGGGTGATCAGGTCCTCGGCGATGCCGTCGGCGAAGTACTCCTGCTCGGGATCGCCGCTCAGGTTGTCGAATGCGAGGACTGCGATGGCGGGGCGTCCGCCGAAGCCCGGAACGGTCAGCTCGTCCATGCCGGGAAGTGCTAGATCCCCCACGGCGTCCTCCGCTCGACCGGCGGCGGCCTGCGGCGGCTCGACCTTGCCCGTCATCCCATACACGGCCACGGGGCGTCCCACGTTCTTCAGCTCGTGCTCGCCGAGCGGGGTCGCAGCGATGCCGGGCTGGTTGCGAACCGCCTGGTAGACCTCGCTCGATACGCATAGACCCCCGCCCTCCGAGAGCGAGCAGATCCGCGAGGCGATGTTGACGCCGTCGCCCGAGACCTCCCCGGCCTGAACGACCACGTCGCCCAGGTGGATGCCCAGGTGGAGGCTCAGCTCCGGGTCGTCCCGAAGCCGCTCCCGGATGGCGAGTGCACAGTTCACCGCATCGAGAGCTGACGGGAAGAGCGACAGCGACTCGTCCCCCCGAGCCTCGATCGACTCACCGTGGTGCTGCTCCACGAGCGGCTGCACGAGCTGGCGGTGTCGCTCCCGGACGCGGAGCCCCCGCTCCTCGCTCTCCGCCATCAGGGCCGTGTAGCCCACGATGTCGGTGAACATGATCGCGGCGAGCCTGCGTTCTGCGCCCCCGGACTGCACGGCGAGAGTCTAGCCCCTCGCACGATCCCCGGCCGAGCAGAGAACCCCGAGGTCATTCACTCAGCTGGCGATCTGTCCCGGTCGACGCGTTCCGGCCGCTCGCTATGATCGAGGCGATGCAGCGAGCTTCCGAGCCTCCGGTGCAGGCACCGGCCGATGCACCGCCCGATGCCGTGATCCTGACTCGCGGAGTTCGCCGCGACTACCAGATGGGGGGCGAGGTCGTACGCGCGCTGCGCGGCATCGACGTCGCAATCCGCCGCAACGAGTTCGTGGCGATCATGGGACCCTCCGGGTCGGGCAAGTCGACGTTCATGAACCTGATCGGCTGCCTGGACTCACCTACCGCGGGCTCCTACTGGCTCAACCGTCAGCGAGTCTCGGACCTGGACGAGGACGAGCTCGCGAGGATCCGGAATCGGGAGATCGGCTTCGTGTTCCAGACCTTCAATCTCCTGCCCCGGGCCACGGCGCTGCACAACGTCGAGCTGCCGCTGGTCTATGGCGGTCGCGGCAAGCAGGAGCGCCGGGCCGCGGCTGAAGAGGCGATGCAGAGGATCGGTCTCGCGCACCGCATGGCTCACCGGCCGGCCGAGCTCTCGGGCGGTGAGCAGCAGCGTGTGGCCATCGCGCGCGCCCTGGTGAGCCAGCCCAGCATTCTCCTGGCCGACGAGCCAACCGGGAACCTGGACTCGGCGACGAGCGCGGAGATCATGCAGCTCTTCGAGGAGCTGCACCGCCAGGGGCAGACGATCGTCCTCGTGACGCACGAGCCCTCGATCGCGGAGCGCACCGAGCGCGAGCTGCACCTGATGGACGGCAGCCTGGTGCGAGATTCCTGGACGAAGGAGAGCGCGTAGTGCGGATCCGTCCCGTCCTGCTGCTGGGCCTGCTCGCGGCTGCCTGCGAGGACCCTCGCCCGCCCGTGCTCTACCAGGCGGTTCCCGTCGAGCGGCGCGACATCGTCGTCTCTGCCGAGGCCGCCGGCAGCATCGAGCCTCACGTCACGGTCGAGGTCAAGTCCCAGGCCGCCGGCGAGATTCTCGACATCCAGGTCGAGACCGGAGCGCGCGTGGAGCGCGACACCCTACTGGTGCGCATCGACCAGCGGCACCCTCGCAACGCCCTGGCCGAGGCGAAGGCCTCGCTCGACGTGGCGCGGGCCCTGCTGGCGAACGTCGAGTCGCAGAAGCGCCGCGCAGAGGAGCTGTTCAAGACGGAATCGATCTCGGAGATGGAGTACGACCAGGCGGTGCTCGACCACGCCACGGCGAAGGCCGAGGTGATCCGAGCCGGCATCGCAGTGGAGAACGCGCGGATCGAGATGGACGACACCGATATCCGGGCGCCGATCACGGGAACGATCATCGAGAAGAACGTCGAGAGCGGCCAAGTCATCTCGTCCCCGACGCGAGACGTGGGCGAGGGGACGCTGCTGCTCAAGATGGCCGATCTCAGCCGCGTGCGCGTCCGGACCCTCGTGGACGAAACCGACATCGGGAAGCTCAGCCCCGGGCTTCCCGCGACGGTCACGGTCGCCGCGTACCCGAGCCGGCCCTTCGAGGGCGTCGTGGCGAAGATCGAGCCGCAGGCCGTCACGGAGCAGAATGTGACGATGTTCCCGGTCCTGGTGGGCATCGAGAATCCCGAGGGACTGCTCAAGCCGGGCATGAACTGCGAGGTCGAGGTCCACGTGGAGCGGCGGGAAAACGTGCTGGTGATCCCGAACGCGGCGCTCAGGACGGCGCGCGACGTCGCCTCCGCGGGCCGGGTGCTCGGACTCTCGGAGCAGGAGGTCGAGCGACGTCTCGCCGCGTCTGAGGCGAAGCTGGACTCCGCGAACCCGGGCTCCGCCAGCGAAGGGGATGCGCCCGGCGAGGCTTACATCGTCTTCGTGCTGCGAGACGGCTCACCCCGGCCCGTGCACGTGCGAACCGGGCTCAGTGACCTGGACTACAGCGAGGTCCTGGAGGGGCTGTCCGAGTCCGAGTCCGTGCTCGTGCTCCCGAGTGCGGGCCTGGTGCAATCGCAGGAGCAGAGAATGGATCGCATCAAGCGGATCACCGGCGGCGGTCTGCCGGGGCTGCGCTCCTCGAGGCGCTAGGCGTGCCGGCGCAGGAGACGCTCGAGGTCGCGTTCCGCTCCATCCGGGCGAACCCGCTGCGCGCGATCCTCACGATGCTCGGCATCATCATCGGCGTCGCGGCGGTGATCACCATGCTCGCTCTCGGCACCGGGGCCCAGCGCGCGATCGACGAGCAGATCTCGGCGCTCGGCGCCCGGCTGCTCGTCGTGTATCCGGGCCAGCACCACTGGCACGGCGTTGCTTCGAACGAGCGAGCGGACCTCACCACCGACGACGCACACGCACTCGCTCGCGACGCGCCACTTCTTTCCGACGTTGTGCCCGAGGTCCAGCAGTCGCTCCAGGTCGAGTACGGCAGGCGGAACGCGAACCTCACCGTGCTCGGGACGACCCCGAACTTCTCCGCCGTGCGCAACTACAGCGTGCGGTTCGGCCACATGTTCACGCGGGGAGACGCGGAGGCGCGGCGGCGGTACGCGGTGCTCGGAGCCTCTGTGCCCGGGATGCTCGGCTCGAGCGGGGCCGCCCTGATCGGCCAGACCCTGCTCGTTCGCGGCATCCCCTTCGAGGTCATCGGCATCTTCGACGAGAAAGGCTCGGAGGGCTCCTGGTTCAATCCCGACGAGCAGATCCTGATCCCGCTGCCGACCGCGCAGTACCGGGTCTTCGGAACCAAGCGGCTTCGCTCGATCAGTGTCCAGGTGGCGGAGGGCGTGCCGCTCGAGCAGGGCATGGTGGACCTCGAGCGGGTCCTGCGCCGGGAGCACCGGATTCGCCCCGGCGGGGAGAATGACTTCCGCATTCGCGACCGCCGGGCACTCCTCGATACGCAGCAGCAGGCGTCGCAGGTCTTCACGTATCTCCTCGCGAGCATCGCCGGAGTCAGCCTGCTGGTGGGCGGCATCGGCATCATGAACATCATGCTGGTGTCGGTCACCGAGCGGACGCGGGAGATCGGCATTCGCAAGGCGCTCGGCGCCACGCGGAGAAACATCCTGACGCAGTTCCTGGTCGAGGCCCTGGTGCTCTGCCTGGTGGGCGGCCTCCTCGGAATCGGCCTGGGCGCCGCCGGCGCCGTGACGCTCGCGAGGGTCGCCGGGTGGAACACGTTCGTCTCGGCGGGTGCCGTCGGCCTGGCGTTCTGCTTCAGCGCCGCCGTAGGGATTCTGTTCGGACTCTGGCCGGCCCGGCGCGCCGCCCGACTCAACCCCGTCGACGCGCTCCGCTACGAGTGACCCAGCGGGCCGCCCGGCGCGGTAAAGTAGTCGCGGCCGGACCTACCGGCCGGCATCCGCACAGCGCGGGACGCGAGACCCGAGGAGTGAGCCATGGCATTCGAGACCCTGCTGCTGGACGTCCGGGACGGCGTCGCCAAGATCACCTTGAACCGACCCGACGCGGCCAACGCGCTCAGTCTTCAGATGGCCAAGGATCTGATGGCGGCCGCCACCCAGTGCGATGAGGATCCGGCCGTGCGCGCGGTGCTGATCACCGCGACGGGCAGGATGTTCTGCGCGGGAGGAGATCTCGGCGGCTTCGCCTCGGCGGGTGCAGAGGTGCCGGCGCTGCTCAAGGAGATGGCGACCCACCTCCACGTCGCGATCTCGCGCTTTGCCCGCATGCGCGCGCCGGTGGTCGCGGGCATCAACGGCACGGCGGCGGGTGCCGGGTTCAGCCTCGCGTGCGCCGGCGATCTGGCCGTTGCCGCCGAGTCCGCTCGCTTCACCATGGCCTACACACGGATCGGGCTCACGCCGGACGGAAGCGCCACCTACTATCTGCCCCGCCTGGTCGGCACGCGACGCGCCCTCGAGCTGATGCTGACCAACCGCGCGCTCAGCGCCGCTGAGGCGCTCGACTGGGGCCTGATCAACCAGGTGGTGCCGGACGATCAGCTCGCGGAGCGGGCTCTGGCCCTGACCACCGAGCTGGCAGCCGGTCCCACCGAGGCGTTCGGCCGCCTCAAGCGCATGATCCTCTGCAGCACGCACGACAGCCTCGAGTCCCAGATGGAGCTCGAGACGCGCACGCTCGCCGATTCCGGCCGGACCGTCGACGCGCGAGAGGGAATCCAGGCGTTCCTGGCCAAGCGCGCCGCGAAGTTCGTCGGCGCCTGAGCTGCGTCAGGCCTCGCTGCTGGCGAAGCGACCCACGAAGAAGTTGTAGATCCAGGCGAAGACCGCTCCCGCGATCACCCCGTCCAGCAGGCCGTAGAGCGCGGCGACGATCGCCTGACCGACGCCGGGCGTTCCCTTGTAGCCGGGGTAGAGCGAGGAGATCACCTGAAGGAACGCGCCGCCGTAGTTGCCCGTCGCCGCGTTGGCCACACCGATCACGAGGATCCCGAGCGCCCAGAAGACGCCGAAGGCACAGGCCATAGCCAAGACGCTGAGTTTCATCGGTCCACCTCCCAACGCACAGGGTAGCAGCCACGCAGCGGGTGTGTAGGCAGTAGAATCGGCCCTATCGGCTCTGAAGACGGGAGGTATGGCAGAGATGGCGGCACCGCTCGAGGGGATCAAGGTGGTGGAGGTCGCGAACTGGCTGGCGGCTCCGAGTGCCGCGGCCCTCATGCGCGACATGGGAGCCGACGTCATCAAGATCGAGCCGCCGGGGGGCGACGTGTATCGCGGACTCGACCTGCGCGTGATCGGCTACGATCACGACTTCGCGCTGAACTACGGCTTCGAGCTCGACAACCGCGGCAAGCGCTCGGTCGCGATCGCGCTCGACCAGCCGGGCGGCCCCGAGCTGGTGCACCGGCTCTGCGAGCGAGCCGACCTCTTCTTGACCAACCTCACGCAGCCCAGGCGCGAGCGCTACCGCCTGACCGAGGATGCGGTCTGCGCGGTGAACCCGCGCATCGTCTACACGTCGCTCACCGGCTACGGCACGCGCGGGCCCGACTCGACCCGACCCGGCTTCGACTACGCGGCGTTCTGGGCGCGGAGCGGAATCATGGGCACCCTGGGGGAGCCCCCTTCGGCGCCGCCCCTCTGCCGCGGGGGACAGGGAGACCACTCCACCGCGCTCAACATCCTCGCGGCGGCCCTCGCCGCGCTGCGCCTGCGGGACCGCACCGGCGAGGGTCAACGCGTCGACGTGACCCTCTACGAAACGGGCATCTGGACCATCGGTGCGGACTTCTCCGCGGCCCTCGTGGCGCGTAAGCAGCCCAAGCGCCACGACCGGAACGCTCCTGCCAATCCGATCTGGAACTCTTACGCGACGAGCGACGAGCGCTGGATTCTGCTCGTCATGGTGGCGCCGGACGCCTACTGGCCCCGCTTCTGCGCCGCGATCGAGAAGCCCGACTGGGCGACCGACGAGCGCTACGACTCGGGCGCGAAGCGTGGCGAGCACAGCGTCGAGCTGACGAGGGAGATCTCGGAGCGGTTCGCGGCACATCCCTACGCCTACTGGGCCCGCCGGCTCGACGAGTACGGCCTGATCTGGGCGCCGGTCGCCGAGCTTCCCCAGGTGATCGACGATGCGCAGGCGCGCGAGCTGGGTGTCTTCGAGACGATCGAGCATCCCAAGGCCGGACCGTTCGAAACGCTGCGCACGCCGTTCTCGATCCGCGACGCCGACATCGCAGCGCGCGGACCCGCACCCGAGGTGGGCGCGCATACGCGCGAGGTGCTGGCCGAGCTCGAGCTCGGCGCAGAAGAGATCGCCGAGCTCTCGGCCCAGGGTGTGATCGGCTAGGCGTCGGAGCGCCCAGGGCGAGCCGCCCCGGAGCGCTCAGCGAACCGTCACCTCGACCCGCCGGTTGTCGAGGCGGCCCTTCGTGGTCTCGTTCGGAGCGGCCGGAAACTCGGATGCGAAGCCCTGGACGACGAGTCGCGGCGAGGCGATTCCCAGGGTCGCGAGGTGCTTCGCGACGGCCTCGGCGCGCTGCTCGGAGAGCTTCTGGTTCAGCGCATCGCCGCCGGTCGCGTCGGCGAAGCCCTGGATCAGGATGCTCACCTGGGGGAACGGCTGCATCTTGTCGGCGAACCAGCCAAGCTCGCGATAGCCCGCCTCCTTGATCACGGCGCTTCCGGTGTCGAAGTAGACCACCGCCGCGTACTTCGAAGCCTCGGCGTGGGCGGCTCGCTCCTGCTCGTCGCGCTGCTGCTGCTCGGCCTCGAGCCGCTGCGTCTCGCTGTCGTAGGCGCGGTCGTAGGCGGAGGGACAGCCGGTGGTGGCCAACCCCGCCGAGAGCAGGGCGGCGGCGAGAATCCTGCCGGCGGATGCGCTCATCGGCGCGGCCGCGCGAACTCGGCGACGACCTCGTCGACCGAGAGCAAGCCGTCGCCGTTGGTGTCGACCCGATCGTAGTCGTAGAACCGGACGCGGATGAACTCGTAGACCGAGATCTTGCCATCGCCGTTGGTGTCCGCGTCGCGGAAGTCATCCGGAAAGCTCACGGCGGCATTGAGCTCTTCGAAGGACATGAAGCCGTCCTTGTCGCGATCGCCGTGGAAGAACACCTCGACCATCCGCTGGTGGAACTCCTCGCGGTCGACCATGCCGTCGCCGTTCCGGTCGGCCTCGGCGTGGGCGGCCTTCGGGTCGTACATCGGAGGCTGCTCCGCGGCGCGCGTGGGCGAGCCGAGAGCGACAGCGGCGAGCGTTAGGAGCAGTGAAAGCAGTCGCATTGCGGAATCTCCCCCGGGGACTGATGCCCCTGCGCGGCCTCAGCTCTCGATCTTCCAGGTGCCGTCAGGCTGTCGGCACGCGGTGCCGTGCGCCTGATGCTGGTCGTTGCCGACGGTGATCTCCTGCTGGTACTCGCGGCAGTACTGCCCGTTCGCAATCTGGTAGGTGCGCGTCGGCGTGATCGAGCCGGAGTTCCCGGAGTCCGGGTTCTGCCACGCCGAGGCCTGGCCGGTGCGGCCGTGCTCGAACGCCTGCTGGGCCGCCTCGCCCGCCATGCGCTTGTCGCGATCGTCCAGCTTGTGCCCGACGTAGCCGCCGACGAGCCCGCCAGCCGCCCCCGAGGCCACGATCGCTCCGGCATTCCCGCCCAACGCGGCGGCGAGGCCCGCGCCTGCGGCCGCACCGACCACGGTCCCCAGCACCGCCTTCGGATTGTCCTTGTACTTCTCCTTTGCGGTCGCGCAGGAGGTCAGCGCGAGGCCGAGCAGAGCAATCGCAAGCAGCCGTCCAGCCGTGTCTCCCGACATGATTTCCTTCCCGTCTGAGTGGTCAGGCCCGCTCGAGCGTCAGCATCCGGTGCGCTCCCTTGGTCTGTGCGGGGATCGGCACGCCGTGAGGACACGAGCCCAGGCACGGTCCGCTGCAGCCGGTGCAGACGTCGGCCTGCCGGTCGAGCCGGGCATAGAGGCGCATCGCTTCCTTCTCGTCTCGGTAGTCCTCGAAGTACATGCGGTAGCGCAGCACGTCGTCGATCGCGAGGTTCTCGGGACACGCGTCGAGGCACGCGCCGCAGTGCTGGAAGCAGTGCCGCCCGGCGATCAGCTGGTCGTACTTCTGGAGCAGCGCGTGGTCTTGAGACGTCGGCCGCTTGCCCGACGCGAACAGGTACTCGTCCAGGTGCTGCGCCTCGAAGAAGGAGATCACCAGGCAGGAGACGCTCGGGTCGGCGAGCACCCACTTGAAGGCCGCCTGCGTGTAGGAGTCCGCCTCGGCGCGGGACTCGAGCAGACCGCGATGCTTGGCGCCCTTGAGCGTCTTCATGGCGACCACGCCCATGTCCTGCGCCGCCGCGCGTTCGACGATCGACGCGAGACCGGGCCAGGCGCCGTGGTGATAGGCGAGCATCATCACGTCGAAGCGCCCATCGTCGATCGCCGCATTGGCGACCTGCTCCAGGTTGGGGGTGTGGGACGAGAAGCCGAGGAAGCGCACCTTGCCCTGCTCCTTCAGCCGCTCGAAGGCCTCGTGTGCGTTCGGGTCGAGCAGGCGCGTGACCGTGTTGACCGCGTGGATGTGCACCAGGTCGACGTGGTCGGTCTGGAGTCGCTTCAGGCTCTCCTCGACCACCTCCATGTACTGGCTCACGCTGGAGCCGGCCGGCAGGTCACCCCGCGGCGTGCAGAACTTGGTCGCCACGAACATCTGATCCCGGCGGCCCTTCATCGCGCGACCGAGCGCCGTCTCGGAGCCGGCCGCCGAGTAGTCGGGCGAGGTGTCGAAGTAGTTGATGCCGCGATCGATCGCCGCGCGGGCCACCTCTTCGCCGCCGCGCTCGGGGTGGATGCGTCCCGAGCCGAGTGAGATGTCCGACACGCGGGCCTCGGTGCGCCCCAGGCGGCGGTACTCCACCACGCGCGAGCCCTCCCACTCCGCGAGCGGGTTCGGGTCCTTCTGGGGCGTCTCGGCCTGGATATTGCGGGACGTGACCGTCAGCCAGCGGTAGTTCCGCGCGAAGGCGCCGAAGGCGCTCGCGGCGACACCGCCGACGCTCACCGCCGTGCCGAGCAGGAAGCGGCGCCGGCTCAGGCCCGGCGACGGCTCGGCCCGGCCGCGGCGCCAGCCGCGGGCCCAGATCACCGTCAGGACGACCGCGACGATCAGGACGAGCGTGGGCAGGATGAGCGGTCCCGTCGGGATCAGGGTGGGGTCGTTGCCCTCGACCCGGATGCCCAGCCAGGCGCCGTACCGGAGCCATACGAGAAAGATCGTCACGACCCAGGCGGCGATGACCCACCACCCCGAGAGCCCTCGTGAGTTCCGTTCGCTGGAGTCCGTCATGGTCGACACTCTGCCCTCCCCTCGCTGACGCGCCGATTATAGTCGCCCGTTCACACGCTGTGCCGTGCGCGCAAGATCAACGGTACGCTCCGAGCGGGTCCTCCGCGAGGCGCCCGGCGAGCGCGCGGAGGTCGCGCTGTAGCTCGGCCTCGGAGAGCGAGCCCGCCAGCCGTTCAGGGAGGCCCTGTGCCTGGGCAGCGAGCCGCTCCGCGTCGGAGCGGTTTCCGGAGCGCTGGGCCAGCTCGGCGAGCAGCGAGGTCGAGCGCCATACCACCGGTGGGTACTCCAGCTCGCGGGCGACCTCCAGTGCACGCTCGAGCGTCACCTGCGCCTCGCGC
>CAZLBF010000265.1:0-4991 GCA_964557495.1 uncultured Myxococcales bacterium | reverse complement strand
CGTGTCGAAGCTGCGCGTCGGAATCCTCTTCGGGGGTCGATCGACCGAGCACGAAGTCTCGGTCACCTCGGCCACCACGATCCTCAAAGCGCTGGATCCGGCGCGCTACGAGCCGGTGCTGATCGGCGTCGACCACGACGGCCGTTGGCTCGCGGCGGACGCGGAGAGCGACCTGCTCCCCGAGGTGATCTTCTCCAGCTCGGCGGCGGTCGAAGTCACGCCGGCGCTCCACTCCGGACTCGGGCTGCTCGACCGGCCCGGCGGCGCGAACGTCGCCGAGATCGACGTCCTGTTTCCCATCATCCACGGGCGCTTCGGAGAGGACGGCACGCTGCAGGGGCTGCTGGAGCTCGCCTCGGTTCCCTACGTCGGGTCGGGCGTCATGGCGAGCGCGCTCGCCATGGACAAGGTGGCCACCAAGCGGGTCCTGCGCGACGCCGAGGTTCCGGTCGTGCCCTGTCTCGATGCCTGGCGCCGCGACGTGTTGCGCGATTCCGGCCCGTTCATCGACCGCGTCGAGGCGCAGTTCGAGTATCCCGTCTTCGCGAAGCCGGTGAACACCGGCTCGTCGGTCGGCGTGGTGAAGGCGCGAGATCGCGACGAGCTCGCAAGCGGGCTCGTCGACGCCGCGCGCTACGACCTGCGCGTGCTGGTCGAGCCGGCCGTCGACGCGCGCGAGGTCGAGTGCGCGGTGCTCGGGGGACACGATCCCGAGGCCTCGATCCCGGGCGAGATCCACACGCGCAACGACTTCTACGACTACGAGGCCAAGTACGTGAGCGAGGAGACGGAGCTCGTGCTGCCAGCTCCCCTGGACGAGG
Organism: uncultured Myxococcales bacterium; assembly: GCA_964557495.1. Taxonomy (GTDB): domain Bacteria; phylum Myxococcota_A; class UBA9160; order SZUA-336; family SZUA-336; genus CAZLBF01. The sequence goes on along the minus strand of CAZLBF010000265.1, from coordinate 4,170 downwards.
CCACCACCGAGCGCCTGCGCGAGCTCGCGCTGCGCGCGTTCAGCGCACTCGGCTGCTGGGGCCTGGCCCGCGTCGACTTCTTCCTGGATCGTCGCAGCGGCGAGCTGCTCTTGAACGAGCTCAACACGCTGCCGGGCATGACCGAGGGAAGCCTCTACTGGCGCGCCTGGGAGGCGTCGGGGCTCGCGCTTCCCGCGCTCGTGGATCGCCTGATCGAGCTGGCGCTCGAGCGACATCGCGAGCGCTCCGAGCTCGAGATCCGCTACCGGAGCTAGCGCGAGCCGCGCTCAGGCGGTGAAGAACCGAGCCAGCTCCTCCTCGGAGCGCCGCGCGTCCTGGCAGCCCAGGTCGATCAGGTCGGAGGCGTACGCGCCATCGAAGAGCAGGTAGCTCATGAGGTCCGCCTCCTCGTCCGGGGCCCCGCGCGTGAGCGCCCGGAAGGCCATCCCGCCGATCCAGGAGCCGTGCCCCCGCTTGCGCATCCGTGCCACGTGCGTCGCCGCGATCGCGCCGACGTCCTCGCTCGGGCTGATGAGACAGTCCTCGACGACCTGAAAGCCGATGCCGCGCGCTCCGCGGACGCGCTGGTTGATCCGCTCGAGGTGACCCGGACCCGCTTCATCGAGACCGGCGCGCAGGACCTGGTTGATGACCCGCATGTTCGTGAGGTCGGACTCGACCCGGTCCATCAACAGGGCATCGAGCACCTTGCCAAACAGGAAGCCGGCCGAGACGAAGTGCTCGACCCGCTGCTGACCCGCCGCATCCATCTCCCCCGGCCGAGGCGGGTGACGCAACCCCACCGCGAGCAGCCGGTTCGCGCCGAAGCGCAGGGCCGGCGACAGCGGCGTGGTCTGTCGCAGGCCCCCGTCGCAGTGGTAGCGGTCTCCAATCTTGACCGCCGGAAACAGGAACGGAATCGCGGCGGATGCCAGGACGTGCTCGGGCCCGACCCGCGTGGCGCGCGGCACGACGAAGGGGTCGTGCGTCCACTCGGGTATGCGGCGCTCGGCGTTGTCCGCGAACACGATGGTGCGTCCGGTGCGGATCTCGGTGGTCGAGACACAGAGTGTGTCCAGGACCCGGCGGCGCAGGTTCCGGCGCAGCCGGCGCCAGGGAACCATGTTCACCACCATGTTCTGCAGCGGTGCGGTATTGAGGAGGCCGTGGAGGCGCTCCGGTCCGCGCGAGACGTCGACGCGGCGCCCGGTCGCGAAGTCGAGCAGGGTGCGCGAGAACTTCAGCGCGTCGGAGAGGCCAAAGCGGTACACGCGCGAGAAGGCCATCGAGCGCCAGATCTCCGTGAGTCCCCGGGCACCGTCCGGGATCGAGTCGGCGTGGGCGGCCAGGTAGGTCGCGTGGACCGCACCGACGGAAGTTCCGCAGTAGAGATCGATGCGCGGGACGAAGCCGAGGCGCCTCGGAAGCTCGGTGAACACGTACTGCGCCACGCCGGCCTCGTAGGCCCCGCGAGCGCCACCGCCGGAGAGCACGATCGCTCGCCGGATCCCCTCCCGCGGCTGCTCGAGCGGCGGCAACGTCTCGGTATTCACGCTGGCTAGGATGCCCGTCCGATTGGATCGGCGCACGTTGTAGTCGCCGCCAGAGGCGCAGCTCCTCGAATTGACACCGGAATCGGGGCGTGCGTACCCTGCGCGCGTGCCGGAGAAGTACGTCTACGTCGACGGAGTGGCGACGCTGCTGCGCCATCGCGGCCCCACGACCCTGCCCGAAGTAGCACCGGACACGCGTCGCGGCGAGGTCGTGCTCTTCCTGCACGGCGCGGGTGGCAACTCGGGTGAGTTCGGCGCGGCGCTCGACGGCCTCGCGAGCGACCACAGCCCGCTCGCGTTCGACATGCCGGCCCACGGCCGCTCGGCGGGGCTCGACAGCCTGGGCTCGATCGAAGAGATGGCCGATTTCGCGCGGCGCCTGGTCGACAAGCTCGGCCTGCGGCCGCTGGTGCTGGTCGGCCACGGGCTCGGCGGATTCGTCGCCCAGGCGTTCGCGCTGACCAGCCCCGAGCGGGTGCGCGGGCTGGTGCTGATCGGCGCAGGCGCACACAGCGAGGTTCCGGCCGAGTGGATCGAGCGCTGGCGGCGCGTGACGGAGGGCAAGGAGCAGCGACGCCTGCCCCTTGAGGGATTCGCGCCGGATACGCCACGCGAGGTCTTCCAGCGCGCGTTCCCGGAGTTCCTCAAGACGGATCCGCGCGCGCGCTATGGAGACCTGCGCGCGGCGCAGGGCTGGAGCGCGGCCGACCGGCTCGCAGAGCTTCGTGCGCCCTGTCTTTGTATCGTGGGGGAGCACGAGCGGGAGGCCGCGACCGCGAGCGTCGACGCGCTCCTCGAGCGGGCTCCGACCGCCCGCAAGGTCGTTCTCCCGGGTGCGGGGCACGAGATCCCGAGCGAGCAGCCCGAGGCGCTCACGCGCAGCATTCATCAGTTCCTGGGGGAGCTCGCGCGGTGAGTGCGCGAGTCGCGCTCGCCGGGGTGTACGAGCACCCGACGCGCTGGGCACCCGAGAAGACCTCGAGCCAGATCATGGCGGAGTCGGCCCGCGGTGCGCTCCAGGAGTGCGGGCTCGCGCTCAAAGACGTCGACGGCCTCTTTTCCGCCGGCATGGAGATGGGCGCGATGGGCGTCGTCCAGCTCGCCGAGTATCTGAACCTGAAGCCGCGCTACGTGGATGGCACGAACATCGGAGGCTCCTCGTTCGTAGCGCACGTCCGCCACGCTGCGGGTGCGATCCAGGCGGGCCTGTGCGAGGTGGCGCTGATCCTGTACGGAAGCACCGCGGCGTCGAACGCGATGGCCATCGGCACGGCCGGCCGCGCCGGGAGCGATCCGGCGGCGGGCTTCGTCTCCCCGTACGGCCTGACGACGGTTGGCGGATACGCCATGGCCGCACGGCGACACATGCATCTGTACGGCACGCGCAGCGAGCAGCTCGCCGAGATCGCGGTGACGATGCGCCGGCACGCCGCGCTGAATCCGGCCGCCAAGATGCGCCAGGAGATCACGATCGAGGACGTGCTCTCGAGCCGCGTCATCTCCGACCCGCTGCACCTGCTCGACTGCTGCATCATCAGCGACGGCGGCGGTGCCCTGGTCGTCACGAGCCTCGAACGCGCGCGCGACCTCGCCAGGCCACCCGTACAGCTGCTCGGCTCGGGCGAGGCGGTCTGGCACCAGGAGATCGGCGCGCCCGACATGCTCAGCATCGCGGCGAGTCAGTCGGGCGCGGAGGCGTTCCGCACGGCGGGCGTCTCGCACGACGACATCGACTTCGCCATGATCTACGACTCCTTCACGATCACGGTGCTGCTGACCCTCGAGAGTCTCGGCTTCTGCAAGCCGGGCGAGGGCGGGGATTTCGTGAGCGACGGACGGATCGGCCTGGGAGGCGCGCTCCCGCTCAACCTCGATGGAGGCGGGCTGTCGTCGAACCACCCCGGGATGCGCGGCATCTTCCTGGTGATCGAGGCCGTGAAGCAGCTGCGGGGCGAGTGCGGCGACCGTCAGGTGGAGGGTGCCGAGACCGCGCTCGCACACGGCACCGGCGGCCTGCTCTCGACGCTGCACAGCGGGGCAACGCTGATTCTGGGGAGAGACCGATGAGCGGCGAGATCCGGCACCCGCGGCCCGGCGTCGACTGGGAGACGCGCGCGTACTGGGAGGGGTGTGGCCGCGGGGAGCTGGTGCTCCAGCGCTGCCGCGCGTGCGGGACGACTCAGCACCGACCGCGCGCGCTCTGCGTCTCCTGCCTGTCCGACGAGATCGAGCACTTCGTCGCGAGCGGCCGCGGCCGCGTTCACAGCTACACGGTGACGCACCAGAATCAGACGCCCGCCTTCCGCGAGGCCGTTCCGTACGTGCTCGCCTACGTGGATCTCGAAGAGGGCGTGCGAATCCTCTCGAACGTGGTCGGCTGCGCTCCCGAAGAGGTGAAGATCGGGCTGCCGGTCCGCGTCGAGTTCACGCAGCCTGCGGAGCCGGCAGGGGAGATCGCGATTCCGAGGTTCCGGCCCGAATGATCCTCGACCTGCACGCGCACTCCGTGAAGTCGGACGACGGCCGCGCGCGGGTCGAGACCTACTGCCAGTGGATCCGCAAGAGGCAGGTCCCGATCGACGGCTTCGTGCTGACCGAGCATCGCCAGTTCGACGAC
>CAZLBF010000264.1:0-4645 GCA_964557495.1 uncultured Myxococcales bacterium | reverse complement strand
CGTGTACGGGTCGCCCGGCATGGGTCCGTGGACCGCGTCGAGCAGGGTCGCCGTGTCGCGAACGCTCCGCGTCACGGCGAACTCGAAGGTCATCCCCTCCCACGTCTCGCCGACGTCCGGCCCGAGCGAGATGCGCCCCCGGCTCGGCTTGAGCCCGACCACGCCGCACTGGCTCGCGGGATTGCGGATCGAGCCGCCGCCATCGCTCGCGTGGGCCATCGGCACGATGCCGGATGCCACGCACGCGGCCGCTCCGCCGCTCGATCCCCCGGTCGAGTGCGCCGGGTTCCACGGGTTGTGTGCGGGGCCGTAGGCCTCGGGCTCGGTCGTCGTCCAGGCGCCGAGCTCGGGCACGTTGGTGCGGCCCACGACGACCAGGCCCGCCCGCCAGAACTTCTCGACCAGGTACGAGGTGGTCGGTGACCGGAAGTCAGCATCTCGCAGGAAGCGCGTGCCCCAGTGGCACGGGTCGCCCTTCGCGTTTCCCCCCGCCAGGTCCTTGAGCAGGAACGGCACCCCGCGGAACGGTCCGTCCGGGAGCGAGCCTCTTGCCTGGTCGCGCGCACGCTCGAAGTGCTCGTGGATCACGGCGTTGAGCTCGGGGTTGAGCCGCTCGATCCGCTCGATCGCGGCCTCCACCAGCTCCAGCGCAGAGACCTCGCCCTTGCGCACCAGCGCCGCCTGGTCGGTGGCATCGAGCTCGGCGAGCTCGGGAGTGCGAGCACGTTCGGTGGTCATCGAGTGTCTCCTCGTGTTGCCTCTGGGGCGAATCGCCTCACTGCGATTATCGCACGTCGGCAATCGAGCTTGCCGATCGAACGCGCGCGGTTGCCAGCGCTCGCCCAGGACGCCTATCATCTTCTCGGTCTCGACGCGCGAGCTCGAGCCGCTCGGCTGGCTGCCGAGGCTGCCAATTGGCTTCCTCGTTTCGGAGGAGAACCCGCATGGTCGGGGTGATCCGCAAGCGGGATATCCTGGCTCACCCGCTCATCACGGTGCACTGCTTCGGATGGCCGATCCTGTTGAAGGCGTTGGTCGCGGGCAGGGATCGAACCTTCCTGTCGCTGCTGGCCGACACCTGGGCACTTCGACCGCCGAAGCTCGAGGTGCCCGAGCTCCTCGATCGCTGCGTCAAGCTGGAGCTGCGTGCGCAGCGGATCTACGAATCGCTTGCAGTGCGCTTCGGGGAACACCCGCGGGTGCAGCGCTTCTTCGAGACGCTCGCAGGGCAGGAGAAGAGTCACTACGAGATGCTCCAGCTCTGTCGGGAGCTGGCCGGTCGGGAGGGCTGGCTCGAGGAGCACTTCAAGCCGTGGCGAGACGCGGTTCCGCGGCTCGAGCGACAGATGGACGACGCCGAGGCGTCCGTCGAGGGTCTCGAACGCTTCACCGATGCGCTGCGGCTGGTGATCCGGATCGAGGGCTCGGAGATCAACCAGGTGTTCGGGGGCGTGGTCGCGGCGACCGATTCAATCTTCGTCCGGAATCTCCAGGCGTTCCACACGGCCGAAGCGAAGCACATCGAGTACATCGTCCGGCAGATCCCCGAGCTCGAGCCCGCCCTGGCCGACGAGTGCGCGGTGCTGACCGGAGAGCGCTTCAACGGCATCCTCCGCTAGCGCTCGACCTTGGCGGGCGCTCCCCGACCGATCAGGCCCGGTAGCGCTCGTCGTCGGCAAAGCGCTGCTCGACGCCGATCAGCGCGTTGAACTCGTCGAACGCCATCATCTGGTCGCCGAGCGCGGCGGTGGTGCCCGCGCGGCGGATCTCCCGGTAGGTGCGGTCGAGCGCGAGCGCCGCCGCGTAGAGACCCGAGAGGACGAATCCCACGCTGAAGAAGCCCAGCTCCGCCAGCTCCTCGAGCGAGCACAGGGGCGTGCGGCCGCCTTCGATGAGGTTGACCGCGAGAGGGGGCGGCAGCTCCGCACCGATGCGGCTCAGCTCCGCCTTCGTGCGCGGCCCCTCCACGAACAGCACGGTCGCTCCGGCCTCCTTGTAGAGCCGCGCGCGGCGGATCGCCTCGTCGATTCCGTCGGTCTCGAGCGCATCGGTCCGCGCCGTGATCACGAATCGCTCGTCGCCGCGCGCCTCGACCGCCGCGCGGATCTTGGCGGCGTGCTCCTCGGCGTCGATGACCTCCTTGCCCCGCATGTGCCCGCAGCGCTTGGGCCAGCGCTGATCCTCGAGGATCACCCCCCGCGCTCCCATCGCCAGCAGCTCGCGCACCATCCTCTGCACGTTGAGGGGTCCACCGTAGCCCGTGTCGCCGTCGACGATCACACCGATTCCGACCGCGGAGGTGACGCGCCGGGCCGTGTCGAGGACCTCGCTCTGGGTGAGCAGTCCGAAGTCGGGCTCCCCGATATGCGAGGCAGCTACACCGTAGCCGGTCAGCACGACCCCCTGGAAGCCCGCGCGCTCGGCGATCTTGGCCGACAGCACGTCGAACACGCCCGGTACGACGGCGATCCGGCCCGCCTCGACGAGGGGGTGCACCTCGCCGGGTCTACTCACGGCCGTACCTCGTAGTACAGGTTTGCGGGATCGGCGAAGTCGAGGACCCGGAAGCGGCTGAAGCCGGCAGCCGCGGTCATCTTCTGCGCCACCTCGGGGTTGAAGCCGAGCGTTCCGAGTCCCGCTCCGCCGGGCTCGGAGAGGGCCGACGACATGCACGCCGACACCGAGAACCCGTAGAACAGCGCGAGCAACGGGTTGCTCAGGTTCTCCCGGAAGCTCGGCTTGCTGCGGATGTCCTTGACGAGCCAGGTGCCGTCGGGCTGCAGTGCGCGTCGGATCGCGGCGATGACCTCGGCCGGCCGGGTCATGTCGTGCACGCAGTCGAACGTCATCACCAGGTCGAGTCCGAGCTCGGCAGGGATCTCCTCGCCGCTGACGGCTTCGAACTCGACGTTCGAGAGTCCCGCCTCCCGCACGTTGACGCGCGCGCGATCGATGGCGTGTCGCGAGGGGTCGTAGCCCAGGAAGCGGGAGCGCGGGTAGGCCTTGGCCAGGGTGAGGAGCGCGATGCCCGCTCCGCAGCCGACGTCTGCCACCTGCGCGCCAGCTTCGAGCTTGTCGACCGCGCCGTCGAGCGCGGGGAGGATCTGCGGCACCAACGCGAGTCGAGCCCACGGCCCGAGCATCCGCTCCGTCCGGTGCGGGGCGGTCGGTCCGAGGTCGTCGAAGGTGAGTCCGATGCCCGTCTTGAACGCGCCCGCCAGGCGCTCGACCATGTCGGGGTGGGTCCCCTCCCCGAAGGCCCCCGCGGCGAAGGCCAGGCTGCCCTCCTCGTCCGCGAGCACGGCACTGCCCGCCGGAGTCAGCTCGAAGCGGTCCTCGTCGTGATAGGTGAGCAGGCGGGCCGCCGCCTGGCCCCGCAGCCACTCGAGCACCCAGCGCTCGTGGAGCTCCGTCTTCCGCGCCAGCTCCGCCGCCGTCAGTGGGCCGGCACCGTCGAGCGCCCGGTAGAGACCGAGACGGTCCCCCAGGTGAATCATCAGGGAGACCAGCTCCCCCTGCTTGTACCCCCAGACGCTGAACGCGAGCTGCGCAACCTCGCCGGGATCGGGTGTCGGCTTGTCTCTCGCCTCGCTCATGGCTGCTCCTCTGCGGCCGTGGACCACGCGTGCGAGAGCATACACCGTCTCCCCGGGAGCCCCGGGTTCGAGTCTGCTCCAGGCGCTGGGCACGGACACCCGGCCCGGGGTATCGTTGCGCGGGTGCCCGGTGCCGGGGGCTCTCGTCGCCAGAGGCCCGGGACTCGACGAGCCAACCGCAGAGAGGGGATCAGCGTGACCACTTCCGACGAGCTCGCGTTTCTCGACGCAACCTCACAGGCCGAGCTGGTAAGCCGACGCGAGGTCGAGCCGATCGAGCTCGTCGACGCGGCCATCGAGCGCATCGAGCGGCTGAATCCCGAGCTCAATGCCGTGATCCTGCCGATGTACGAGCAAGCCCGCGAGACGGCGCGGGGCGATCTCCCCGACGGCCCATTCCGCGGCGTGCCGTTCCTGCTCAAGGATATCGGCGCCACCTACGGCGGCGTGCGACAGACGTCGGGAACGGCCTTCGCCAGGGATTTCATCGCCGCGCGCGACAGTGAGCTCGTCGTGCGGCAGAAGCGAGCCGGGCTGATCACCCTCGGCAAGACCAACACGCCGGAGCTGGGCATTCTGCCCACCTGCGAGTCGCACTTTCTCGGCCAATGCAGGAACCCGTGGGACACCCGCCGTTCGACGGGCGGATCGAGCGGCGGCTCGGCCGCGGCCGTGGCTTCGGGGATGGTGCCGCTCGCGCACGCCAACGACGGCGGGGGCTCGATCCGGATTCCGGCCTCCTGCTGCGGACTCTTCGGCCTCAAGCCCACGCGCGCGCGCAACCCGCTCGGCCCGGACCTGGGCGAGATGATGAGCGGCTTCGTCTCCGAGCACTGCGTCTCGCGCTCCGTGCGCGACAGCGCGGCGCTGCTCGACGCCACCGCGGGCCCCGATCTCGGCGATCCGTACTGGGCGCCGCCGCAAGCGCGCCCCTATCTCGCGGAGATCGGCGCCGACCCGGGCCGCCTGCGCATCGCCGTCGCGACCGAGGCCCTGAGCGGCATCGAGGTCGACAAGGACTGCGTCGAGGCCGTGCGCGAGGTCGCGCG